>JBEANH010000030.1:0-25781 GCA_041165505.1 Chloroflexota bacterium | reverse complement strand
CGATGCCAGCCAAAGTGACACCATTGCCACAATACGCACGCATATGCAGAGCGAAGTAGCGCGGTATCAGGCCGGTGATTTTAGTGATGAGATGAGTCCAAGTGCAGCGGCTGTTGGTGCCAAGCTTGCCCCATATGCCCAGGCGCTTCGCGTGGACTACCACGATACCCCGGTGGGCGGGGCGGTGATGCTGACGAGTACCGATACCGCAGTGGTGTCACTCTTGACCGAATGGGCCCAGGCCATGGAAACAGATCATGGCCATATGCATCAGATGCCATAAAAAAGGAGCAAGCGCATGAATCGTATACGACGTCTGTTGTTCACGATGCCGGTAATGGTGATTGGTTTGAGTGCATGTGGTAATTCGACCACCAGCAATAGCGCCCCCACGGGCACACAGGAGCAACTCCCCATGGACATGACTGTACAAGATTTGGCGGCCCGACTCGATCGTGGCGACAACGTGATGGTGCTCGATGTACGCTCCCCCGAAGAATATGTCCAAGATGGGCATGTTAAAGGGTCCGTGCTTATCCCGTTGCCGGACTTGGCCATGCGCCTCAACGAAGTGCCCACCAATCGCCCTATCGCCTGCTTCTGTCGCTCGGGTAACCGTAGCCAAGTGGCTGCTGACCTGCTCCGCCAGAACGGGTACACCAATGTGGCGAATGTGCTCGGGGGGATCAAAAGCTGGCGCGCCGCCAACCTCCCCACTGAATTTTAAGGTGCTGTCTATTTAACGTGTGGATAACGGTAATATCACTAAAATCCTATTGACTTAATATGATTTTGATGATATGGTCGTATCAACATAAAAATGACGCATCATGTGGAGGGAAACATGATTTTTCGACAGTTTTACCATGACCAACTCGCGGCAGCGTCGTACCTCATTGGCTGTATTGCCAAGGGTGAAGCCGCAGTGATTGATCCCGGGTTGCCCGCTGAGCAGTATGTGACGCTGGCCGCCGAAAAAGGTTTGACGATTACGGCGGTATTTGAGACGCACATGCATGCAGACTATTACTCAACGGGGCGTGCGATTCAGGCCTTGACCGATGCCACCATCTACGCACCACGCCTTGCTGACGTGCAATTTGCGCATCATGCGATTGACGATGGTGATGTAGTGATGATTGGCAATCTGGCGGTACGTGCCATGCACACACCGGGGCACACCCCCGAGCACACCTGTTATGTGGTGAGCGACACGCCACGGAGCGATGCGCCGTGGTTTGTCTTTACGGGGGATTCGCTCTTTGTGGGTGATGTGGCGCGGGTTGATTTGGTGAGTCTGCCGGGCACAGGCACGGACGTGATGTACCAGAGCCTGCAAAAGATTATGATGTTGGCCAATGATGTCGAAATCTTCCCAGGGCATTTTGGTGGCTCAGCCTGTGGTGGGCGGGCGATGAGTGGCAAAGCATCGAGCACCATCGGCTTTGAGCGGCGGCATAACTGGGCGCTGCAAGCTCCCGACTATGCCACATTTGATACATGGATGCGTGGTGATGTGCGTGAGGTCGTCGAGGCGATTTTGACGCATCGCAACACCAACCGTGGTGAGTTGCCGTTGCCGGCTGGCTACTATGGACAGCATGCGAGTGCGGTGTCTGAAGCGTTTATGCAGGCGGCCAGTGCCAAAGGCACGATTGTGGTTGATGTGCGGGCACCGTTGATGTTCGCCAAGGGGCATGTCCCCGGGGCATTGAGCATCCCGTATCAACGTGATTCCTACACCACACGGCTGGGGGCATTTGTGCCTGCAGGTGCGAGTATTGTCGTCTATGCGGATACGATTGCCACTGCCGAAATCGCTGCCCAGGCTGCCCGCGATGCAGGATACCATGTGGCTGGGATGAGTCATGTGGCGCTGACGAATGCTGTTGCCTTGCCGACAATGCGTGTGGCCGATTTGCACGATGTGGTGATGGCTGGTGGACAAGTGCTCGATGTACGTGATGCGCACGAGCATGCCAAAGGCGTCATCGAAGGAGCAGTGCTGGTGCCGCATCTGCAGTTACGTGAGGCATATACGCAGTTGCCGCACACGCCGTTGTATGTGGTGTGTGAAAGTGGCCAGCGCGCCACTATTAGTGCGGCATTCTTGCGCGCCCACGGTGTGGCAGTCGCCGGTGTAGTATTGCCGGGTGGCATGAGCGACTACAATGCGCAATTTGCTCCAGTAGATATACGTGCGTAACAGGCACAATCCCATCTACACGTACCAACGCCGCGTGCCGGTTTATCACGGCACGCGGCGTCTGTGTTCATCAGGCAACGGCAATGGTGGTTGCGGGGAGGCTTATTCCTCGTCGCCGCCAATGGACATGGTGAAGCCGAAGCGGTGGCGACGGCTGAGAATTTTGTATTGCTCGAGTGTGTCAGGGCCACAACTGGCACTGCCGACGCCACGATGCAGATGGTCAATATTGACGATGATATGATCGCGTGGCACGAGGTCGGTAGTATGCAGTGCACGGAAGAGGTCATCGGTGCTAAAGCGGCTGGCCGAGAACTGGAACGTGTCATCGCTGCGAATAATCAGGCTACTGCCCCGCTTGTTGTCGAATGTGATGTCAGTGACATCACAGCGTAGACCGTTTTCTTGGGGCATGATATACGGGACGTGTAGGTCATCAACGTCGCGGTTGTATTGGCTGATGACTGCGGATGCCTTGCGGTCCGGGTAGTTTTCCCAGGGGCCACGACCGAGCCAGGTCACATCGCGGTACTGCAGGGGGATGGCCATGGTAACACCGACACGCGGTACATCGCTGATTTCGGCACCGAATTTGATGTAGTGCTCGATGTGGAGCGAGCCGTTGTTGTTCATGGTGTAGGTCGCTGTATGGCGGAAATCGGCTGGATTGCTGCGCCCACTACCGTAGTAGGTGAAGCTGATTTTGGCGCCAATTTGCTCGATATCGCCGAGTGTCATCTGAATGTTGTCGTAGCCGAGCCCCTGCCACGTCGTCAGGAGTTTGAACGGTTTGCCCGGCTCGAGCTTGAGCCCGTCGTTGTCGAGGGCGGCGCGCCACAGATGGAGTTGTGGGCCGGCAACGATGAAGTTACGGCGCGGGGTCCCATACGAAACTAATTCGCCGGTGGTGGCGCTGAAGCGCGCTTTGACGCGCCCTGCTTGCAACACGATGCCCGTGTTGTCGCGCTTGATGCGTGCGCCACGCACATAGGTGGTCAGGCGTTGTGACTCTTGGACCACGTGTTGGTCCCATGCGACTTCGTGGCGAATCGGTGCATAGTGATTCGACCGGCGCTTGACGAAGTGAAAGGTGATGGTGACTAGTTGGCGTGGATGGTTGGCTGCAATCTGGAGCACGGCCGGGATGTGGATATCGCGGCTACTGCGTGCATTGATGCCACGCACATTGACGCTGCCGGTGAGCTCAACTACCCCGTTTACTTCGATGCTCCATTCACCACTCAAGTCGTCAATGTCGCTGAAGTAGCGCATGTTGGTGACACGGTAGCTGCCTGCTGCATCGCTGACCGGATTGACCCGCACGGGGCGTGCCAGATATTTGTATTCGTAGAGGGCGGGGTGGGGGGTGCGATCGGGCCAGATGAGCCCGTCGGCGCAAAAATTGGCATCATTGGGGGTATCGTCGAAGTCGCCACCATATGCCCAGTAGGGGCGCCCGTCGCCGGTGGTTTGGCGAATACCGTGGTCAACCCACTCCCAGATGAAGCCCCCCTGCAGGCCGTGATACGTTTCAAATGCGGCGAAATGGTCGGCCAATGTACCGTTGCTGTTGCCCATGGCGTGCGAGTATTCGCACATGATGAGTGGGCGCTGGTCGGATGAGCCGTTGGTGGCCCAGGCGATGATATCGGCGAGTTGGGGGTACATGGGACAGAGTAGGTCGGTGGCGGAGTGCCCTTTGTCCCAGTTGCTGTTGTTGCCGAAGCTCTGGGCGATGGCACCTTCGTAGTGGAGCACGCGGGTGGGGTCGGCATGCCGTACCCAGCCGGCAGCAGCATCGTGGTTGGGACCGTAGCCGCTTTCGTTGCCCAGCGACCAGGCAATGATGCTGGGGTGGTTTTTGTCGCGTTCGACCATGTTGCGCACACGGTCCACGAACGCTTCGGTGTAGCGCCCATCACGGCAAATGTCGAAACTAAAGGCGTGTGATTCGATGTTGGCTTCGTCAATCACGTATAGGCCGTATTCATCGCACAATTCGTAAAAGCGGGGGTCGTTGGGGTAATGGGAGCAGCGCACGGCGTTGATGTTGAACTGTTTCATCAGGTGCACATCTTTTTCCATGGATTCACGGCTAAGCACACGCCCAGTCACGTCGTCGTGCTCATGGCGGTTGACCCCCACGATGAGGACGGGTTGGCCGTTGATGAGCAACTGGCGGTTGCTGATTTTGACATCACGGAAGCCGGTGCGCACCGCGTAGTATTCGGCACCGTGGGGTGTATGGAAGGTGAGGAGCACCGTATATAATTCGGGCTGTTCATGATTCCAACAACTGACCCGTTTGAGCGATGCCGTGAATTCGATTTCGTCGTAGGCGGCGAGCCGTGCCCCCCACGAATCCATCACGTACTTGGTCATGTCGTTCCAGCGCGGGTGCTCGACCAGTGCCTCGTCGAAACAGGGTTTTTGGTCGGGGCCGTAGAGCTGGAGCGAGACATGCCAGTCGTTGCGGATGTCGCCCGGCGTATTGGCGGCCACTTTGACATTGAGGGTGCCGCCACGGTAGGAATCATCGGGTTTGGCGACCACGGTCATGTCACGGAGATAGGGCACACTGGTGCTGTAAATCAAGACTTCGCGGGCAATACCTGCATGCCACCATTCATCTTGATCTTCGATAAACGCTGCATCCGACCAGCGTACGACCACGGCCATCAACTCGTGGGATTGGCCAGGCGTCACAAGGCGCGTAATGTCGAATTCGGCCGGGGTGCGTGCATCTTTGCTCATCCCCACTGCCACGCCATCCACATACACGCACAACATGCCTTCGACACCACCAAAGTGCACGATGACACGACGTCCCTGCCAGGTGGTGGGCACGCTCATGGTGCGCCGGTAGACGCCAACGGTGTTCTGTTCGGGGACTTCGGGGGGCAAATTGGGGAAGGGCATTTTGATGTTGAGGTACTGTGGTCGTTCAAAGCCCTGCAACGTCCATAGACCGGGCACGTTGACCGTATGCCACGTGCTCACATGCAGGGCGTTGGGTGTCACGTTGTCGGGTTTAGAAAAAATGGCAAACTGCCACTCTCCGTTGAGGAGCTGTACCCACGGTGATCTGCTTCGGTCACCAGTTAGTGCACTCGTTGCGTCTGCATGCGGGTACAACGTGGCGTGGGGGGGGAGCTTGTTGATGTTGGTCAGGGAGGGATTCTGCCAGCTGGGTGCATTCCCCGTATACAACATCTCGAGCGGTGCATTGTCGTGCGACGATTTCATCTCTACCTCTTTACTTAGCGGTACACGATTAGGGACGTTTGCGGATATTCAACCCCAAAATACTCAGAAACAAACTGGTGAAACCGATTTGCCCTGCCAAGATGACGGCAACTGCTCCCGTCACTGTTTGGCGGGCACTCTGTGTTGGGTCGAGGTCGTTGAAGCCGACCTGTTGCCAACTCGCAAAGACTTGGGCGATTTGGATGATGCCGATGACGGCCAAGAGGATGGCAGTCAGCAGGCCATATTCGAGGGTGATTACATCGTTGATTTTGGCAAAGCGCGGTGAATCAGGCACCAGACCCGTGGCAATCAGGTACTTCTTGGCGAGTAGGCCAAAGAGAACGACCTGCACTCCAAACAAGAGCGATGCGGCGGCCACCAGCATGGTATTGATGTCAAAGGTGATGCCGTTGATGGTCTGTGGCCCAGGAATCAACCAGGCGAGTGCCCCGGCGCTCACGAGGGTGAGCAGACTCCCCGGTGCCAAAAAGACCCAGTTGGGGGCATACGCCAGCATGAAGCGCAAATGGCGCCAGCCATCGCGCCACGTGCGCAGGTGGGGGGGGCGTGACCGACCATCCTTGTAGAGGGTGATGGGGACTTCCACGATGCGCTGATGGAAGAGCACCGCCTTGATGACCATTTCACTGGCGTATTCCATGCCACTCGTCTGGAGTTGGATGGCCTGCCACGCCGATTTGCGGAACGCACGGAGCCCACAGTGGAAATCACCAACCGATGAGCGAAAGAGGACGCGCCCCAGCCAGCTCAGCACCGGATTGCCGAGATACTTGTGGAGCCACGGCATCGCATTGGGCATGATGCGTCCACGAAAGCGGTTCCCCATCACGAGATCCGCACCAGCCCGGAGCTGCACCAAAAACTCGTCAATGGCGCCGAGGTCGTAACTGTCGTCGGCATCACCCATCACCACGAATTCGCTGTGTGCGGCGCTGATACCGCCGTGCAAGGCGGCGCCGTAGCCACGTTCAGGTACATGGACGAGGCGTGCGCCTTCACTGGTGGCAATAGCTTGTGAGCCGTCACTACTACCGTTGTCGGCCACCACCACTTCGCCGTTGATACCGAGGCGCACAAAGCCTGCACGGGCTTTGCGGATGACAGCGGCGAGTGTTTCAGCTTCGTTGAGACACGGGATGACGATGGAGACATCAAAGGGTACCGCAGTGGTCATACCTCACACTCCATGTAATTAGCGATTGTCACCATCGCCCCCAATAGTATTGCGTTCAAGGCGGTCGTAGAGCTTGGTGAGGTTGGTACTCGCCACATCCTCGAGGGTGATATCGAGCTCTGTGCAGATTTGTGCCAAGTACCACAGCACATCACCGAGCTCGTGTTTGAGTGCTTCGCGGTCGGCATCACTGATGACACCACCACGATCGCGGAAGATTTTTTTGATTTTACCGGCTACTTCCCCGGCTTCGTTGGTGAGCCCGAGGGTGGGGTAGACGATGGCATGATCGGTCTTGATGAGGCTCCACGTACGGCGTGACGCACGCTGGTAGTCGTTGAGTTTGTCAACATGCATGGGTAGTGCTCCTCGGTGTGCATGGGAGGTGTGGCGCGGACGGCGGGACTCGAACCCACGACCAACGGTTTAGAAGACCGCTGCTCTAATCCACTGAGCTACGCCCGCATACGTGGAGTGTGCTTGTCTATTCCACTATAGCATAATTGTGGTGGGTGTTTGAAAAAAAGTGCTGAAATATGCCGGAAAAGATACCAGGTTTTTCTGTGTTTTTTACGCAAAATCTCGTATACATGTACGGAAGTGAATGCATGCTCCTGCGGTAGTGGCACCGAGTTGTGGGTGCGCGGGTTTGGGGGGATGATATCCCTGCCACAGTGCGCAAACAACCCGTAAATCGAGGGTGATGTATGTATTGTGTGAATGCAATTCGTGGGATTTGTAGAGCGAAAATGCAGATATTGAGAGGTTTTGACAGTGAATTGTAGGCAACTGATAGCCTGCATCATCTATGATGAGCAGACGAATGACACAGGGAGTCACGGCATGAAGAAACAGACAACCTCACGCATCGAAGGATTCTACCGCCTCACCCCACAGATGCGGCGCGACCGCCTGCGTGATGCCACAACCTGCGACGATGCCACACTAGCGGCATTGGCTGGTGGACAGCTCGGGATGGAGCGCGCCGACAAAATGATTGAAAATGTGGTCGGCACCTACGAACTACCACTCGGTGTGGCCACGAATTTCCAGATAAACGGCCGCGACCGCCTCGTACCCATGGTCGTCGAAGAGCCATCCATTGTGGCGGGAGCGAGCTATGCGGCACGCATGGCACGTGAGAGCGGTGGCTTTGTGGCATCACACACCGACCCTATCATGATTGGGCAAATCCAAGTTATCGAAATCCCCGATATGGCGCAGGCCATGGCTGCAATTCATGCGGCGCGTATGCGCTTGATCGAATCAGCCAATGCACAGAGCCAGTCCATGGTGGCGCGTGGTGGTGGTGCCCGTGATGTCGAAATACACCACTACGCCGAATCTCCCATGGGGGCCATGTTGGTGGTGCATCTGCTCGTGGATTGCCGTGATGCCATGGGGGCCAATGCCATCAACACGATGTGTGAAGCGGTGGCCCCCATTGTAGAAGAACTCAGTGGTGGCCGGGCCATGTTGCGCATCTTGTCCAATCTCACTGACCGACGCTTGGCGAGTGCGCGGGTGCGCATTGCACCACATTCACTCGAGCGTGACGGCATTGCTGGGGCTGATGTGGTGGAGCGCATGTTGTGGGCCTATGCCTTTGCAGCAGTAGACACCTACCGGGCTACTACCCACAACAAAGGCATCATGAACGGGATTGACCCCGTGATTGTGGCCACGGGGAACGACTGGCGTGCCATCGAAGCCGGTGCACATGCGTGGGCGGCCCGCAGTGGGCGCTACACGTCGCTGTCGCACTGGTACCGCGATGATGAAGGATATCTGTGTGGTGAATTGACGATGCCGCTGGCAGTGGGGATTGTGGGTGGCGCCACACGCGTACATCCGAGCGCCCAAGCCGCCCTGCAATTGCTCGATGTACAGCATGCGGGTGAGCTGGCCGAGGTGTGTGTCTGCGCCGGCCTCGCTTCGAACCTGGCGGCGATGCGCGCCCTCGCAACTGAGGGAATTCAGCGGGGACACATGGCGCTGCATGCCCGCCAAATCGCCATGGCGGCCGGCGCCGAAGGGGATGAAGTGGTGCTGGTGGCTGAACGCATGATTGCACAGCACAGCATCAAACTGGCTACTGCACACGCCATTATTGCGACACTACGCACCGAATTGGCATAGACAGAATCAAGGAGTGGTCATGAAACCGACCCACGCAGTGGGGATTGTGGGCTATGGTGCGTATGTACCGCGCTACCGGATTGCCGCCAAAGAAATTGCCAAGGTCTGGACGGGTGGTCATGGTGGGGTGCCTGTGGAATCCAAAAGTGTACCCGGCCCCGACGAAGACGTGATTACCATGTCACTGGAAGCGGCACGCAATGCGCTGGCACGTGCCAACATTGCACCAAACGACTTGAATGCGGTCTGGGTGGGTAGTGAATCACACCCCTATAGTGTCAAACCGTCGGGGACAGTGGTTGCTGAGGCGCTCGGGGCAACGCCGTTTGTGAGTAGTGCCGATTTTGAGTTTGCCTGCAAAGCGGGGAGCGAAGCCATGACTGCCGGCATGGGTCTGGTGGGGAGTGGCATGGGGCGCTATGTGCTGGCGATTGGTGCCGACACTGCCCAAGGCCGCCCTGGTGACGCCCTCGAATATACGGCGGCAGCAGGTGCTGCAGCCGTCATCATTGGTGCGGCTACCGAGAGTGTGGCCACCATCGAAGAGACGGTGTCGTATGTGAGTGACACGCCCGACTTTTTCCGGCGGGCTGACCGCCCATATCCCGTACACGGCAATCGCTTTACGGGGGAACCGGCCTATTTCAACCAGGTGCGTAATGCGAGCCAGGCCTTGATGACGCAACTGGGCATCACACCGGCAGATGTGACGTATGCGGTCTTTCACCAGCCCAACGCACGTTTTCCCCAGGTGGTCGCCAAACAACTCGGCTTTCGCAATGAGCAGATTGCCCCCGGGCTGCTCGCCAACACCATCGGCAACACCTATTCGGCGGCAGCGATCCTCGGCCTGTGTGCCACACTCGATATCGCTCAGCCGGGTGACGTGATTCTGATGGCCAGCTATGGCTCAGGCTCGGGCTCGGATGCGTACCTGTTGCGGGTGACCGATGCACTGCTCGCCCGCCGTGAGCGTGCCCCGGCTACGGCACGCTACCTGGCACGTACCACGATGATTGAGTATGCCGTCTACGCCAAATGGCGCAATAAATTGGTAATGGGGTAAGTATGCGACCTGTGTTTGTGGCGGGAACCTATGCAACAGCGGTGGCTGAGCATTGGAATCGTACGGCGTTGTCGCTGGCGAGTGAAGCGCTGCACGGGGCGTTGGCTACGAGTGCACACCCACCAGTTGGGGCACTCTATGTGGCTAATGCCCTGGGGGCAGCCATCGGCATGCAGAGTAATCTGGCACCAGCGATTGCCCATGCGGCTGGTCTGACTGGCATCGAAATACTCTCTCTGGATGGTGGTGGAGCCGCCGGTGGGTTGGCGATTCGGCAGGCGATGCTGGCGGTGGCGAGTGGCATGCACGAAGCCGTCGCAGTGGTGGGTGTAGAAAAAGTCAGCGATGTGCTCGATGAACAGCGTGAAGCTGCAGTAGCGCTTTTGAGCGATGGCGACTGGGAGGGTGTGCATGGGGTCACACAAACTGCACAATGGGCCATGCTGATGCGCAGATACATGCACGACTATGCGGTTACCCCGCTCGACTTTGCCCATTTTGCTGTGAACGCACATGCCAATGCGGTGGCCAATACGCATGCCTTGTATCGCTTTGCAATTAGCGCAGAAAAATTCAAGAGTGCGGGCATGGTGGCAGACCCGCTCTGTTTGCTCGATTGTGCAACGATGGCCGATGGCGCTGCCGCACTGATTATCACCGCACAGCCGGTGACACAGTGTGGTCGCACGGTGCGGATAGCGGGGTCGGGGGTGGCCACCGACACGCTCGCCCTGCATGAGCGTGCCGATCTCCTCGATTTGACGGCGATTCGCCTGGCGACTCAACGCGCCCTGACCCAGGCCGGGTGTGCGTTGCAAGAGGTGCACGTCTACGACCTGGATGATGCGCATGGCATCTGTGCCGTGTTGGCCGTGGAAGCGATGGGTATCACGCCACGAGGGAGTGGCACCACGCTGGGGAGTACGGGAGCCATTCGTCCGGATGGGAGTGTCCCACTCGCATTAGCGGGGGGATGCAAAGCACGTGGAGATATGGTGGGTGCACTTGGTGTCTATCAACTGGTGGAATTAACGACACAGCTCCGTGGCCATGCATCTACCCAGGTGCCAGGTGCAACACGGGCGCTGGCGGTGTGTATGGCCGGGATTGCGAATACAGCGGTGGCGCATGTACTGGTTGGTGCGTAGCGTTTGAGAGGAACAATGACCATGGAACTTGCACGACATTGGCGCGTGCGCCACGCACGTTACCGGCTGGAGGGGAGTCGCCACACACAGACGGGCGCAATCGCCTTTCCACCGCGTGATGGCACGGAATGGCAACCACATGTATTGAGTGGGCGTGGCACGCTGTGCACCTACGCGGTCATTCATCAGCCACCTGCAGGGCATGCAGGTGAGGTGCCGTATATGGTGGCCATCATCCAACTCGCCGAAGGACCACGAATCACTGCCCAACTGACCGATTGTGATGCGCACGATGTCGTGATTGGCATGGATGTGGAAATGGTGACGCGTCTGCTCGAGGACATGGGCGCAGATGGGTTGTTGCTGTACGGCTACAAGTTCCGTCCGTTGTTGTGAGGTGTGTGGGGGTGGAAAACAGCCCCTGGCATCACCTCGTGCACGCCCGCAGTGCGCATCGCACTGCGGGCGCACCGTGACAAGTGACGGATGGAGTGGGGGCGGTGCACACATATGCCACCAGCATCAGGATGCGGTGCCCGCATGTAGCCCGTCACACCATACCGCACACAACGCAACAATGTGTCAACGCGATTACCGGTGGGGGTGTGCGGAGGATGGGGTGCGGGTGCGCTGTTTTTTCCCCAAAGAGTAAACCAAAAACAACAACGCCCGTCGTGCACGAGGCACCACGGGCGCAGATAAAACACACCACTACATCATGCTACGCATGACACCGACCACCCGCCCCTGGATGCGCACATCGTGGGCGGCGACATAGATGGGTGCCATGGTGATGTTGGCCGGCTGGAGACGCACGCGGTCGCCTTCGCGGTAGAAACGCTTGAGGGTGACGGCATTCTCGCTGATGATGCGCGCGGCTACCATGTCGCCTTGTTCGGCAGTTTCTTGGTAGCGGAGCAAGACGATGTCGCCGTCGCCGATGAGGGCGTCAATCATGGAATAGCCACGCACCTTGAGGGCGTAGACGTTGTGGAGCTTGTTGGTGGGGACAACATCAGCGGGGACATCAACCACATCCGCATTGGCACTACTCAGGTCTTCGGGGTCGGGCAGGGGTTGCCCGGCGGTGATGGTGCCGAGGAGGGGGACTTGGGTGGAGATGGCCGCAAATGGGACGACGTCGGTTTTGGGGATAGAGATACCGCGTGAGACTTTGCCTTCGCGGCGGAGTGCACCCCGTTGCTCGAGGACTTTGAGGTTGTAGGCCACCACCGATGTTGACGAGATGGCGAGATCCTCTTGGATTTGGCGGATGGCAGGCGGGTAATTGTGCTGCTCAACAAATTGCTCGATGTATTCGAGAATCTCGCGTTGTCGAGCAGACAGGGAGTCGGAATGCTGCACGGCTACGCCCCTTTCGTAAATGCGAATAAATGTTCGTTAGAACTTATGTTTCATTATAGAGAGGATGAGACATAATGTCAAGGGTGAATTTCTGGTGGTGCACAATTGTTTGCGCATCTCCATCAAATGAATGCCATATGTGGTGGCAGATTGGGGGGAGCGGTGTGCATGGATGTGCGGATATACACCACAGATGACCGTGATAAGATGAGCATGTGGAGCACCAATCTAGTGAGAAGAGAACGCCGATGCCAACTGCGACCCTTGTCATTGTGACCTACAACAGTGGGGATGTGTTGCCCGCCTGTGCCCGAGCCATCCAACACCTCGATGTCGCTGGTGGTTACGAGGTGGTCGTCGTGGACAACGCCTCGCACGACGACAGTGTGGCGGTGGCTCGGCAGTGTTGGCCGCAGGCAACCCTGATTGCAAATACGCACAACCGTGGCTTTGCGGCAGCAGTCAACCAAGGAGTAGCGGCAGGGAGTGGCCGGATTGTGGTCACACTCAATCCCGATACCGAAGTAGACCAGCACTGGCTGGCAGCGCTGTGTGACGCGCTGGATGCCGATGACCGCATCGGGGTGGCGGGGAGTGTGATTGCGGCGCCACCGCATGGGGTGCTGACGCATAGTGGTGCCGATTTCGATGCAGTGACCTTTCGTACGACCCATACCAATCAACCGTTGACGGCGATTTGTGATATGCCGTATGTGACGGGGGCGGGGATGGCGTTGCGCCGACGTGACTGGCAAGAACTGGGTGGTTTTGACGAGGGCTTCTTTCCGGCCTACTTCGAAGACCTCGACCTGTGCCTGCGTGTGCGTGCCCGTGGACAGCGCTGTGTGACCGTACCAGCCGCCAAGCTACAGCACCACGAGTCAACGGCTACGGGCAAGCAGAGTGGTGCCTTTTACTACTACTATCACCGTAATCGCTGGCGCATGATCCGCAAGGCGCGGACAACGGGGGCGCACGACCACGCCTTTGTGCAGCGTGAAGCGGAATTGTTGAGCCAGACCAATATCCTGGATCGGAGTGTGGCGCTCTTGGTGGCCCGGATGGGACTCCCCGATAGCGCGGTGGGACTCCCCGATGCTGCCACCCAAGCCACGATACTGGCCACGGGGCAGGCGCTGCGTGTGCTGCAGGGGGATGCGTATGCGCACCCCGCAGATTGGCCGTTGCCCCTGCAACAGCTACTGGGCGTGGATGCGCTCCAGGCGACAGCTACGTCGTACTTGGCACAGCGCCTGCCCGCAGATGCACAGGCACAGGTGGGTGGCGCTTGGCCGTCATGGCCGCAGGACACGCCACTTTACCAGCAGTTGTTTGGTACAGGCTGGCTGGCGACGCTCCGTACGCGCATGCTGGGGGCGCAGTTTGTGCACTACATGGATGCGGTGCGCCAGCGCATGGTGATGCACGAAGCCAGCATGCACCAGCATGTGACCATGCTGATGACGCATGTGGCCACCGCAGAGCGGCTCCAAATCGAGACAAGCATTCGGCAGGCACTTTTGCTTGCTGATTTCACACAACCGAGGTAACACCGATGCAGATTCATACGCGCAAAGATTACACGCAGGCCGGTTTGAATGAGTCCGATGTCGCCGCCAATCCGATAGACCAGTTTACGCAGTGGTTGACACAGGCCATGGATGCCAACATGCATGAGCCATATGCGATGACAGTAGCCACCGTGGATGGTGATAATCGGCCATCAGCGCGGGTCGTGTTGCTGCGTGGAGTGGACACACGTGGCTTTGTCTTTTTTACCAATTACGAGAGCCGCAAAGGGCAGGCCATGGCGGCGTATCCGCTGGCCGCCTTGCTTTTTTATTGGCCGGAACTAGAACGGCAGGTGCGCATCGAGGGCACCGTGCACAAAATCGAGGCACAGGAATCAGATGCCTACTTCAATAGCCGCCCGCTGGGGAGCCGGTTGGGGGCATGGGCCTCTCCACAGAGTCAGACCATCCCCAACCGCGATATGCTCGAAGCGCGCCTTGCTGAGGCGAGTGCGCGCTTCGGCGAGCAGCCACCGCGCCCCCCGTTTTGGGGTGGATATCGGGTACAACCCGATACCGTGGAGTTCTGGCAGGGGCGCCCGAGCCGGTTGCATGACCGCGTGGTGTATACGCTGGTGGATGGGGTATGGCAGATTCGGCGGGTGGCACCGTAGCAGTCGCACACGGAAAGGAATACCATGAATCCACTGTTGGCCAAACTCGGGTATAGTGCCCACGACCGCGTGGTGATTGTGCATGCCGACGACATGGGCATGTGCCAGGCATCCACGGCCGTGCTCGACACGCTGTTTGGCGTGGGCGTGGTGACCTCGGCCTCGATTATGATGCCGTGTGCGTGGGCCGCTACCGCAGTTGCATGGAGTGTGGCACACCCAGATGCCGACATCGGCGTGCACCTGACGCTCACGAGCGAATGGGCGCACTACCGCTGGCGCCCGTTGGCACCGCATACCGGCGCAGATGGGCTGGTAGATGCAGACGGATATATGCCGCGGAGTGTGGCCGAAGTCTATACGCATGCGGATCGCAGTGCGATTCAGCGCGAGATTGCGGCGCAGTATGCGCTGGCATTGCATCACGGTTTGCACCCCACACACCTCGATTCGCACATGGGGACAATGTTTGGTGAGGGGATTGTGCCACACTATATGGCGCTGGGGGCTGAAGCCGCTACACCGGTGTTTTTGCTAAATCAGTCGGCAGCTGATTTGGCACGACTGGGATTCGATGCGGCGACCCAAGCGTATCAACTTGCCATGATTGCACAGCTCCGTGCACAGGGTGTGCCATTGTGCGATCACATCCGTGCCCTGGATTTGGGCAATGCGACCGCTGGCTTGGATGCCACCCAGCAACTGTTCCATGAGTTGCCTGCCGGGTTAACGTATTTCATCCATCATCCGGCCCTTGATACTCCCGAACTGCGGGCGATTTGTCCGGATTGGCAGGCGCGAGTGCGTGATTATACGGTGATGACCAGCCCCGAGTTGCGTGCCTACGTGCAACAGCAGGGGATACACCTGATTGGCTGGCGCGACATCCAGCGTGCCGTATACGGGTAAATGTGGTGTACGACGCACGGGTGGGGGGCATCCCCCCACCCGTGCGTGTGTTGATTAGCTGTTTTCCAGACAAATCGTGTATGCGAGTGTTGCACTGCGTAATTCGTCGTTTGCCGTGGTAACGATGCGATTCGTGTCAATGATGTTGGTGACGATATCGGCGAGCCGAAACTGCAATTCCTGGTATGCAGGGGTGTCGGTGGCAGTGGCCTGGGTCATCTGCACGAGGACATCGTGGAACTCTTGCAGGGCGGTGGCCAGCATGGTGTGTGCGTGTGCATCCTGATGCAAGGCGGCAATGTAGCGGGCCACGCTGGCAATGGTCTCTTTGGTCGGGTGTTTCATGGTGTCTCCTGTGTGAATAGCGTTGGGTGATGTGTCGCAAAATCGGCACGAATGCCCGCAATGCTCTGGTGTACTTGGCGGAAGTAGCGCCGATCGCTATGGGTTGCCGGGTACTCGCGTAGGCTCGCTTCGAGTTCTGCAAGTGCCTTGCACCACAGCATGCACTGATGCGGGAAAAAGTGTACCGATGTGGTGGCTTGTGTGCGGAACACGATATTGCTGTACAGATCTACCAGGTCAATGGCACTGACGATACGTCGTGCGGCGGGAATGCGTGTGTCGAAGTGGAAAATCAGATTTTGCATTTGCCGTCTGATGCGGCGGAAATAGTTGGGCATTGGAACTCCTTTGCTGAGGATGGGGGCATCGGTGGGGCGCGTGCCATGGGCGCTGGGACGTGGGGCGGATTAGTCATTGGTGTCGTCGAGGTGTTCTGTACCGATGACATCGTGACCAAAAAACTCTATGGCGAATGCAGCTGCAACGGGATCAAGCACCTGGTAGGCGTGAGCGGCTGCATCATGGGCCGCAAAAATCTCGTCGAGAGTGACGATGGTGCGCATCATTGCCATTTCGATGGTGTGGCGTTGCTTGGCGTGGTGTGACTCGTCGGGTGCGTACCCCTGGTGTGCGATTGCGCTGAGGTAGCCTTGGAGCTTTTCAAAGGCGGCACACGTGCGCAGGATGGCATCTGATTCGGCGCGTAGACAGGTGCAGAATGCGCTAATGGTGTCCCGAAATTCGCCGGCTTTTTGGTGTTCGGTCTGCATGGGATTCCTCCGTTGTGTTGTAGGGGTGGGGTCTGCCACCCAATGCATTACTGGAAGCCAAGTCCGCGTTCGCGCATGCTCACCCACTGTCCGTGCCCGATGATGAGATGATCGAGAAAGTCAATGTCGAGCAATTTGCCTGCTGCCATGATGTCGCGTGTGACCTGAATGTCGTCGGCAGACGGATTGGGGTCGCCCGATGGGTGGTTGTGCACCACGATGATGGCCGAACTATTGCGCCGAATGGCCTCTTTGTAGATTTCACCGACACGCAACAGGGATGAATTCAGGCTCCCCACGTACAAGGTTTGGATAATCTGGACACGGTTTTTGGTGTCGAGGCAGATGACGCGCAGGTGCTCTTGGTCGAGGTGGCTCATTTCGATGAGCATGAGTTGTGCGGCATCTTGGGGGGCGCGGATTTGTGGGCGGCTGCCCAGCTCGATTTGGGCGATGCGTCGAGGCAAATCGAGAACGGCCTTGAGTCGCACGGCACGACTGATGCCGATTCCCATGGTGTGCGTCAGCTCTTCCACACTCAGGCGCTGTAACCCCAACCAACTCCCCGCATCCGTCAGGAGCTGATTGGCACACCGATCATCGTGGCTGGTGCCGAGGACGATTGAGACAAGCTCGGCATCGCTGAGTGTTTCGGCTCCGTGAGCGACGAGCCGTTGATGGGGCTGCATGTGATGCGTGCTGTGGCTGGTACTTGTATGCATTGGATCCTCCTTTCCGTGATTCCTGCCCATATACCGCATGCGTGGTACAAAAAGGTACGACCCCGTTCCACATATGTGTGAGAACGGGGTGATGGTGGCTGGCGGAACGGGTGTGTCTAGGGGATATGCGTGATGTGTCGGGTAGTCAAAAATTGCTGGTAGGTGGCCACATCAAAGACCCCGGCATGGGGCACGAGGGCATTGGCGCTACCACAGGCCACACCGGCACAGACGGCCTCGGCCAATGCGAGTCCGTGTGCGTAGGATACGGCAATGCCGGCAAGGGTGCAGTCGCCGCTCCCCACCGGGCTGACGGCATGGATGGGCGGGGCATCAATGTGCCAGGCCGCATCGGCAGTAATTGCCAGTGCCCCTGTAGCTCCTTGGGTGATGACGATGGCCTGAGGGCCACGCTGACAAATGGTGCGGGCTGCGGCGATGAAAGCCGTGGGGGTGGTAAGTGGTGCGCCGTACACGTCACAAAACTCATGCGCATTGACTTTGATGAGTGCAAGTGGTGTGTCGAGGCAGGCGCGCAGGGGAGCGCCACTGGTATCGAGGAGGACGTGACAGGATGCCGGGATACGAGCGATGAGGTGGGCGAGATCGTCTGGTGTGACGCCAGGGGGCAGACTACCCGAAATGGTGAGGATGCGTGCCTCGGCACAGTGTGCGACGACGACGGCACACAGGTGGTGCCATTCAGTGCGACTGAGTGGTGGCCCAAGTTCGTTCACCACGATTTGGTCGGGAGCCGCGGGGTCGGTCAGAGACAGGCAGGTGCGGGTTTCGCCGGCGATGGGCACTGCAACGAGCGGGATGCCTTCGGCGAGTGCGAGCTGTGCCACCAGTGCCCCCGTGGCGCCGCCGAGGGGCGCAATGGCGGTCACGGTGTGACCGAGGGTGTGGATGGCACGCGCCACGTTGAGCCCTTTGCCGCCCGCACTGTCGTGGCGGGTCTGCACCCGCACCATGTCGCTGTGACGGAAGCCAGGGGTGATCAGGGTACGGTCACAGGCCGGGTTGCAGGTGAGTGTGACAATCATTGGGGTGTAGTGATGACCAAGTATGCACGACTATTTGCTCCACCGTTGAAGAGTGCCATCAGGTCAAACATGCGCTTCATCAAGCCGTATTTCTTGGTCAGGAGCGTGTTGGCGGTGGCCGCTTCGCTGGCATCACTGATAACCCGTGCGATGGCAGGCTGACTGGGGCCGAGGGGGGCACCTGCACGGTCCGACGGGGCGACCTGGACGTGCGGATTATTGCGGATGCGCTTGACTTTGCCTGCGTTGCTCCCGGTCATCACGTATAGGCGGTCACCCTCCTGTACGAACCACACGGGAGTAGAGACATCGGCACCCGATTTGCGCTGGGTGATGAGATTCATGAATTGTTGGTTGGCGAGTGCATCAAAAGCCATACAGTTTACTCCTTGGGGCCGCGGGTGTGGCGCCCACGTACAATCCCGGCACGATACGAAAATGCCACGATAAAGCCGACGACAAGCAGCACAATCAAAATTTCAGGCCAACTGAGCGTCATATGAGGTGCACCTTTCTGTGGTGTATGGTCTATTTGTACCACGAAAAAGTCACCGCTGACAATGAAATGCGAACAGGGTGCATGGTTATCAGTTAGAATGGAACGAAGAAACGACAAGCGGTGGAGGGCAGATGCCAATAGTCCATGTATCGGCGCACCCACTGGTGCTCACCAAGTTGACGATGTTGCGCGATAAAGAGACGCACCCCAAGATTTTTCGTGAATTGGTCGGCGAAATTACCCAATTTTTGATGTACGAGGCTACCCATGATTTGCCGTTGCAACGCCACATCGTCCAGACACCACTCGCACCCTATGCCGGGCACACGCTCCACGAGCGGATTGGTCTCGTGCCCATTTTGCGCGCTGGACTGGGCATGGTACAGCCCATCATTGACATGATTCCCACCGCACATGTCTGGCATCTGGGCCTCTACCGTGATCACGACACGTTGCAGCCGGTGAGCTACTACAACAAACTTCCCCCAGAGGTGGACATTGACGTGGCCCTAGTGCTCGACCCGATGTTGGCCACCGGTGGATCGGCGAGTGCGGCGGTGACCGTGCTCAAGCGCTGGGGGGTGAAACGCATCACGTTTCTGGGACTTATTGCTGCTCCCGAAGGTGTAGCATTACTCCAACGTGAGCACCCCGACGTGTCCTTATATCTGGCGGCAATTGATGAACGCCTCAACGACATCGGCTACATTGTGCCAGGCTTGGGTGATGCAGGTGACCGACAGTTTGGTACCTACTAAGGAGCGTGTATGGAGTTGCTCGTAACTGTGGCAATTGGCGTGGTCGCGTTCGTGACTACCTGGCTGTGCACACCTGCAGTGATACGGCTGTGTTTTGCACGTGGCTGGGTCATTATGCCCGGTGGGCGGCGTACCCACGAAGGAGCCATGCCAACAGTTGGTGGGATTGCCATGTTTGCAGGGATTGTGGTGGCGTTGCTGGTATCGTGGCTGGTCGGCTGGTGGATTCCCGCGTTGCAACGCACCCCACGTGACGAATTGCGCCTCGGCTTATTAGCGGCTGGGGCCACGCTCACATTTGTGGTGATGTGGATTGACGATGTCAAAGAGCTCCACTGGATACCCAAATTCATCGCCAATGTAATTGCAGGTTTGTTGGCAGTTGGGCCGTTTTTGTGGGATCAGCAGCGTTACCCTGATGCACTCGGCCAACTGACCGAGGTGCGTGGCATCGTCTTTCTTGGCTTCAATGTGCCGTTTGGTGCGTATGTTGATTTTTATGCGATTTCGCCGTGGCTAGCCATCATCATTACCGTCTTTTGGTTGGGCTGGATGGTCAACACCATCAACTGGATGGATGGCATTGACGGGTTGGCAGCTGGTGTTTCGATGATTGCCGGGCTGATGCTGGGGATACACGCCTTGCGGCTCGATCCGGCGCAATACACAGTAGCCGTGGTTCCTCTGGCGTTGGCCGGGGCCTGTGCCGGCTTTCTGCTGTTTAATTTTCCACCCGCCAAAATATTCATGGGTGATTCGGGTGCCGAGGTATTAGGCTACGTGTTGGGGATAAGTGCGATTATCGGTGGAGCCAAAATGGCCACCGTGATGCTGGTACTCGGGGTGTGGATTCTCGATGTGGCATGGCTGATTGTGTCACGCACCCTTGCGGGCCGGTCACCCACCAAAAGTGGGCGTGATCACCTGCATCAACGCTTGACGGATGCCGGCTTTAGCAATCGCCACATCACCCTCTACTTTTATGCCATTAGTATCGTCTTTGGTACATTGGGGATTGCAGACATCGGTGCGGTGGGCAAGATGTGGGCACTCGTTGCTCTGTTTGTGGTGGGTGCTGCGACTATCGGGTATGCCATGCGTGCGCGCCCCGCATAATCACTGCTCATCCATATGGTGTGTGCGTGCGCTGCAGGGGTTGTCTGCAGTGCACGTTTTTTATTGGAAATCGAGCATCCCCGTATGAATGGTCTGCCCATCAATTACAATGCTCCCGTCATCGTTGAGTGCGGTCACGGTGCCGTGAATGGTCTGTGTGCCCGTGGTCACGGTGCGCGTTTGCCCCACCATCTGGTGCATTGCCGTATACCAGCGGGTGTGGTACATGAGTGGGTCGTGGGCGAGCTGGTCGTAGACGGGCTCAAAGGCGTTGAGTTGCCTGGCTAGGAGATCGTTGCGGTCGTATGTGGCATCTGTCCAGTGCGTGAGCGCCGTGCTTTGTGTGGCCAGTTGCGCAGTATGCGGGTGGTCGTGCACGTTGAGCCCCCACCCGATGCATACCGATGTGAGGTGTTGTGGTGTGCGACGCGCCTCGGCGATTACCCCTGCCACTTTGCGCCCTGCAATCAGCACATCGTTGGGCCATTTGAGGGTGACGGGGGCAGCGAGGAGCGGGGTGAGTGTCTCAGCGAGCACCACCACAAATGCGTTGATGAGCTGGATGGTGTGCTGTGGTGCGAGCCAGCTGGGGCGGAGCAACAGCGACGCCATCAGCTGGGCACGGGGCGTATTGCTCCAGGTCCGCCCATACTGACCACGACCATGTGTTTGTGCGTCGGCAATGACCACGAGCCCTTCGGCAGCACCGGTTAGTGCGGCCTGGCGGATGTCATCGTTGGTCGAAGGAGTCACGGCGAGGTGGCTGATTTGCCGCCCTAGGCGGTGGGTGGTCAGGAGATGCTGGATGTGGGCCACGTTGATGTCAGTTGGTGTGGTCTGCATGGGGGATTAGGTGGTCGTGTAACCACTGTTGCAAGGGCTCTTCGCTTCGCTGTTGGTAGAGCTCCATGATTACAGCCACTAGTGCACTATGCGTGGCATCGAGCTGGTAGCCGTGATTATCGCACCAGTAGAGCAGGGTGAGTAGGGCCGTTGTTTCGTTGTGACTGACAAAGGGTTGGCGACGTACCAACCCATAGACGAGTGCCGCAATTTGGGCGATGGGGGTGCCGTAGCGTAGCTCGCCAAAGACGACCTGGGTGGGCAAGGCGAGTACTGCGTCGAGCGTGTCACTCGACGCAATGCCGAATCTGCCTCCATAGCGTTCTACCACATACGTGTGCATATCGAGGATTTGCGCTTTGCCAATCAGGTAGGGTGTCACTTATTCGAGTCCTGCGAGGCGACGAAACGCCTTGTCGTATGCATCAACAACAGGCTCGGCCCATTGGCGTAGCGTTTGTGAGCGCGGTTTGCGGAGCAAGACTTCGCGATCGGTAAAGACCAGCTCAATCTGCTCAAGGTCACCGAGATTCGCCGCCTTGAGCCAATTTTTGACTGTTAGCGGTAAATTTTCGGTTTCGATGATGAAATGTTTGGGCATAACAAGACTCGGCTCGTGTGTAACGGTTAGTGGTCACGGGGGCGCATATGCGGGAAGACCACCACGTCGCGTATTGATGCTTGATTCGCAAAAATCATGGCCATGCGGTCAATCCCCATCCCCAATCCACCTGTGGGTGGCATGCCGTACATCAGGGCGTTGATGTAGTCGCTATCGAGCTGGTGGGCCTCGTCGTCGCCTTGGGCGGCATCTTGGAGCTGCCCGAGAAAGCGCGACTCTTGGTCGAAGGGGTCGTTGAGCTCACTGTAGCCGTTGCCAATTTCCATACCAGCCACAATTGCTTCAAAGCGTTCGGTAATCGCCGGGTTGTGGTCGTGGCGTTTGGCAAGCGGGGAAAGCTCAACGGGGTGATCCACGATGAACGTCGGCTGGATGAGCGTGGGTTGAATGATCTCACTAAAGAGTTCATCCACCTGTTTGGCCCAGCTCGGCTTGGTTTCGACGGGAAGCTTGCGGGTGCGGATAGCCGCGATGAGCTCTTCGTGGGTTTTGAGTGCTAGCACGTCAATGCCCGTCTGCGCCAGAATGGCACCCGGTATGGAGACGCGTTGCCAGCGTGGCCCGAAGTCAATCTGGTGGTCGCCATAGCTGATGACGGTGCTGCCACCGGTGAGTGTACGCGCCGTGGTGCGGCAAATCTCCTCGACCAAATCCATCATGCTGTGGTAGTCACCAAAGGCCTGGTAACACTCCATCATGGTGAATTCCGGGTTGTGGGTGCGGTCAACGCCTTCGTTGCGGAAGACTTTGCTGATCTCGTAGACACGCTCAAAGCCCCCCACAATCATGCGCTTGAGGTAGAGCTCAACGGCAATGCGCAGGTATAAATCCTGCTTGAGTTGGTTGTGGTAGGTGGTAAACGGACGCGCCGTGGCTCCGCCGTAGATGGGCTGGAGCACCGGTGTTTCGACTTCGAGGTAGCCTTGACCATCGAGCACTTGGCGCATGATGCGCACCACACTAGCACGGATGCGGAAGTTGTGGCGCACATCATGGTTGACAATCATGTCCAAATAGCGTTCGCGTAGGCGTGCTTCGATGTCGGTTAGACCGTGCCACTTGTCGGGTGGCGGGTTGATGGCTTTGCTGAGAAGCGCCATGGCTGTCACAAATACCGACGCTTCGCCCGCCTTGGTACGGCGTAACATGCCTGTTGCTTGCACGATGTCAAAGGTGTCAATATCGTTGGCAAAGCGATCAAACCATTCGTCACCGAGGTCGGCACGGCTCAACCACAACTGGATGCGCCCATGTTCGTCTTCGATATGTGCAAAAGCCAATTTACCCATGATACGCCGTGCCCCAACGACGCGCCCTACCACAGTGACTGCCGCATTCTGCTCCATCAGCGTGTCAAAATCAGCTAAGACGGCTGCGATGGTGTGGCTACGGTGTGAGCGTGCGGGATAGCCGGCAATGCCTGCGGCGTGCAGACGTGCCAGCTTCTCGGCCCGCTGTTGTTGCAATTCGTTGAGTTCCATGGGACGCACCCTTTACACTCGGCGACTACTTGATGGCAGTGACTGTACACTTAATGGTATTGCTGGATGGCCCCTGGAAGCTGACCACATCACCGACCTTGTGGCCGATGAGTGCCATGCCAAGTGGCGACTCGTTGGAGATCATCCCTTGGGCGGGGTTTGATTCGGCACTCCCCACGATGCGGTACTTTTCGTCTATGGTGTCCCCTGCAAAACGAATAGTGACCGTGCTACCGATGCGAATTTTTTCTACGTCACCGACCACATCTTCGATGATTTGGTGATTTTTGAGAATTTCACTAATCTCTTTGATGCGCCCTTCGTTGAAGCCAGATGCCTTTTTGGCATCCTCGTATTCACCACTTTCCGAGATATCGCCCAGCTCTTTGGCAGCGTTGATGCGCTCGGCAATTTCACGACGAATTGCCGTTTCGCGTTCTTTTAGCTCAGCTTCGAGTTTGGCTTTGCCTTCGTGGGTTAGGTAGTTGACGTGGTCAGTCATGGATGCTCCCTCAATCGCGTGAGAACGGTAAATACAACAACAAAACTGAGAGTGCAACTCTCAGTTCGCAAGAATCAGCTCCGTTCCTAGATACGCATTATAGCCGATAGCATGAATGGTGTGCAAGTAGGGGCGACTATTTTCTGCGCGCACTCATTTCCCTTGTGCACACGGATGGAGTAGGAGCGAATAATAATATGCGCCCGTGCAATGAGTGTGTACGCAGCGATGCGGATAGTAGGGGCGATTGATATTCGCTCGAGCAATTCTGCGTGAGCTTGGTGTGAAAACGGCACGTAGTGGGGCATGTACCGTGAAATCCAAATCCGGTTTGACGAATGGGGTATGGATTGCGTACAATACAGTCACTAAGCGGGAGTGGCGTAGTGGTAACGTAGGAGCCTTCCAAGCTCATGTCGAGAGTTCGATTCTCTCCTCCCGTACCACACTACCCCCCCAGCGCAATTGCGCTGGGGGGGTAATTTGTTGCAACGTTGCGCGTTTCGCCTGTGGTCACGATTACATCCACACTCCACGCGCCATGGCAGGTGCCACCAGCAAAATAATCAGGATGCCGATGACTTGGAGGCGGAGCAGGCTACGAATGCGCATAAATTCCCCGTCAGGGAGTGTGAGTGTGCCACCATCGGCAATGTTCCCCCAGCGGATATAGCGAACAGTGGGGTAGATTGACACGATGCTGACGATGGTGACCAGCGCCATTTTGACCCAAAAAAGCGTATTCCCCACATAAAACGCATATCCCTTGCCACCGTAGATGACACGCAAAATACCGGCAATCAGTAATACGACCGCCGATACCTGGATGCCACGGGTCTCGTGGGCACTCAGTGTCTGGCGAAACGTGAGCAACTCGAAGACCAAACACGCCACCAACGTGAAGGCGGCGATGTGGTGCAGGCTGGCAAGCAGGGTGGATAACAGGAACATGGTCATCTGTTTACTCCTTTCGCCCATCGTTGGCCGCCAAGCGCGTGCGTGCACTCTGTCGCCGCCCCACTGCTGGCACATGTTCCAATGCTGCCCCGAGACCAAACCGTGGCATGTTGCCGTACACACATTCGTAGCTGTCGGGATTGACCATGTAGGTCTCGTGCCAGATACCCACCGAGCCATCGTCGCCTACCGCCTGATTAAAGCGCTTCCAGGCGGCGATGTGGGGGTCTGACGGATTGCGCGCAAACTCTTCGAGGTCGTCGAAGGTGCGCCAGTACTGCACGAGGATGGGCCCGCGCATGTTCCAAAAATACTCGGTGTGCAAAAAGCCCTTCTCGGGGTGTGTGTACAGTGTGCGAATCATCGGACCCATGGCAGCGGCTACTGGCCCCCATTTGTCGAAACGCCACCAGGTATTGATGCGCATGCCGATGAGAAAGACGACGAACGGCTCATTGGTTTGGGCGGTAAATCGCCCGGGGAAAATCGTGCTCATGTGCACTCCTTTTGAGATAAACGCACCCTAATCTGACGATGATGGTGAAATAAACTGCTGTGCAATCGCATCAAGCTCGTATACAAACAATCCATCGCCGGTTGAACCAAATGGTGGCACCGATCGGGCAATCTCAAGTGACACGAGCCCATGCACGCGCCC
>JBEANH010000029.1:0-25585 GCA_041165505.1 Chloroflexota bacterium | reverse complement strand
GCGTTGCCCATCAAGGCTTCTGAACCCGTCCCCGACGTGAAACGCACTTTGACCCCGCGTGAGGCATAGGCGGACGCCAAAAAGGCTTTGGACCAGGGTGAGTCATCACCATCCACAAAGGCACGCTCGGTGCCGTAGACGGAGAGGGTTTCGGCGTAGGTGGTCAAGCCCTTCATGGCCAGACGCAAGCCGAGTGCCTCCTCGACGGCGCATTGGGTCATCACGCCACCACGCCCTGTTTGCGACCCTACTAGGATGGCGAGGGCATTGAGGGGGGCAGAGCGGGCAATCCCCACAGTCGTTTCAATTTCTGCAAAGCCACGCAGGGCAGCTTCGGCGGCATCAGCAGCCAGCAGGGCGGGATTTTCGCGGCGGTTGGTCACATGGGCCTGGTTGGCGGGGACACGACGCACGCGCATTTTGGCGAGACCGTTCATCATTTCGAGCACATTCATGTGGCGCATGATGTCAACCAGCTTGGCAGGAGTGCACCCCGTTGCCAGCCGGAGTAACACCCGACGTGGCACGTTGATGTCAGCCAGCATGCGTGCCATGGTCAACGAATCGAGCGCCATGGCTTCGGGGGCAACGGCCAAGTCAATACCGTGGCGCGCAATAAAGGTGTCAATCGTATCGAAGTCGGCGAGCGCACGCCCGTCCATTTCCACGACCACACCGTCTATAATTGTCAAAGAGGGTTGTGGGTCATACGGGCTGTCCGCCACCGTGAGACCCGCTTCGGGCCACGGCTCAACAAACGTTTCTTTGTTGATATCCCGTTCATCGAGGGCCCGAAAACGCTGTAGTTGCGACATAGCTTCCTCGTAGCGGTAAACCTATATGATACGTAGTATACCGCAGGAGTCGTGTCAATCGTTGGGTGAGTACGCACGGGCACGAGAACAGGTGAGGTGGCGATGACTCAGTATCGGATTGCAATCCAAGTGGGTATGTACGATGAATACTGGATCCAGGTACGTGATGCCGTGGTACGCCACGCCATGCAACGTGGGATTGAGCTGGTATCGCTGAATACAATGGTGATGCGTGATGGCTGGAACACACAACTCACACTCAGCGAAGTAGACGAATACTACGAAGAACTCATCGTTCAACACATTGATGCACTCATCTGCAGTAGCATGCTCGAACCCTTGTTGTTGCGTATCTTGGCACGGAATATTGTGGTTGTGGATGCCTCTGAAAGCATGCACCGCTTCCCGTTGTTTACCTCACGGCGCGGGCTGTACGACGCCGCTCATACCGTGGGGCGCTGGCTCAGCGAACGGCTTGCGCCCACGTCAACTGTGCTGGTGGTAGGGGGGTATGACGAACTCGGCATCTCGCGACTCACCGGCATCCGCGATGCGCTGGCGACCCACCCCCATATTCGCCTAGTCCATGTGCCATGTACCTGGGATTACCCTGACGGGTTGGCTGCCGTGCATACGTGGGCCGTGGCGCATCCCGACATACCCATTGATGCAATTTTTGGTATTTCCGACCCACTCGCACTTGCAGGGCGCGATGCACTCGCCCAACTGCACCGCCTGCCCCCTCACACCCTGGTCACTGGTATCAATGGTGACCCAGCCGCCCTGGCTGATATCGAGCGCGGGCGCATGCACATGACAGTGGAAACCATCATTGACTCGTTTGCCGCACAACTCATCGACTTGGCTATTTACGGCATTCAAACACGGCAAATACCTGCCACCTATGATCCCCCGCGGCGCGTTATTGAACGCCACAATGTGGCACAGATTGCAGTAGAAAAGCTGATTTCACTCGCCGGTATTACGAGTCAACTCATCGGCGGGAATCGCGCAAGCGAACTACGCCGCCTGCGCCAAATCGAAACCAGCATTGCCATTACTCAGCGGGTAGGAATGATTCTCGATCACGCACAACTCATGCAGTCCATCAATGAGTTAATCAAAATCAACTATGGCTATGACCGCATCTGGCTGTGGCGCTTTGATGCGGATGGCAATTTGACCTGTACTGATGCGCCAACTCCGCCACTACGCGATAGCATTTTGGGAGCCACCTTGCGTGAACAACGCGCCATGTTTATTCCCGATACTCACCTCAGCACCCGCTTTCGCACCGATGCTCATACCGAGCATATTCGCACACGAATCGTAGTGCCAATTCGGTTCAACACCACGATTACCGGACTCCTCGATTTACAGAGCACCACTCCCCTGCCACACACCCACGACGAACTCGAGGGGCTGCAACTCGTGGCAGACCAAGTGGGAATCGCATTGCAGAATATTGACCTCTACCAGGCAGCGCGTGCAGCACAACAGGCAGCCGAGCAAGCCGATCGCCTCAAGACACGCCTCCTCGCCAACGTCAGTCATGAACTCCGTACCCCGCTCCATATCATCATGGGGTATAGTCAACTCTTGCTCAATGAGCATGCCCCCGTGACCCATAGCAATCACGCTGCTATTCGTAGCGACGTGGTTACCATCCAGCGGAGTGCCGAACACCTCATCCATCTCATCAATGATCTACTCGATCTCTCTCGTGCTCAAATTGATGAATTGGTCTTGTTTCCTGAGGCACTCGACCCACATGAACTCTGTACACAACTCTTTGCAGAGCTGAGTACCACACTACAGACTGCTGGTATCACATGGCAAACCGATTTCCCACCACAGCTACCATTGCTCTATGCAGACCCCAAACGCATCCGTCAAGTCATCACGAATCTGCTTAGCAACGCAGCGAAATTCACCCAGCATGGTAGCATCACGTTGGGTGCACGGGCAGAGCCCCCCTACATGCACATCTGGGTACACGATACAGGCATGGGGATTGCCCCTGCGGATCAACACCATATTTTTGAGCCGTTTGTGACTATTGATAATCAGCATGCCCATCCACAAGGAGTGGGGCTCGGGCTAGCCATTACACGGCGCATTGTGGCATTGCACCACGGTATCCTCACCGTGGACAGCATGGTTGGGCATGGCAGTACGTTTCACGTCTATTTGCCATTACAAAGCTTTGCGGGACCATCAACGCAACCTCGAAAAACCCACCCGTTGCCTGATTGTATTGTCGTATTAGGGTCACAAACTCCTGCCATGCGCCAGCTCGCACACGATCATCACACCGTCATCTACGACGTCCAACACATGCATCAACTCGAACAATTGATGACGACACATCAGCTTACAGCGATATGCTGGGATAGCACACAGCAACTCAACGAGCTGACACTGTTTGATTCCATCCAACACCACCCCATACTGCGCCATATTCCGTTTCTACTCTATCGTAGTGACACACAAACACCACTCATCAGCAAGCCGATTCAGAATGCATCATTTGTGGATACAATCAAACTAATTGTGGCAGACCAACAACAGACTGCCTTGCGTGTGGTGGTGATAGACGACCACGAAGAGATGCATACCCTCTATCGCGACAGCATCATGCACACCTATCCACTCGCCCAGCTGACGTCGTATTACGATGGCGCAAGTGCGCAAACGGATCTCGCCCACGCAGATATCCCCGATGTCATCGTGCTCGACCTCGTAATGCCCCATATGGACGGCTTTGCCGTACTGGCGTGGATTCGTGCAGACCAACGCTTACGCAACGTGCCCGTGATTATCGTGAGTGGCAAAATCCTCAGTCGCCAAGAAATCCTCCAACTCAACTACCCCAACACGATTATGCGCCCCAAGCTCGGGAGCGATCTGAGCGCCATCGGCGAACTGATTGGTGTAGTCACATCCCATACCAGCATCAATCCGCCACATCTGAGCGTAGCAGCTCGCCAGGCAATGGCATTCATTCAACACAACTATGCGGATCGGCTCAGTCGCGAACAAATTGCCCAAGCCGCAGGCGTGAGTGAGAGTTACCTGACCCAGGTCTTTCAAAATGAACTCGGCGTGACACCGTGGGTATTTTTGACACGCTACCGGATTGCCAATGCGTGCCAGCGCATCAAACACACGAGTGAATCAATCACCGATATTGCCATTTCAGTGGGATTCGATGACCCTGGATACTTCAGCAAAGTTTTCCGTAGTGAAATCGGTATGACCCCACGCGAATACCGCAATCAAGCCGAATAACCACTGAAGCATTCCCCCGAGTATCAGCCATACACGTATCGTCGTCACGCAGCGATACGTGGGCACGGGTGTGTATCATTCACCTAATTTCCCATTTTTTTCACCTAATTTACAAGCCAACATCCCCGCACACCTCGTATTGTGTGAACACGCAGAGCAGGTTGGTGGACAAAAAGGCTGTGGACATGTCGGGGTTGTTGGGTGCCGTCTTGATTATCGAACATGACCCATTGGTGATGTCAATGTATAAGCGCACACTGCAACACGAATACGAAGTGTTGACCGCCTATACCGTCAGCCAGTGTGAAACACATTGTCAGCGATCCGATCTCCGCGTTGTGCTGATTGAGCCACACCGACCAGATGGGTCAGGGGGAGCATTGTTGGCCGCTCTGCAGCAGTTACTGACACAGCGGCGTGTACCTGTGGTTATCTGCAGTGTGTTGGATGCACAGCGTACCAATCATGATGCAGGCGTGCATTCACATCTCGTCAAGCCGATTACGCCAGAAGCGTTACGGCAGTTTATTACACAGTGTTAGTTCGTTTTTGATTACGTACGTTGGTCACTGGCCAGACAGCAAGGGAGCGTCGCAATGACAACACGGAGCATACCACGCATCGCCGCTCGGCGCGAAGCAGCCATCGCCTGGTTGTTTATCTTGCCGAGTCTCATCGGATTCCTCGCGTTCTTTGCCATCCCGTCATTTCGTGGACTCATCATGAGTTTCACCAATTGGGATCTCTTCCGTCCTGCCAAATTTATCGGTCTCGCCAACTACATCAAGCTTTTTGGTGACAAAGACTTTTTGCATGCCCTGCGGGTCACCGTCTACTACGTGCTACTCAACATCCCGTTGCAGACAGTGTTGGCCTTGGGACTAGCGGTCATGATGGACCGCTTCACCAAATCAACGCTGGTGCGAGGTATCTTGGTACTGCCCTGGTTACTCCCCAACATTGTGGTAGCACTCATCTGGTTATGGTTGCTTGACCCCACCATGGGGTTTCTCAATCAAATCATCATGGGGTTGGGATTTGAGCGACAACCATTCCTCGGTTCGGTGTCGCAGGCCATGCCTACCATCGCAGGCATCAACATCTGGCGTCATGCCGGCTACACGGCAATTTTGTTGTATGCCGGATTACAGACCATCCCCAAAGATGTCTACGAAGCTGCCGCCATTGATGGTGCCAACGAGCAACAGATGTTTTTTGGCATCACGTTGCCCCTGCTTCGCCCCGTACTCGTCTTTGTGCTGGTGACCACGATTATCGGTTCGTTCCAAATCTTCGATACGATTTCGATGACGACCAAAGGTGGCCCCGTGGACGCCACCCGGGTCATCTACTGGTACATCTACGAATATGCGTTTGTGCGCTTCAAGATGGGCTATGCGACCACACTCGCTGTTGCACTATTCACCATTCTGATCACTGTCACGATTATCCAGATGCGTTATTTCAAGGCCGACACATCCGACTTAGATTAATGACGCATCACAGCACTGTGTGAGGAGTATATACCGATGAATGCATCACGCCGCGATACGCAGAGAATATTGGCATGGATTGGCTTCGGACTCATCATCTTTGTTACGCTCTTTCCTGTCTACTGGGTGGTTCGTACTAGCTTTTCGAGTCCCAAAGAAATCTACGTACAAACGTCCAACGTCTTCCCTGCTGGGTTTACCGTCAACAACTTTAAGCGTGTACTCGGCATGTTTAGCTCCGAAGAAGCCGTTGCCCAAGGTGGTACAGCGAATGGTATTGACTTTGCTAATGCACTGCGTAATTCGCTCATCGTCTCCACGTTGTTGGTCGTCGGCCAAACATTGTTTAGTGCCATGGCCGCCTATGCCTTTGCGCGTCTGCGTTTTTGGGGACGCGACCAAGTCTTTTTCTTGTATTTAACTGCCATGATGATTCCCGGCGTCATCACGCTCATCCCCAACTTCGTGTTGGTACGCGACCTCAAACTGCTCGACACATTTCTCGGCATCGTGGCACCTGGATTTTTGATGACTCCATTCACCGTCTTCTTTTTGCGTCAGTTCTTTCTCGGCATAAACCATGAGCTCGAAGAAGCTGCACGCCTCGATGGTGCATCCATCCCCATGATTTTCTGGCAGGTCGTCGTGCCGTTGAGTGTGCCGGCCTTGAGCACTCTCGCCATTCTGCAATTCATCGGGTCGTGGAACGACTACTTGTGGCCGTTTTTGGTCGGCAAAGATGAATCGGTGCGCGTACTCACCGTGGCACTTGCGATATTTCGCCAGCAAACACCCCAAGGTGCACCTGACTGGGGCGGCTTGATGGCGGGCACCACGTTGAGCTTGATTCCCACGTTGTTCATTTTCTTGTTGTTTGGGCGGCGGGCAGTGAATGCGATTCAGTTCACTGGTTTCCGCTAAATCGTATTGGCATCAACGGTGTCAACCGTGTTGCATATTTGGTAGGTTTTCTTTTTAGGAGGAAAGTTCGATGCGTTCACGTATCAACGCCCTGGCTCTGGCCCTGTTTGTGGTCACCAGCATGCTGCTCGCAGCCTGTGGTGGCGCCGCAGCACCGGCCGCCGAGCCAACCGCTGCTCCAGCCGCTGAGGAGCCAACTGCTGCTCCAGCTGCCGAGGAGCCCGCTGCCCCAGTGACCGAAGGCGTCACCATCCGCTACGGTTTGTGGGACGGCAACCAGCAGCCAGCGTACGAAGCCTGTGCTGCCAAGTTCCAAGAAGCCAATCCTGGCATCACCGTCAAGGTGGAGCAGGCTGGCTGGGGTGACTACTGGAATGGTGTGCAGACCGGCATGGTCAGCGGTACCGCTCCCGACGTCTTCACCAATCACTTGGCCAAGTACCCTGAATTTGCTGCCAAAGAACAGCTGGTCGACCTCCAGCCATTCATTGAGCGCGACGGCGTAGACACCAAGCAATACCTGCCTGGGTTGGCCGATCTCTGGGGCCGCGACGGCAAGACCTACGGGTTGCCCAAGGACTGGGACACCATTGCGGTCGTCTACAACCAAGACATGCTCGACAAGGCTGGCGTCACCGTTGAAGAACTCAACAACGCAGAGTGGAATGCCCAAGACGGCGGTTCATTCGGTCAAATCATCAAGAAGCTGACATTGGATGCAAACGGCAAGAATGCGCTCGATGCCGACTTCGACAAGACCAATGTGGTGCAGTACGGCTTCATTCCTGGTGGTGGCGGCGGTGCATACGGTCAGACACAGTGGAGCCACTGGGCCGTTTCCAACGGTTTCAAGTTCAACGACGGTCTGTATGCTACCAAGTACTACTACGACGACCCCAAGTTGGCCGAAACCATTCAGTGGTATGCCAACCTCAACCTGGTCGACGGCGTTGCCCCGACTTTGGCCGACATCAAGAGCTTGGGTGCTAACGCCCTCTTCACCGGTGCCAAGGGTGCCCTCACCACCGATGGCTCATGGATGATTGGTTCATATGTCAAGGACAGCACCTTCAAAGTTGGCTTCGCTCGCTTGCCCAAGGGTCCCGAGGGCCGCAAGTCGATGTTCAACGGTCTGGCCGACTCAATCTGGGTTGGTAGCCAGCACCAAGAAGAATCCTGGCAGTGGTTGAAGTTCGCGTCGTCACCAGAGTGTGAAAACATCGTTGGTAGCTACGGCGTGGTCTTCCCAGCCATCCAGAGCGGTGTTGATGCCGCATTGGCCGCCTACGAAGCCAAGGGTGTAGACGTTTCCGCCTTCACCTTGCAAGCCACCGAAGCCAACGGTACCTTCCTCTTCCCCGTCACTGACTATGCGTCAGAAATCGGTCCGATCATGGATGCCATCATGGATAGCATCATGCTCGGTGAGAAGAGCGCCGTGGATGGACTCAAAGAAGGCAACGACCAAGTCAACGCCCTCTTCCAGTAAGCTCGTATCACTCCATGTGGCGATTGGGGAATCCCCAATCGCCACATCTGGCCCCATTAAGGATGCATGTACGATGCGCGTGACCCACCGTGTTTCAACATTGCTGGTGAGCCTCACCCTCGCCGCCTGCACATACCTTGCCCCAGCTGTTCCATGGACTGGAACAACGGTGGCTGTCACTACCACCACATCACCGTTTAGCGCCACATCATCTCCTTGTGCTCCCACGTTTGTGCGCCATGCACTCACCCATACCACCATGCTGCCGTTACCCGTACAGCTCTTCGCCAGCAATGGCTCCGGCGTTGCTGCGGGTGATGTCAACAATGATGGCTTAACCGATCTCGTCTTTGCGAATCTGGCCGGCGATACGACACTCGCCATGAATCAGGGTGACTTTCGTTTTGACGAAATCACACTCGGATTACCATATACCCGTGCAATTTCGATCGTCGATGTCGATGGCGATGGTCACCTCGACATTACCGCCACCCATCGTGGCGCAGGCATGAGTATGCTCCACAATATGGGGCAATCTCCCCCGCAGTTTACACGAGTACCCATCACCCTCGACCAGAGCCGTACCTATAGCATGCTCTGGCACGACTTTAATGGTGATGGTCGCCTCGATGTGGTCACCGGCTCGTACGATGCCGATATCCAACGTGGCGGTGGACTCAGTCTCTTCGACCATCAAAACGGGGGTGTCTTTGTGCACACCCAAAATAAAAATGGCACATTTAAATCGCTCAGGCTCACCGATCGCGCCAATGCCTTGGCAATTGCCGCCATCGACATTGATGGTGATGGCCACGACGACATCGTGGTCGGCAATGACTTTGATATGCGTGACGAAGTATGGTTAGCACGTCAAAACACGTGGCTGGCAGTACAACCGTTTCGTTCGACGCCACATAGCACCATGAGCTACGATGTCGGTGATATCAATCGCGACGGGCAACCCGACCTCTATGCCGCCGATATGAACCCCTACAACACGGATGTTGCGACCATGGCGGCATGGTTACCAGTCACCAGCAATATGCCACAACTCCACCCCAACGATGATCCACAACTGATGGAAAATTCCCTGCTCCAGCGTACCACTGACGAACGCTGGCAGAGTTATGGGCGCGAACTCGCCGCAGATGCCACCGGCTGGAGCTGGTCTACACGCCTCGGTGACCTCGACAACGACGGCTATACCGACATCTACGCGGTCAATGGCATGATTGCCCAAGAGCTCTTCCCGTATCTGCCCAATCATGAGCTCGTCGAAGAAAACCAAGCACTACGGTTTGATGGTACACGCTATGCCCCCATGCCGGCCTGGGGACTCAACGATACTGCCTCAGGACGCGGTATGGTGCTGAGTGATTTCAACAACGATGGGCGCCTCGATATTGCAATCAACAACCTGCAATCGGCCAGTGTCGTCTACGAAAATCGCACCTGTAGTGGAGATGCACTCGCAGTCACACTCCGCCAGCCTGGACCCAATCCCAATGCCGTTGGGGCTCAGTTACGCCTTGTGAATGCGGATTACACCCAGTGGCAACATATCGCCGTCACCCGCGGCTATCTCTCAGGCAATGCGCCTAGCGCCCATTTTGGACTAGGAAATACGCCACCAACCACACTCGAAATTCGCTGGCCTGATGGTGCACTCAGCACCATCCCCAACCCAGGGACGCAACAGCTACTCACCGTGACACGGAGCACACCATGACATCAGCAACATTTGCAGCAACTCCCCAGCGGAGCACATCCTCATTGTGGGCACTGCTCCGCCCCGCACACCCGTGGCTCGCATTTGCCATCACCGCCAGCGCACTGCTCATCGGGGTCGTCGGTCGCCAAATCGGTTTGCCCATGTGGCAAGCCGCCCTCCCTGGCGCAGGCATCTTTGGTGTGGCTGTTATTGCACGCTGGAGTATGGATCGTGCCAAATTCGGGTCATTGTGTGCACTCGTCGTGGCACTCGTCTCATTCCAAGGTGGTCATGGCATCGAACACATCATGCAGTGGCTACAGTACCATGCCTTCGGGTATACGCTGCGCGCCTCCACCGGCTTGATTTCTGCCGCAGACACCGAACTGGTGCACTTCGTGTGGAATTGGGGGGTGTTGCTCGTCATGATTCGTTTGTATATACTGGGTATGCGTAACCCGTGGGCTTATGTCATGCTCTTCTGGTCGACAGCACACACGCTCGAGCACACGTATCTCTTTGTGCGCCACCTGCAAGTGCTCGCACAACTCCAATCCTGGGATCAAATGAGCGTAACCGCTCAAGGACTTCCCGGCATTCTCGGACGCGATGGCTGGTTGGCACGAAGCCCAGTTACTGCTGGCACCTGGATTTGCACCATCCCCGGCTTGACCACTGCCACCCGGCTTGATGTACACTTTTGGTGGAACGTCGGCGAAACCCTCTTGATGATGATCGCCGCTACAACCCATATTTCACGCCAACGATTGCACACCACGCAATAGTTTGTATTTGTCAGAAAGGATGACACGCACGCATCATGGCTATTATCACGTTTATTGGCGCAGGGAGTACCGTCTTTGCCAAAAACTTGCTGGGCGACATTTTGTCGTTCCCCGAATTGGCAAACTCCACCATCCGCCTCTTTGACATTGACATGGAGCGCCTCAAAACCTCCGAAATCGTGGCCAACAAGGTGGCCCAGGCCCTCGGTGCCAACCCCACCATTGTCACCACCACCGATCGCAAAAAGGCGCTCGAAAACGCCGACTATGCCATCGCCATGTTTCAGGTGGGAGGCTACAAGCCCTCTACCGTCATTGACTTCGACATCCCCAAGCGCTACGGTTTACGCCAGACTATCGCCGACACCTTGGGCATCGGTGGCATCATGCGCGGCTTGCGCACCGTGCCCGTCATGCTCGACATGTGCCGCGACATGGAACAGGTCGCCGGCGATATCACCTTCCTCAATTACGTCAACCCAATGGCCATCAACTGCTGGGCCATGTCCCGTGCCACCCCCATCAAAACCGTCGGTCTGTGTCACTCCGTCCAAGGCACCGCCGAACAACTCGCCGACGACATCAATGTGCCTATTGATGAAATCAACTACGTCTGCGCTGGCATCAACCACATGGCCTTCTACCTCAAGTTTGAACGCGACGGCCAAAACCTCTACCCCGAGATTCAGCGCGTCTACAACGAACAGCGCGTCCCCGATTGGAATCGCGTACGCTACGAAATCTTCAAGCGCTTCGGCTATTTCGTCACCGAATCGAGCGAACACTTCGCCGAATACACGCCGTGGTTCATCAAACGCGACCGCCCCGAACTCATCGAAGACTTCAACATTCCCCTCGACGAATATATTCGCCGCTGCGAAAACCAAATCGCCGGCTGGCATCAGCTCCGCAACGACCTGCTCACCTCCAACGCACCACTCGAAGTGCGCCGTAGCCACGAATACGGCTCGCTCATCATTCACAGCATGGAGACAGGTCAACCACGCGTCGTCTACGGCAACGTGCCCAACACCGGCCTCATCAACAACTTGCCCGATGGCTGCTGTGTCGAAGTGCCCGTACTCGTCGACAAAAGCGGGCTCCAGCCCACCAAAATCGGCAACCTGCCACCCCATCTAGCAGCCATGATGCAGACCAACATCAACGTGCAGTCACTCACCGTCGAAGCCGCCCTGACCGGCAAGCGCGAACACGTCTACCACGCTGCGGCCTTCGACCCCCATACTGCCGCCGAACTGTCACTCGACCAAATCTGGTCACTGTGCGACGACCTGATTGCCGCCCACGGTGACATGATTCCCACGTTGCGCTAGGTACACAACTCACCCGATTGCCCAGTGTGGGCAATCGGGTGAGTGCTGCTGCCAACAACCGAAACAAACTAATAGATGCCCTTCACTGTTACATATCGATTCAACGCATCGTGCTCACCAGTGAGCAGCTTAATCCCCAGCATATACTTCGAAAAACTATCCTGGCGCAAAACCATGGCAGTTGCAAACGGGAGCACAGGGCGTTCTTGAGTCGTCTTTATCTCCATCACTGCCATCGGAATCATCGTTTTGGCGACACGTCCTGCAGGATGGCGACCCGTCATTTCAACCGCAATAGCTGAATCAATATTCATCCGAAAATCAAAACTGCGATAGCGCCGACGATAATAGCTGACGCGCAACAAGGGCAACAATGGCCCCATCATGGCACTACGCGCCTGCATCGCCACATTATCACCATGACCAGCCACAAATGGTAACTGCTGCCAAAATGATGGGAGGTGTGCAGTTGCTGTTGGTGCTGTCATGGCAAGCACTCCTTTCATCTTGCTGACACCAACTAAATCTTTTTCCTTAATCTGTGCATGTACTTGTCCACCTTCATACCAACGGATGCGGTATTTTGACTTGCGCTCACTCCCGTTCACACACTGCTGATAACACGTGAGGGGTACCGTATCAAAATAGATCGAATGTACCATCCCTGCAGGAAACGGATCGGTGCCTCCGTACAATGATTCCATCAATGCAAGCGCATACGACAATCGTTCGGGTTCAATGACATACTTGTACTCGTAGTAGCGCATTGCATCATGCCCTAATATCCACTTTGTCGTGGATCTTGGAAAAAGATATCAAACCGTGCCTGTTCATCAAGCTCCTTAATCGCCGCATGAATCAGTGGCACGAGCGTGTTATCGACTAGTCGAATTTGCAATACAAATGCATGAATGCCATCGTGCGTGCTCATTGAAATCAGCGTCGGATTACCACCACATACCCGCATCACCGCTGCATGGATTGCCGGTGGGTCGATGGAGTCTTTCGTATGTACCGTGAGGAGTACTGTATTCCCAGCTTTATACCAGAGTGGGAAAAAATAGTTCTTCCCTATGGTGTACATCAACGTCGCCACAACGATCATCAGTCCGATTTCGATTTTGAGTACGGCACATGCTAACGATGTCGCAATCACAATCAAGATAAATGCAATGTCTTCTGCACGCTTGACGGGCGTACGAAAACGCACAAAAGAAAGCGCTCCCAATAACCCCAATGACAAAGGTAAACTATACTGAATAAGCCAAAAAATAGCAGTGACCCCTGGTGCCATCAATGGAAAACTAAAGGCAACACTCGAATCCATTGGCTCATCTTTTTTGTAGTAGATGTAATAGATATATCGATACACCAACCCAAACAATACTGAAAAAAGCAGAATTACCAAAAATTCAAACGGTGAACCTGCATTACCAACTAACACCGATTGCGCCAACCCATCTAGAATATCCTGCATTTAGATCTCCTCATCAACGATTCAGACTACTCTGCACGCGCTTGTGGGTCGTATGCCACACCAACATCGACAAATGTCACATCCTGTTGTGCTATATCAAAGATGGGACGCACATAGTATGGTTTTTTCGAGTACACACCAATACCCGTATTGGCACCAGTAATTGTGGTGCGGCGGAGCTCGACCATTGAGGCATCTTTGATGGCCACACCGAAATTTCCACCGACTAAATCTGAGTCATAAAGACGCACGATTGAGTTTTCTCCACATGAGAGATTTTTGTCAGCACTGTGAAACAAACGCATCCCGTGTAATTCGGCCAGTGAGCCAGAAAAATCGAGCGCATCCCCACCACTTGTACCAAGCCCACCTGCACCTTCTATTTGGAAATCACGAAAGACAACTGCCGAATAATCTGCATCTACGGCATCACTCATCGTGTCACGAATCGACGAATCAGTCAGAATCATGTCGGTATGGACCAAGTGCAAGGCATCTTCGGCCATGTTGTGCGTAATATGCATTTGGGTCACACGTGCCGTGGTTTCATAAAATCCCACCACACCGGTGTATCGACGCCCACCACAGGAGACAAATTCCGCATCGTACCCACCATTACGCACATACAAATTCTGAATGGATAAGTCACGATTCAGAAAAAATCGGATCCCACTCCACCCGTTCCCACTGTCAGTCAATTCGAGGCGTGCCGATGCATCAATATCCAAATTTCCCCATATTTCAAAACATCCCTGTTGTGCTAGCGAAATCGTTGTATCACGAGACACACGCCATGTGTATCCTGCAGGGATATAAATACGTTCGTTCGGAATCGCTTGATTTTCTTTCCATGTCAGCACATTGCCATCCACATGAAAGAATCGGTCAAGCGGAGCACTATCATGTGTTGGTGCCACGGCAGTGATGCTATTCGCATGCGTAGCACGCGCCAACAAGGGCATTACTGCCACGCCATGCGACCCGTTGTAGACACCATTCCCTGCAAACTGTGGCAACAAATGTTGATAACGTGGCAATTTCTCAATCACAAAGTGGAATACTCGTACATGCTCATCTGGCACAAGATCCGTCAACAGTACATCCATTTGTGTCAATGGTGGATGCACCGTCCCTGATTCAATCACCTGCGTCGGGGTAATTACCTGTTGCGTCTCATCATCGCGCAACCACAGACGCCCATCACATCCAGATATACAATTGCGTTGCACAAAAAACAGATCAACAACGTCATTGCGATCTTTTTGATACAGAAACGTGACCTGTGGTTGGGTAATTATCGTTTCGGTAATATCAATACCTGCAGAATCAGTCACCGGTATTTGCAACAACTGCCGTACCAGTGTATTTCGCCACGTATAACGATGTATATCGCGACAATCGGGGAACGTTATACCACCACTCGCATTGCGAATAAGTGTACGGATATATGCATCGTCGCAGCTGGTTGGTATGGTGACCAAATCACGCCATATCTCGAGTGGGAGCATACTACTCACAAGTGGTGGAAATGCTGGTGACAGCAAATCGTGTGATTGATGTGGTTGGGCATTCAAGAGGGTAATTGCACGGTCATAATTGCGTTTACGACTAAAAAACCGCTGCGTATGTGCCTCGCTGTACAGGCGTTCAATGGCCATAAAAAACTCGGCATCACGTGCTCCATCCGTGGCATAGTTCATCACTGGTGGAGTCACTGTCCAATAAAAATAACGCCCTTGTTGTGAGCCAATTTGTTCGTTGCGGGTCACGAAATAGGATGCGTATGTGGGCGTATATGGGCGCCAATGCGGAGTCAATACCGATAACATGCGCAGACCCAGAATTGCGGGATGCAAATCAAATGTCTTGTATGTTTCATATGAGCTTGAACGGAGTGCAAACACCCCCGTATTCATATCTTTGTAGACGGGGTTCACACAATGCCGCCTGAAATCAAACAAAAACCGCGTATCAGCCCCCAAGCCGTGCATTCCCCCATAAAATATCCCAGATGCCAATATCGTCCCCATTGCAAATGGGCAATATCGCTGCACCATTTCCAGCGTCCCGATATCAATTTCTTGATTTACCGAAATAAACCTAGAATTGTAGTAACTCCGTGGCTGAAACCATGAATGACCTGGATTCGCGATAAGTGCATCAGTGTCATAGCCGATTACTGGTCCTTCGACGAATTGTCCTGCTTCAAATAAACTCGTATCCCAGTCTTCGTGTAATTGCATATAGCCAAATAGCTGATTATTCACAACGATTTTGACCAAATCCTGACGGTACCCAGGGACTCCCATATCGCTGATTAACCGCTCCATGAACATGTCATACCCACCTGCTTTGGCTTGCACCACATAGAGCTTGAATTTTTTCAGCCCATACGGTAGTTCACCCGCTTTAATGGATACATCTGACGATGGCAATCCACCTACACTCTTATGCGCACTGTTGCGTCCAGATAGACTCAGCTCAGCAAATGCCCAGTTTCCATGTGCACTCCGAATCTTTACTTGAATCGATTCTTTGGGACTTGGTAAGTAGCGCTGAGACCAATCCCCCACAGGTAAGCGTGACCAATTTACTTCTTGGGCAGCACGTAGCTCTTGGAGCCGTGTCAATTGACCTGGCATGATATCAAAAAACAATGTTTTTGTGGTGCTGATGACATATTCGTCAAAAGACAACGCAGCCAACGCCGTATGGTCAGGTGTAAACACGATTTGGATCGAAGCCACGTCTTGGCGAGCAAACATCATACGCAATCGGTATAATCCAGGCTCAAGCATCACCGATGCAGTATATGGTGACTCAAACGGTAAAAAAACCGTCATCATGCGCTCAAGATTGGCCGTATCCACCAACTTTGAGTCATCATCGTACGCAAACAGCCGTGGGCGACGTGCTGTAGCCAGGTTGTCATAGGTGAATACGGCATCAATGCGTGTCGGTCGTGCCAAAAACACGGTCACGATTTCAGCTGCATCACCTGTGCCTCGATCACTTGGCGCAATTGCCGTGTGATAAAACGTATGTGTCTGAGGTGTTGTAGCTTCGACGACATAATCGACACCAAACGGTGATATTGTGTATGGCTCAGCGGTAGTCTCAATCACACCAGTCGTCATCGAACGTGTTAGTCCACCTGACAACAATTTCTGCACATGATATTCTGCTACCTGTGGCGCCAACAGTTGTGTGCCGAACCCTATCATCAGGCACATCACGACAATAATTCCCCAGATATGCAACACGGCATATCTGTGATTGCGGCTCAACAGAACTCGGGCTGATTGCATTGTTGCCATGACTCCATCAATGAAACCACCCTGATTATCGCTGGGTAAACTTAATTTTTATTGCTTATCTATTGATTACTACCTAATAAAATCCTTAATACCACAGAATATACTACATACTATCGTTGTATTTCATGCACAACACGCCTACGTGACACATATTGTTTTATACGTCACTATGGAGAAACGCTCGCCCCCCACCGCAATATGCCTACCCATCATTATGTATCACTTGCGCTACGCAGAGATGATATGTTCTCTGCTACTGGTCATAGCAGTGTCATACTGAATTCCGCCGGGCAATCCAAATACAGGTCACCACAATGGCTGCCGCCACCACCACTTCGATGGTGGGGTGCTCACCCGTCAGCGGCCACGCCCACACAATCGTCAAAAACGGCTGGATGAGTTGCACCTGGCTCACCCGCGGGATGCCCCCCAGCGCCAAGCCGTGGTACCAGGCAAAGAATCCCAAAAACATGCTAAACACCCCCAGATACGCCAAGGCCAGCCATGCCGACGACGACACAGCATGTACCGGTGCATACGCATAGGTCGGCCACAGCATAACCGGGATACTCACCACGTTGGCCCAACAAATTGTGCGCCATCCCCCGATCTGCGCAGACAAACGCCCCCCGTAGACATACCCCACCGCCGCAATCAACACCGCCACAATCATGGCCATATCACCGAGAACAATACCAGATCCACTCCGCCAAATCACCACCCCCACTGCCGTGGCACTCCCCACAATTGCGGCGAGCCAAAACTGCCAGCGCAACGTGTAGCGCATCACCACGGCCCCTAATGCCACCGTCGCCAACGGCAACAAGCCATTAACCACTGCCCCATGCCCCGCCGGCACCTGCTGCATCGCCAACGACGAAAAAAGTGGGAAACCGATAGTAACACCAACCGCCGTAATCACCACCTGTACCAGTTGTTGCCGATTGAGCAGTGGGCTCTTGGTGCTGAGCAACGCAATGAGTGAGAGTACCGCAGCAATCATGCCACGCGCCATACCCACAAAGACGGGATTGAGCTCGGCTACAGCGACTCGGGTCAACGGCAATGACACACTAAAAATCAACACGCCAACAAAGCCCCACACCAGTCCCCGCGAGATATCCTGTCGCTCTTCATGCACGGTGTACCACTTTTCATCGCATCACATACTTCTGTCCCATCATGATACGGGTTTTTCTGTCATATTCATACACACATAACACTCCTCCCCCAGACGAATCAACTTCGTCTGGGGGAGAATGCACACAACCGCAAACAGCATTAGGCAGCTTCGAGCATAACCTTGACACCACCAACCAGTGCCGCAGGTGGCATCGCAGTGCCGTGTGGGAGCATCGCATCCCCCATGACTACCACGATAATCGCTGCCACAATCTGCTCATCGCTATACCCGGCGATAGCACACAACGCATCAATGGTATCCTGCGCCAAGCCGGCGTTGTGCAACTGGGCAATTGTTGGCAATGCACCGTTGACTGCCGCAAGCGCTTTGGTCACGATGGTGGTGTATTTGTTCAACGCCGAGCCACGTCCACCACGTAGAAATGGTGGTGGAGAAGCCATCACACGCGACATATCGCCCAAATCATTGACAGATTCCATCATACCACGCGACGGCGATGCCATGCGACGCATAACCGGTGCCGCACTAGCCCGCATTGCACGTACGGGAGATGATCGATAGACTAAGCTATGCACTCCCATTGAGGCCTTCGCTCCCGCACTACCATGCCAGTCGTATGCCAGCTCTTGCACAACAACCGCTTTGACGGCTTCGCCGACAACTTTCTGGTCAACCGTATGCGTTGCCACTGCCACCAACGTCGTTGTGCTACTAATCAGCTGATGTGTCAATGCCCACTTGGTCTGTGCCGCACCTGTCAAATCATGCAAGCGCAGTGCTGCCAATGTGCGGATGCTGTCCGCCTGCATTGATTCAGGTACCGATACCGCGTCAATAGTGGTAGATGCCCCCTCCACCGTGAATTGTGGATGGATAGCACGGTCGGTCACTGCCACAATCAACCCGGTGTCGCCTTGGAAGTGCGGCACATGCCCGTGCTCCCAGGCCACCACGGCATCACCATAGGTCAGCTGTGCATCAATGGCCGTCTGTGACTTGATACGCCGCACAATACGCATCATGACTTCGTCAATCCGCTCATTGGGAGTCACTGATTCGCACGAGCCACCGGTGCGCTTGGCAAGTTTGTGCAACTCGCCGTCGGATGGCGCATGCCCAATCACCACCGGGAATATACGATGCCCCATTCGTGCAGCAATCGCTGCCGTCTCGCTAATTTTCCACGCCTCGCCATCCGTCAACAAGATGATGTCACAGGCATGCCCATTGGTGGGCATCTGCAACACGTGCTTAATAGCACCAGCGATTTCGGTTCCACCCAAATCGGCTTCAATGGTACGCGTCCAATTCCCCATCTGCTTTTTGACCGCAGTCCCTACCGTCATCAAGCCAGGGGTGACATCCACCACATCACTGCCAAAGCGTGTCACCGCAATCGAATCACCATCACGTAGTGCCCCCAATACGCGCATCACCGCTTGGCGTGCCTGCGCAATGGACGACCCATCCATTGATCCCGAACAGTCAATCAACAGCTTGATGTGCATGGCGACAGGCTGCGATGATGCAGAAACCTGTGGGACAGTCACGTAGGTGCCATACCAGTGCTGCCGTTCGTGGCTGACCGCCATGCTAGCCAGATAGGACTGATAACCAGCAACATGGATAACAACGTCACGATCCATGCTCGCACCAGCAATCTCCACGTTGACCGCATCACCCTGCGGCTCGATGATGGCCACATGGCTCACTACCTGGACCTGTGCCACACTGCGCCCATGAATGAGCAACTGGTACGTGAACGGGTACTGTACAAATAAATCACTGGTAGGCACCTGCTCAGGACGTAAATTTTGAGGTGGCGCCCCGTAGCGTGGTGCAATCGTGGTGGGCAAACTAATGCGCACTTTGTCGTCCATCGGTGTCAAGAACTCACCATAGCGCACCGCAATGCGTACATCCTCACCTGCTGGTACATTACCGAGTTGTAGGGTATAAAAATCAGCATCATGGCTAATTAATATGGCGGTGTCACCGGCTGCAATGGATTTGTCGTATGTTTCGCGTGCACTCGGTGTTTCACTCACCTGTGACGTGTAGACGGTACCACGAATGTGGATTTCGGCATGCAACAGTACGGCACCACTCGGCAACGGAAACGAATAGGTCACCTCCATAGGCTGATTCGTGGTATTGCGGAACCGTTGCTGCAACGTCATGCGCAGAAATACACCAATCATCTCACCTGTTGCATCCACTCCAATCATGGGAATGTACTCGCCACTCTTTGTTTGAATACGTGCTTCTTCCACTGGCTACTCCTTGTGCTTCATAAATGGCATCACGCTACTTTTCCAATAACCAACAAGAACAGTATAACGTATAAATGTAATTTGTCAAGCAGTTTTTTTACTACAGCTACTAATAATCATATCACTTACGTCAATAGATGATATCAACAGGTGATTTGTTGCATGTACACCCCCCCAGCATGAGACATGCTGGGGGGGTGTATAGCGATACCAAGCGGAATAGACGCACGCACACTAGTGGGCGGTGGGGGTCGAATCCTGATTGCGTACCTTGAGCCATGATGCCACCACGGCGATGAGCAAGGTCGCCATCACCACTGCCAGCGAAATCTCGGGCTGAATCTTCCACTTTTCGCCAATCAGGGCGTATGATGCGTCGGGGAGGAGCATTTTGATACCCACAAAGACGAGAATGAACGACAAGGCCGGCTTGAGGTAGGCAAATTTGCCCATGGCACCCGCCAACACGAAGTAGAGCGCACGCAACCCGAGAATGGCAAAGACGTTGGATGTGTAGACGATAAACGGATCAGTGGTCACCGCAAAAATAGCGGGAATCGAATCAACGGCAAAGATGAGGTCTGTGAATTCGATGACCAACAGCACGGCCATGAGCGGGGTTGCCATGCGTACGCCATTTTTGATCACCGTAAATGTTTGCCCCTCGTAGGCATCAGTCATCGGCATAATGCGCTTCAACCACCGCACCACGGTATGATTGGCAGGATCCACGGCATGGTCGCTACTCTGGAGCATGCGGATACCGGTAAAGATCAAGAAACCACCAAAAATCCAGATAATCCAGTGGAACTGGGCAATCAGGGCTGCGCCCGCAAAAATCATGATGGCACGCATAATCAACGCACCAATAATCCCCCAAAACAAGACGCGATGCTGGTATGCGGCTGGTACTGCAAAACTGCTAAACACCAAGGCAAAAACGAAGACGTTATCAACACTCAACGATTTTTCGATGAGATACCCAGTCAAAAACAAGAGTGCGGCATCACTTGGCGCATAGTCACTCGCAGGCATAATGTCGTTCCAGTAGAAATATAGAATGACATTAAAGACCATTGCCAAGCCAATCCACACCACACTCCACGAAACTGCTTCCCGCATGCTTACTTCGTGCGCTTCCCGATGAAACACCCCTAAATCAAGTGCAAGCATAGCCAGCACGAACACATTAAACGCCACCCAAATCCAAATACTGTCCATGGTACTCCTTCGATGCAAGCTACAATGTGACCAGAACCGTTTGATTGGACGATAGAAATATATAATTTGTTGCACCACACACAAACCCCCCACACACTGCGTGAGGCAGTGTGTGGGGGAATGCGGTAAACGGTGCTATTCGGCCCAGCGTTTGGCGAGTGCCACCATCACGTCCACGCCACGTTGCATGTCTTGCACTGCCACCCATTCGAGCGGCCCATGTGCGTTATGCCCACCCGTAAAAATATTGGGGGTAGGCAGACCACGTTCGGTAAGCCGTGAACCATCGGTACCGCCACGCACCGGCTCGTCGTAGGCCTGTACCCCCGCATCAGCACACGCAGTGCGAAGTTTGTCCATGATTTCGGGGCGGTCGCGCAACCAGTAGCCCATGTTGCGGTACGAGCGTGAAATGGTGCATTTGATGCTGGCGGTGGGGTACATGGCTTGGAGGGCGGCACAGATTTTTTGGAGCGCATCGCCTTTGGCGGCCAATTTGTCGTTGTCGTGGTCACGGAGAATAAAGCGCACCGTGGTTGCCGCCGTGTTACCTTCGATGCTGGTGGGGTGGATGAAGCCGCCCCACTTGTACGTGGATTCTGGCGCCGCAAACTCACGAGGGAGCATGCCCAACAATTTGCCGGCAAGATGCACCGCATTCACCATGCCATAGGCGTGTGCCGTCCCCGGGTGGGTCGAAACGCCGGTGATTTCGACTGCCGCGCCATCCGCCGAAAACGTCTCCCAGCTGACTTCCCCTACCGCACCACCATCAAATGTATAGGCTGCCGATGCCCCCAGTTTGGCAATATCGAGATGGTCAACACCACGTCCTACTTCTTCATCCGGGTTAAAGCAGATGCGAATGGGGCCATGCGGAATCTGTGGGTTTTTGATGAGATAGTCTGCCGCCGTCATAATAATCGCAATACCCGCTTTGTCGTCGGCGCCAAGGAGTGTCGTGCCCGAGGCAGTGATGACATCTTTGCCCACCGCCGTCAAGATATCTGCATACATCGGGTTGCGCGGGTCAATCACTTGGCGTGGATCGTCGGGGAGCACAATCGCACGCCCATCGTACCGTTCATGCACGATGGGTTTGACTCCTTCGCCACTGAAATCGGGTGCCGTATCCACGTGCGCCAAAAATGCCACTACCGGAGCCTGTTCGTGGCCAGGAGTAGCTGGAATGGTGGCCAACACATAACCATGTTCGGTAAGTTCCACATCATGTGCACCAATCGCACTGAGCTCGTCACGCAGGAGCCGCAACAAATCCCACTGGCGCGGCGTGCTCGGGTAGCTCTGAGAAAAGGGGTCGCTGGTCGTGTAGATTTGCACGTAGCGCAAAAATCGTTCGCGTAGGCTTGTCATATGGCTCCTTTTGCATGCATCATGCCCACTCACCTACGCATAGTATACGCTACTCCACCATGCGCATAGTATGCCACATGGCAAGTTTCGGGTATGATAGGAGTAAGTAATTTGACGACAAAGGATGCGGTGTGCATTCACCAACAACATACCCAGCACGGCGCGTGTGGTTGTGGCTGACCACGCTCCTCATTGCACTCGGCAGTGGTCATTTTTATGCCAGCGACGAAGAAACCATGTTCGGCGTCACGGTGCGCATGTGGCACGCCATCCAACACCTTTTTGGGGTGCATGTCGTTGTTGATCGTCCCATCCTGACGCCCTATGGTCCCATGCAGTCCCTACTCGCATTATTCACCCTGCCCATCGGCACATTTCTGGCATGGCTCGGTCCTACTGAGATGAGCACCTGGCTCATTCGGTTGCCGAGTACCTGGATCAATGCACTCATGGTGGCGAGCATTGCCACCCTGCTTGGCTGGATCAGTATTCAGCGTGGGCATAGTAGCCGAGTCGCCATCTGGGTTGCCATTAGTTATGCGGTAGCCACCCCCGCCCTCAAATACGCCAGCAGTTTCTTTTCGGAGCCAACTGCGTCGTGGTGGCTACTACTGGTGGCACTGCCAGCCCTAGTCTCCACACCACTCCGTACCCGTACTTATGTCATCTGTGGACTGGCAAGTTTGGCGGCCATCCTCACCAAAGTGGCGGTGGCGCCCACTTTGGCGCTCATCGGCATCGTGGTAGTTGCGGGCGCTCTCGTTGATCGCGACTGGCGTAAACTAATTGCCTGGAGTAGCGGTGCCGTAATCGCTGGGATAAGCTTCCTCAGCTACAACCTGTTGGCACGCGGCGATCTGCTCAGCTCCGGCTATAACAGCCGCCAACAAGGCTACGCCGTAGACTGGGGTATGATTACCACCGGCATCCACGGTCAATTTTTGAGTAGTGGCAAAAGCATCTTCGTCTATGCACCGGTGCTACTCCTGCTCCCCATCGGCATCTGGTGTATGCGCCGGCAGTGGCGTACCCTCGGCCTGATTGGCGTGGCAGTAGCCGGCATTGTTGTGGTGCATACCAACGTCATCTTTTGGCATGGCGACGGTGCATGGGGTCCACGCTACGTGATGCTGTGTCTGCCGTTCATGCTCATCCCACTCGCCGACGCCTATACGTGGCTAGGCACACAATCATTGGCACTGCGGCGCACCATCATGGGGGTGCTGCTTATCCTCACCGTATGGGTGCAAATTGCCGCACTCACGATTAATTTCAATGCATACATCATCAACACACGCGATGAACGGGCACGCTACTACACCCCCAGTGCATCACCGATTGTGGGACAATGGCGGATTTTGTGGGCGCAACTCTCCAGCGATTTAGCGCAGTGGTATGCACCTAACGTCACATTATCGGGGTGGACATATAGCGAAGGGGATCGCGCCCGTGGTGAACAATTCCCGCGCTTTGCCCGCCCCGGAGCCCAATTCGCCATCATCCCCCGTGGACAAGACTGGCCGATGCTCCATGCCGATTATCACACCTGCTTTGACCCGAGCGGTCAGCTCCTCGTGGATGTGGCACTCAACGACACGGTGATGACCGCACCACCGGCCTGCCCACCACGCATCATCCATCTGCTCCTACCACGCGCCTACAGTACGGTACGCTGGCAGAGCACAGGGGTGACAGTGCCCGGGCTCCCACAACACGAGTGGTACGCCACGCTCGCCGCCACCGTACGCACATTACAGGTTGGTGATGTGCAGGGCACATACCCGATTGCGGCCGGCTTGACCCCACCATCACGCATGCCCACTGGTGCCAATGCGATGCGCATTTGGGCCAGCGATATTCGTTCTGGTTTCTATGATTTCTGGTGGTACTACCTCATCGCCATCCCTGCATCACAATCAGCGTGGCCAGTGGTTGGGTGCATTGTGCTCATCCTGCTGCTACTGAGTCTGCTGGCTTGGCGTACACCCACAAACTCACCACCGCCAGTGCCAACCCCAACCACGCCCACCCCACCATCGGCTCCGCCAACAACATGACCGCACACAGCGTAGAGGTGAGTGGCTCGAGGAGGGTGAGTGTGGTCGCCGTGGTTGCCGATGCCTGTTGTAACCCGCGCACATACAGCACATAACTCAAGGCGGTGGGGACGAGCGCCAGATAGACGACCCCCAGCCATGATGCACTCGTGGGCAACACTAGACTGCGCCCTAGCCCGACCAGACACACCAGCAAAATGCATGCAGCCACGCCAAACATGGCCGTGAGCAGGGTGGCTGGTGCATAGGCAGTGGCGATACGGCGTGATGCCACTGCCATGCAGCTATAGCACAGTCCAGCACCCACTGCAGCGATGGCACCCACATTCAGCATGGGGGTGGCCGCGTTATTTGCCAACACCACCAGTACCACACCCGCAATGGCAACTGCCATGGCACCCAACTGGCGCCGTGTGGAACGCTCACCCAGCACCAGCCAGCCCAATACGAGCGTGAAAAGGGGGGCACTACAGATGTTGAGAATCACACCCATGGCTACACCGATGCGGGGGATGGCGGCAAAATACGTGACTTGATAGCCGGCAAAAGCCACCCCACCAACCGTGGCAATCAGCCAATGGGCACGAGGCATGTGGATGCGCCACTGCCTGGTCACACGCCAATGCCATAGCCACAAGACGGGCACTGCAATCACCAGGCGTAATGCACCCACCACGAGTGGATCCTGTGGCATCTGTTGAAAGAGTAGTGCGACTACTACACCAATGCTGCCCCACAAGGTGGCAGCTACCGCAATCAAGAATGCACCAGACCAGCGCATGGGCATGGGAGAATTCCTTTTCTCGGCGAATATGCATGTCATCATAGCAGACACCACACCGTTGCCGTGCCCTGCCACATGGTGCATAATCACAGTATGATG
>JBEANH010000028.1:0-26164 GCA_041165505.1 Chloroflexota bacterium | reverse complement strand
CCCTACTCCCTCACATCACAATATACAATCCTGCCTATCCTGCTCATCTATGTTCTTGCGGGGCGCCATGTAATGACGCCCCTACTCCCTCACATCACAATATACAATCCTGTCTATCCTGCCCATCTATGTTCTTGCGGGGCGCCATACAATGACGCCCCTACTCCGTCACATCAATACAAAAAACAATCCTGTCTATCCTGCCCATCTATGTTCTCTTCGGGGCGCCATGTAATGACGCCCCTACTCCGAAATCATCCCCATCCATGCATGCTACAATACTCTTATCTATCCATGTCCTGAGATACATCTATGTCCAACCCACGACTCCTCTACCTCATCAATGGCAACACATATGCCCCAGTGTCACGCCTGGCCGAACGCTTCGAAGCGTACGGCCTGCATGTTGAACGTTTTTGGGCATCACGCGACCAATTTCCAGCATCCCTGGCTGGCTATGCCGGCATCGTGTTGGCGGGTAGCCCACACGGCGCATACGAAGATATCCCGTGGATCCACCGCGAACACGAGCTCATCCAAGCGGCGGCCGCACAGGGCATCCCCATGCTAGGCATCTGCTTCGGCAGTCAAATTTTGGCATCGGCACTATGCGGCCGCGACCAAGTCTTCCGGCGCAGTACCTGCGAAATCGGTTATATCCCACACCAGGTTAGCCCTGCCGCAGCCCACGATCCCATCACCGCCGATCTGCGCGATGGCGTGGTGATGTTTACCTGGCACAACGACGAAGTGCGCGCCGATCACCCTGACATGCAAATTTTGGCGGCCACACCACTGTGTCCCAACCAGGTGTGGAAGTGGCGTCGTGGCCCAGCCTGGGGTATCCAAGGCCACATCGAGGTAGGCATTGATATTGCTGCTACCTGGATCGAAGAGAGCCGTGATGTCATGGTGTCCGATGGTGCCGATGTGGACGCCCTCATCGCAAGCGCCGTTGACCAATCCACACCACAGACCATGTTGGCTAATTTTGCCCACTTCATTTCAAGGAAATAAATCATGCCCACACCCAATTATTGGTTTGCACGTGACGAATACGCCACTCGCCTGGCCCGTGTCCAAGCCGAAATCCAGCGCCGTGGGCTCGATGCCTTTATTGCATTCCAACCCGAAAGTGTCACCTGGATTACCGGCTTTTATTCACGCGCCTATAGCAGTTTCCAGTTTGCCATCATCCCCGCCACTGGCGAGCCGACACTCTTTTGTCGCGATGTGGAAACGTACTACCTCGAAACCACCTGCATCTACCACGACCATGCGGTCTGGAACGATAGCGAGGATGTCACCGCCCGCGCCGCCGCCGTCATCCGTCAACGCCTTGGCCCCACCGCCAGCGTCGGCGCTGAGCTGGGCACGTGGACGCTCTCGGTAGCCCGCTTTGAACGCCTCAAAGAACTTCTGCCACATCTCTCCTGGCACAACCACAACACGCTCGTCTCATCCATGCGCCTCATCAAGTCCCCGGCCGAGATTGCCTACCAACGCCGTGCTGGTATAGCTGCTGCTGCCGGCATGCAGGCCGCCATTGACAGCGCCCGTGTTGGTACCAGCGAGCGCGAGATGGCCGCCGCCATCTGCGATGCCATGATTCGCGCCGGTAGCGACCTACCCGGCCCCGGCGTGATGGCATCGGGCGAACGTGCCTACCACCTGCATGGCTACTACACCGACCGGGTGCTGGCTCACGGCGACATCGTGCAAATCGAGACCACCCCCAACGTGCGCCACTACCATGCCCGCTTTATGCGCCCCATCCGGGTGGCGCACGCCAGCGACGAAGACTACCGCATCGTCGAACAACTCATCGCCATCCAAGACGCCGCCATGGCCACCATCAAACCGGGTGTGGCTGCTACCGTCCCCGACCGCATCTATCGCGAAGGGGTGCTGTCTGCCGGTCTACGTGACAGCTACACCAACAAAACGATGTACTCGGTGGGATTTATGCTGTTGCCGGTGAGTGGCGAAGACCTCGAAGCCTCGCCCGTGGCCGACTGGTCGTTTGCCGTGGGGATGACACTCCACACCTATGTGCTGGCCAAAGGATTCGGCATGTCGGAGACGATTGCAATTACGCCGGACGGCTACGAACGCCTGACCACATTTCCCCGACAGTTGTTTGTGTCATAACAAAGAACGATGTCTGTTATTCACATCACACTCGCTGAGGCAGTGCAGTGCACTGCCTCAGCGATATTTTTGTCTATTGATTTACCGAAATCTACTATGGTATAGTAGAAATGCTTCAACTATTGTCATACATATCAATACATCAGAGATACCCATCCTAGCCACATCCCGCACGAAAGGAACACTACTCATGGCTTCACTTCTTCTTTCACGGCGCACGATGTTCACGCTATGTATCATCGCCATCATTTGGCTGAGTCTCATCGTGGGACGCGCCCAAGCCTCACCGATTCCCCAGGTCTGGTCAATCGTATATGACACAACCAACACCGATACCACCACGGTGCGTTTTATAGTCACCTTTAGCGAGGCTGTTACTGGAGTAGATATCAGTGACTTCAGCCTCAGTGGTGATGCGGGGAATGCGATCATCCAGCACGTGGAAGCACGTGACGATGCCGTGTACTTCATCACCATTGCGAATGCCCATGCGTCACGCGGGCTGATGCTGGCTGTGCTCGATGACGACAGTATTCGTAATGTAGCGGGGATTGCGCTCGGTGGCCAAGGTGCCAGCAATGGCAGCATGGTTAGCACTGCCGTAGTCATCAGGGCACCTGCCACTACCCGCGAGCCTGTTGATGCAGCACCCGCTGTGGTCGAGCCAGCCGCTGGCGAAGAAGAAGTGGGCTGGTATAGTTCGCTCGCACTAACTACGACAAACCTGCCTGTGATTAGTTACTACGACAAAGCGAGGTCAGACGCCCGTCTGCTCATCTGCAATAATTTGGCGTGTAGTGACCCCATCATTCGCATATTGGAAAATACGTTTACCGTTGGTGAATACACATCACTCGCACTGACCACCACCAATAATCCAGTGGTCAGCTACTACTTTTCATTTCAAAACGATTTGATGCTGGCAATGTGTAATAATCCGACCTGTACGACGTATGTGACTCGTATCGTTGATGGGAATGGCTCGACAGCTGAAATTGGTCAATTCTCATCGTTAACATTGACATCAACCAATATTCCCATCATAAGTTATGTTAACGGCACAAGTGGCGATCTCAAACTGGCCATTTGCAACAATCCCACCTGTACCGCACCCATCATTCGCACCCTGGATTCATCTGTCGTTGCGCAATATACATCGGTCAAACTCCTCCCCGGCAATATTCCCGTCATCAGTTACTACTCATCGGGATTTTTAGAGGGCGATCTCAAACTAGCCATTTGCAACAATTCCACCTGCACCGCACCCATCATCCGCACCGTGGAATCTGCCACTGATGTCGGCACGTATAATTCACTCGCACTCACATCAAGTGGTATCCCGGTCATCAGTTACTATGATGCCAGCACAGCCGACCTCAAGTTGGCGGTATGTAGTAATTCGACATGTACGTCTGCAAGTATCACCACACTCGATTCTGCATCGGCAGTCGGTCAGAGTTCATCGTTGGTATTGGCTGGGAGGATGATTCCCGTGGTGAGCTACTTGGATAGTACGAACAATGACTTAAAATTAGCCATTTGTAATTCCTTATCATGTACGGATCCACAAATCAGCACCCTCGACAGCAACGGCTACGTCGGTTCATTTACCTCGTTAGCACTGATGCCGATGACGAATCCACTCAATATGAACACAGTCATTAGCTATTTCGATATGACTAATAAGGCGCTCAAACTTTATACCGGCAATCATCCCCTTAGAATGAGTTCCATCGTTGACAAAGGCTTACCGCTTGGATTTGCCAAATCATTGCCAGCAAATAATGCCATCAATCAGCCTGTCAGTGTGACACTCAGGTGGATACCAAGCTCGTATTCGCCGACCTACGAGTACTGCTATGCGACCAGCATTGATGCATGTACAACCTGGACATCAGTGAGCGATGTACAGGTCACTGTGTCAGGACTCACCAAAAACACCACCTACTACTGGCAGGTACGTGCCACGAACACGGCAGGAACCATCGTATCAAGTGGTGGGTATTGGAAGTTTACAACGGTCAAGTAGCACCCATACCACGGATTGTGCCCCCATATCATGTGGCATGCGCCACATCCGTGGAAATACAGCGCTGAGCGTATCAAGTTGTGAGTGCCGATACTGTGTAGTGAGAAAGGATGAAACCGCATGCAATCACTCTTGCAGTCGTGGCGCATATTCCTTGTGTGTAGCACAATCGTGCTCAGTGCGAGCCTCGTCGTGATTGGCCAAGCCCAAGAGTCGCCAACACCACGAGTATGGGCAATCACACCCGATACCACCACGCCAACAAGCGATACCCTCCACTACACGGTCACCTTTAGCGAAGCCGTCACCGGCGTGGATGTCAGTGATTTCAGCACCGCCGGTGATGACACGGGGGCCAGCATACGCAGTGTGACCGTGAGTGCAAATCCGGCCATCTACGATGTCACCGTATCCTTAGGCGCCATACACCGCAAACTGTTGCTCGTCGTCAACGACGACGACACCATCCGCAACGCCACAGATATCCCACTGGGAGGTGTGGGTGTAGCCAACGGGAATGCAATTAGTAGCAGTACGGTCAGCTATACCGCCCCGTCAAGCGTTGATACCGTCACCACTCCGCACTTGGCCGATCCGCAGCTCGGTGGGATTGATATTGGTGAGAACGCATCACTCAAACTGACCAAACCAGCGAATCTGCCGGTCATCAGCTATTACGATGCCACCAACAAAGATCTCAAACTCAGCATCTGCAACGATGTTATCTGTAGTGCTCCCATCATTCGTACAGTTGATAGTGTAGGTGATGTGGGCAGTAATTCTGCACTCGCACTCACGACCACCAACATTCCAGTGATAAGTTACGTCGACTTTCAACCGGGCGATCTCAAACTCGCCATCTGCAATAACCCCACATGTACAGCCCCCATCATACGCACCATTGATAGCCAAGGCGATACGGGGTATTATTCTTCTATCATACTCACATCTACCAACGTACCGATCATCAGCTACTGGAATTATACCGCGTGGGAACTCAAACTCGCTGTATGTAATTCGCTAATGTGTACCGCCACCACGATTCGCACCATCGATGATTTGGGCAATGTTGGATCGTATAATTTCATTGCTCTCACAAACAACAATTTCCCAGTCATCAGTTATGTGAACTTATCAAGTAAGAGTCTGATGCTTGCCATCTGTACTGATGCGACTTGCACCACACCAATTCTTCGCACCCTGAGTACCGGCAATGAACCGGGGAAAAACTCACTGAAGTTGACCAGCAGCAACATCCCAGTGATTAGCTACTATAAAGCTACTACAGCAGATTTAGTTCTTGCGATATGTGTGGATCCGACGTGTACAAGCCAACTCCCCCATGTGACTGTTGATGCGGATGGCCTCGTCGGTAGTTTTAATTCGCTGGCACTCACCACGCACAATATTCCCGTTATCAGCTATTATGACTACACAAACTACAACCTCAAACTCGCTGTGTGTAACAACATACAATGTACTTCACCCACTATCCGCACCCTTGACACCAGTGGAGATGTGGGGAGTTGGAATTCGTTAACCCTCGGGGCTAGTCCACACCCGTTTATCATCAATCCCGTGGTTGGCTACATGGATACTACGAATACATCGCTCAAACTCTACAGCGGATCTCAACTGATTGATGTGCATACAACCGTGGATACTGGGAGTCCTCATGCATTTGGGAAATCATCACCCGCCAATAATGCCATCAACCAACCGCAAGCGGCTATCCTGCAATGGGCACCTAGCCAATATGCCACCACGTATCAGTACTGCATTGCCACGAGCATTGCCGCCTGTACATCATGGAATACCGTATCTGCGAGTACCACACAAATCAATCTCGCATTGTCCGGCCTGAGCAAAAACACCACCTACTACTGGCAGGTACGCGCAGTAAACGGGGCTGGGACTACTGTTTCAAATGGTGGCTACTGGAAGTTTACCACGGTCAAGTAAGCGGGCTTGCGTATCGTGGCATTTACCATGCCACGATACGCATCCGGTGTCTTTGCACGCATTTTTATCCCTATCATTTCATGAATTTTTACATAAATAGACACATTGCATTATGGTAAATATCAGAAAATTTGGTATAGTATAGGTGGAAATGTAACCCAATTTTCCATCTACGCAAGCGACATGTGTTCATACAGAACAGGGAATGCACCTATGGTTCACACCCGTACACTCTGGATGGTCTTGGCAGTCTCCTTGGTACTCGCATCATTTGGTATTAGTCTCGCGCAAACCATCCAAAGCACGCCTACAACACCTGTGTCTCGACGCATCACCGCCGGTGGGCAGAGCACATATGCCGTGCGCTTCGATAATGTACCCGTAGGCTGGGGTGCATCTGCATCCATAGCCAAACCATCCTCTTCCTTACTCACTGGGATTGTCTCAGTCGCAACCAACGATAATGCAGTATTGGCGCTCAAAAACACCGGGGTGATTGTCCCGTGGGGCAATACGACGACGGAAGGCAGCAAAATCAAAGTCGTGCCGTCTGCCGCATCAAGCAGTGTCGTTGATATTGCGCTGGGGTACCGCCATGCGCTGGCACTCAAGGCAGATGGTACAGTCGTCGCCTGGGGCACTGATTTCGCCAGAGTCGAGACTGGCCAAAGCATCGTCCCCGTCGGACTATCCGATGTCAAGGCCATTGCAGCAGGAGCGCTCCACTCACTCGCCCTCAAAAACGATGGTACAGTCGTTGCATGGGGATGTGGCGTCAGTGGCGGCGCCTGGGATTTTGGCCAGTGTGATGTGCCTGGTGGGCTGATTAATGTGGTCGCTATCGGCGCTGGTGCGACGCATTCGGTCGCATTGCACACCAACGGCACACTCACCTGTTGGGGCAACGATGATTACAGTCAATGCCAATTTGCAAGCAGTTTCACCAACGTCAGCGCAATAGCCGTAGGGGATGACCACACGATTGTGCGGTACACCGACGGTACGGTGGGTGCATTTGGTAAAAACCTATCTGGTCAACTCACCGTCCCCGATGGGCTCAGCGATGTTGTAGCAGTTGCAGCCGGTACATCGCATTCTATTGCACTCAAATCAGACGGCACACTTGTCGGTTGGGGAAGCAATACCTTTGGTGAGCGCGCCACCGGCCAAAACATTGATGTGGCTGCCACGGCGACGCCTACGCGTACGCAAACAAGTACACGCACGGCTACGATTACCCGTACACCAACTCGCACACTCACACCCTCAATCACACGTACACCATCACGCACATATACCCGCACCTCGATTTCGCTGAGCAAAACACCACTGCTGGCTGCCGGATGGCATTACACCATCAGCACGACACACAACGGTGGGTTAATTGGCTGGGGTGATATCAACACCAATGCAAATTTCCCAACCGGACTAACCAACATCAAAGCCCTCTCTGCCAACGGCTGTGCGGCTATGGCACTCAGAGGTGACGGTAGAGTCAGTGCATGGGGATGCAACGCATCCGGACAAATCAATGTACCACCGACACTTGCTGGTGTAAAAGCCATTGCCATGGGAGGCACACACGCATTAGCCTTGCTCAACAATGGCACCATGACTGGTTGGGGCACATTGAATGCCGATAATGCAAGCGTCAATTATGGGCAATGGACAGTACCCTCAATCACGAATGTAATCGCCATTGCTGCCGGGTCATATCATTCACTCGCCCTCAAAAGTGATGGTACCGTGGTCGGTTGGGGTGAACCCACATCGCTCCCACCTGTGGGCACTGCAAATGCGGCAGCCATCGCTGCGGGATGCGGATATTCACTGGTTCTCAACAAAAACGGCACGATCACTGGATATGCAGGCACACCTGTAGATGGATCAGTACCACCGCCCGGACTCACCGGTGTAATTGCCATCTCAGCAGGCTGTTACCACGCTATGGCACTCAAAAACGATGGTACGGTAGTAGCATGGGGGAGTCCATCACATGGAGTCCTGAGCGTACCTGCCGATTTGACCAACGTGGTGGCAATTGCAGCGGGTAATGTGCATTCCGTGGCACGCAAAGACGATGGCACATTGGTCGGTTGGGGATCGAACTCACATGGGCAAATCGCATTTGCTGGCTATAACACGCAACAATCACCAACCCGCACCAACACGGCAACCTTTACGACATCGCGTACCCGTACCGCAACCAACACCCGTACCAACACACCAACACGTACCAACACCCGCACTGCCACTAACACGCGTACGGCAACCAACACGCGTACGGCAACCAACACCCGCACCCCAACCAACACCCGTACTGCAACACGTACAGGCACTGCCACGCATACAGGCACTGCAACACGTACAGGCACACAGACGGCCACTGCATCCCTGACTCTGACCCCGAGTGCGACGACTGTGCCTGCGAGTAACATCTATGAGTTCACACCTGCAGGATTCTTTGGCTGGAACGTATCAAACAACAGCAATGCGTTGGGAATAAGCCCCAAAATCACCTTACATCGTGGCACCACCTATCGTTTCCAATTACAGTCTGCTACTGGCCACCAGCTCGCACTCTCACTCGATGCGCTCACCAGTTCTCCTACGCTGTACACTGACGTCGCCGGGTTCCCACTCGATACCGGCAACACGGTTGACTTTACGTTGCCCATGGATGCACCGAGCACGCTGTTTTATGTCTGCACCGTACACTCATCCATGGCTGGTGAATTCGAAGTTTTGCCCTAAGTCAACCGATTGCGTATCGCCACACCATTGGCAGTGTGTCTCTAGACTTTTTGGTGACACTCCACATATTTTCATATGCATGCACGAGGAAAGGGAGATCGCACCGTACCATGAATATCTACATGCGTCGTATCCTTTCTGTTATCACTAGCATCATTGTTATAGTCGTGTCATCCGTAGCTTCATATCATGATGCGCTATTTGCACGTATAGACCAATCCCGTCAACACACAATCACACAATCGATTACGGCATCGGCGACACACACTATTGCAGCAGGAGCCAAATATAGCTGCGTATTGAGCACAATTGGGGAAATCAAGTGTTGGGGCAATAACAGTGAAGGACAATTAGGTGATGGTGGCACGAGTAACCGTGCATATGCACTCATGCTAGATGGGCTCTCAGGTGCAACAAGTATTGCAGCTGGGAATGCTCATACCTGCGTGCGGATGGATACCGGCACCGCCAAATGCTGGGGGGATAATGCGTCTGGTCAACTAGGCAGTGGTTCAACTGCCATACAACTGACACCAACCGATGTGCCAGGCATAAGTAATGCCATCACACTTACTGCTGGAAATCAGCATACCTGTGCGCTCCTTGCTACAGGGACAGTGAAGTGCTGGGGGGATAATGCGTCTGGTCAGCTTGGTGACAGCACAACCACACAACGACTCAGCCCGGTGACTGTCCCTGGACTAAGTGGTGTGAGCGCAATCGATGCAGGAGACATGCATACATGCGCATTACTCACCAACGGTACCGTCAAATGTTGGGGGTTGGGTATGTTAATTGGTGATGGTACCGACGAAAACAGGTATGTCCCGACCACTGTTTCAGGGCTAAGTAATGTCACCACACTCAGTGCCGGTAGTGCCCATACATGTGCTGTGCTCACAAATGGATCAATGCGTTGCTGGGGTATCAATCAATACGGTGAACTGGGTAATGGTGTGGCCACCAGTTTAGCACTCACTCCAGTCACTGTAAGCAATGTTAGTGCGGTCACCTCAATTAGTGCTGGGAGTCAAACAACATGTGCATTACTCAATACCGGGAATGTACGCTGTTGGGGACTAAACAGCGCTGGACAACTAGGTGATGGCACCACGACGAATCGACTGACACCTACTAATGTTGGTATCAGTGGTGTCACGGCTATCGCATCCGGAGCTCAACATACCTGCGCCCTTGTGCAAACCAATGAAGTACGGTGCTGGGGAGACAATTTTAGTGGGCAACTCGGGAATCAATCCAACGACAAGAGTTCAACTCCAGTCATCGTCAGCGAATCAGTCCCTATTTCCAATATCAGTGCAATTAGTGCCGGAGATTATCATACCTGTGCACGCACAACTAGTGATACGGTACGGTGTTGGGGGCGCAATGATTGGGGGCAGCTCGGCAACGGCAACACGAACGAAGCAGATATCCCAGTCACAGTAAGCGGGTTGAGTACCAATCTCCCTGTAGAACTAGGCGACCATCATACCTGTGCCCTAATCAATGGTGGTACAGTTCAATGTTGGGGGGCAAATTATTGGGGTATGCTCGGAAATAACACACTCATTGATTCATTCAGTCCTGTCTCAGTTTTCGGGTTAAACGGCATCACATCCCTCTCCGCTGGTTCATATCATACCTGTGTAATTACGAGTACAAAATCGGTAAAATGCTGGGGTGAAGGGTCTGGTTATGAGATGGGAAATGGCACAAACACGGATAAAAACCCAGCACCTGTAGATGTAACTGGAATTACGAATGCAGTCTCTATTGCTGCTGGCCATGGCCATACATGTGTAGTTATACCCCCTGGAAGTGTCAGTTGTTGGGGAAACAATGGGTTCGGACAACTCGGAGGTGGAGCAAATGAAGTGAGCATCCCCGTTTCCGTGCCCGGGTTGAGTGACGTCTCAGTTACAGCGGTTGCTAGTGGCACACGGCATTCATGCGCACTTACAAGTGTGGGGACAGTACGTTGCTGGGGACAATACTACCTCTGGGGCGATATAACGTACAATCCGACACCAATCAGTGGTGTGGCGGGAGTCACTGCAATTGCTGCTGGTCAATTCAATACCTGTGCGCTTATCAGCAACGGTACCGTTACATGCTGGGGAGCCGATTACGGAAATCAAAGCACAGTTACCATCAGTGGTCTCACTGATGCTACCGCAATTACACTGGGTGATGGTCATGCATGTGCACTCAAAAGCAGTAGCCAAGTGGTCTGTTGGGTGAGTAACAATACATACCCGAGATTTATACGGGAGCTACGCACCCTGTCAATTGGTGCGATAACCTCAACTCCCACCAAAACATCTACCTCAACTCGCACACAAACTCATACACGTACGCACACGCGCACCGCTACACAGAGTAGCACCCGTACCAATACGCGCACCATGACAAAATCCCGAACGGCAACACCAACCCGCACCAACACGGCAACCTTTACGGCATCGCGTACCCGTACCGCAACCAACACCCGTACCAACACACCAACACGTACCAACACCCGCACTGCCACCAACACGCGTACCCCAACCAACACCCGTACCCCAACCAACACCCGTACCCCAACTAACACCCGTACCAATACCCGTACTGCCACCGCATCGCGTACCCACACCCCGAGTATGACTGCCACACAAAGTGTAGTAAGTACATTTACCTTTTCAGCTATATCGTTGACTGATTGGTCGGTGAGTGTCAACAATATCGCACTCGGGAATGATCCTACGCTATCGCTCAATGTCGGTGATTTGTATCGCTTTAGTGCACAGTTTAGTGGGCATCGCCTATCATTGCGCAATCAAGATTCAACGGTGTATAGCGGTGTCACCGGCTTTCCACTCAACACTGGACAGTCTGTTGACTTCATCCTACCTGCGGATGCACCGAGTACACTCATCTACGTCTGTGATTTCCATGCTGGCATGACCGGACAAATCAACGTGGTGCCGTAGCTAGACGGTAATTAACCATGAAAACACAGAAGCAGGGGCGAAAATAAATCGCCCCTGCTTTTATTCCATACACACGCCCACATTCATTTCCACACCATCAATACAAATCCACCACCGCCGCACTCAGCTCGCGCAAGGTGCTGACCACATGCACGCCATCGCAGTGCGGTGCAATCAGATGCATGTAGTTGTCTTCGCGGTACCAGCGCCACTGCGGCTCGGGGTTGAACCACAGCACCTTGTGGGCGCGCCGGCGCAGCGCTTGGAAGTCTTCGATGCGCGGGATGCCCCGATGATCGTCGCCATCTCCCATAAAAATCACCGTCGTGTTGCGGTCCACCGCCCCGGCGTGGTCATTGAGAAACGTCGTCAAACAGCTCCCCAAACTGGTCTGATACGGCCCACCCTGGATGCGGTCAGGGATGACCCGCACCGCGGCTTCGGGGCGCAGTTCTTGGAAGTCGCGCGTCACATCCGCAATGGTACGGTAGTAGACAAAGGGGCGCGTGCGCTTGATTTGATCCTGCAGGGCATACACCAAGAGCAGCATAAAGGCCGCCGCCGCGCGCATCGAGCCCGACACGTCGCAGATCACCGTCAACTTGGGGCGTAAATCGCGGCGGCGGTAGCGTAATTCCATCGGCACGCCCTGATAGCGCAAGTTGGCACGCACCGTGCGCCGGATGTCGGGCGTGCCGTGCTGGGCACGCTTCATGCGCAGGGCCGCCTGCGAACGGAGCCGCGCCGCGAGTTTGGCCACTTCGCGGCGGAAGTTGGGCACATCTTCGAAGCTAAACTGGTCGAATGGGCGATCGAGCAACTCATCACGGTCACGCTCACGCTCGCGGTCATCGCGGCCCGCACCCTGCTCCTGTTGCAGAATTTCAGCCATCTGTTGCGCCAATGTGGCGCGGTTATCACGCACTTCGCGCTCCATGGCCTTGATCTGGGCAGGGTCATAGCCCATCTGGCGCAATTTTTCCATCAGCTGCTGAAGCAACTCGTTGGCTTGGCGCATCCCGATGCCCTCACTCGCTTCGCGCATGGCCCACGACAGGGGCATACCTTGGCTCATGTCGGGCATGGCATCGTGGCGTTCGAGCATCTCGCGCAAATCACGGCGTGTCATCCCCTGCCCCATCATGGCTTCAATGAGGCGCTTGATGTCTTCTTCGCTCAACTCGTCGAGCATGTCGAGTAGCTCTTGTAGCATCTGCTCGAACTGTTGCGCCGCATCATCGTCGAGCCCACCACCGGGCTGTTGCATGGGGGGTGGTGCATCTACACCGAAATACTGCGGGAAGAGCTCGTCGTACACCGCCATATCCTGTACATCTTTGACCAGTGTGGCACGCAAAGCGGCTTGGACTACCTGCTTGTCGGTGACCCCACCCAGCTCGAGAGCACGCAGGGCATCAATACTTTCGGCCAGCGATATGCGTACATCACGCCCACGCAGGGCGCGCACAAACGCCACTAAACGCTCATCCATGACTGGCTCCTCTGTGCGCTACGAACGACGACGGTCGCGGTCTCGATCGCGGTCACGATCACGCTCTCGGCGCATGCGCGGCTCATCGTCACCTTCGCTGCCCGACTGGAGCATGCGCTTGGCTTTTTGCACGTCGCTCTCATACTTGAGGAGCACGTTGAGTGTAGTGTCAATGGTGCTCCGGTCGAGATGGCGCACGTTGAGCTCTACCAAAGCCCGCGCCCAATCAATGGTCTCCGACATGCTGGGGATTTTGCGCAAATCAACGGTACGCAACTGCTGCACCAAATCCACCACCTGTTGTGCCAGCTTGGGGGGCACTCCGGGGACACGCAAATTGACCACGGCCAGCTCGGCTTCGGCATCAGGATACCCCACATATAGGAACAGACAGCGGCGTTTGAGTGCTTCAGAGAGTTCACGCGTATCGTTGCTGGTGAGGAACACGAGCGGCCGATGCACCGCTTTGATGGTCCCAAGCTCGGGGATACTGACCTGAAAATCACTCAATATTTCCAACAAAAACGCCTCAAATTCGGCATCGGCACGATCAATTTCGTCAATCAACAGCACCACCGGTTTGGGGCTGGTGATGGCTTTGAGCAACGGGCGCGCCAGCAAAAAGCGCTCCGAGAAGAAGACATTCTCCTCGCGTGCAATGGCGTCGGCCGCACCAGCCAATGTGGTGGCGGTCTGTACCATACCACCCACACGCTCGCGCAAGAGTTGCGTGTAGAGGAGTTGTTTGGCGTATTCCCATTCGTAGAGGGCACGTGCTTCGTCAATGCCTTCGTAGCACTGCAGGCGGATAAGCTCGTAGTCGAGGGCAGCGGCCGTTGCTTTGGCGAGCTCCGTTTTGCCCGTCCCTGCAGGACCTTCAGCGAGAATCGGCTTTTGTAGTTTACTGGCCAAAAAGAGCGTGGTCGCAATATGCTCGTTGGCGATATAGTGATGTCGGGCTAAGTGCTCACGCACAGATGTAATCGTGCCAAACATGACGGACCTCGCTTGTCTAGGGGGAATGTGTGGGAGGTGGCATGCACCTTGTAGGTATTATAGCACTCACACACGTGCACACCACCACCATGACCATGGACTACGACTATCAGATTCCAGATGTATTATTTACTACATACAATAATAGTGCTATACTACACGCAACAATAGGATTTCGCACGTGTAGTTGAGACCAAAGGTGGAGTGGGCATGACCACACAGCCGCGTATTCATGGGCGGTACCGTGTCGACGGGCGGCTCGGTGCCACACGCATAGCCACCGTCTATCGGGTATACGACGACAAATTACACCGGCCCGTATTGCTGAATCTGATACGCAATCATCTGGTAGAACAACGCAGTCTGCGTGAGCGCTTCATTGCGGATTCCGAGTTGCGCGCACGCAACGTGCATAGTGCGCTTCCCGAAGTCTACGACAGTGGTGTCATCGAAGATCGTCCATTTTTTATCACCGAATTCATCACTGGCAATACGCTCCGACAAATGCTCCCCTTAAGTGGGTTGATGGCGTTGCAGTACCTCAAACAAATCGTTGGTGTGGTGCAGGCATGTCAACAATCCAAGATTCCACACCCACCCATTAGCAGCAACGATTTTGTCGTGGTCAGCGAGGGGCACGTCAAATGGATCGAGAATTGGCAACTTAGTCCGAGCGAAGCACTGATTGACATTGCGAGCTATCGGGCGCCCGAACGCAAAGAAGGGCATGCCGAAACCGAAGCAAGTGTTGTCTATGCTATCGGTGTGTTGCTCTTTGAGATGATGAGTGGCATGCGACCGTTTCCAAGCGATGACCCCGATACAATTACCCAGGCACACGAAACAACAGATATCCCGCCGGTGTCAACGGTCATGGCTGATACGTGTCCACCACAAATCGAAGAATTAATTCTCCGCTGTACGTCACGCAATCCCAGCTATCGCTTGCGCGACTGTGCCGAGCTGATGGACGTTGTAGCACAGGTGCGCCGTGAGTTGTTGATAGAGGCCAACCTCCCCGTCAATACGACGCCTTTCCCCGAAGGCAACAACGATACCACCGCTGCGGCCGTCTACACCGAATACACGGAAGCACCCCCACGGCCCTGGGGGCGCATGCTCCTCACCGGCATGCTCCTGCTCGTTGCACTGGCCGTGGGAGTCTTCTATGGGCCTGGTCTCATCACCGCCGCCCAAAACGGCACGCTGATGAACACACTGACGACCCCGGTGATGAACATGCTCCCGCAAAAAATCATCATGCCCAGTTGGCTCGATAATCTCATCAACGGCACAAACACCAATGATGCGCAGATTTTGGTGGTCAACGGTGACAACAAACTCGCACTCCACAGCGACCCCGACCAAGAGAGTCCCATCGTGGCAGAAATTGGTGCTGGGAGTCGGGTGGTATGGGTTGATGGACCGCAAACGGCCGATGGCACCGCCTGGTTGCGCGTGGCATACACCAACACGGCCGACAACACGACCATCGAGGGCTGGGCTCCCCAACAACGCCTGATGTCACCACTTTCACCGTAGTCACGAGGTTCTGCTGATGCACACAGATGCAATGCTCAAACAGGTGCGCGCATCACAGCGCATGGTGGTCGTGACGGGTGCCGGGATGTCTGCAGAAAGTGGCATTGCCTCGTTCAAACAGGCCTTAGTTGGACCGTGGGCACACTACGATGTACGTGACCTGGCTACACCACAAGCGTACGCACGCAACCCCAAATTGGTGTGGCAATGGTACAACTTCCGCCGTTCGTTGGTCGAACAAGCCGAACCGAGTGCCGCACATCATGCCCTCGTTGACCTCGAACAACGTATCCCCGAATTTTTGTTGGTCAGCCTCGCCATTGACGGGCTCCACTGGCGCGCTGGTTCTCGTGATATGGTCGAGCTCAATGGCTGTATCCGGCGTACCCGCTGTGTCGAAAATGGCCATCTCGGCGATTGGGACGAGGAAGGCGAGATTCCACCACGCTGTCAGCGCTGTGGGAGCCTGCTCCGCCCCGATGTGGTGCTACTCGGTGAGGGGTTTGTGCGCAGTGACGTGGCCAAAGCCAAAAGTGCCGTTGAACGCTGTGACACCATTCTCTTTCTGGGTGACATCAGTGCCAACGACCCCGTAGCACAATTTCCTTTTATCGCACAGCGTGCTGGTGCCTGTATCATCACCATTGCCCCCGATGACTCGATTTTCAGCATCATGGCAACACATGTCGTGGCCACCACTCCAGGCACCGTGATGCCAACACTGGTGGCCCAACTCTAGCACGGGAAGCATGCCTCATGAGCATCCACACACCGCGTACCATCATCCGTTCGTGGAATCGTTACGACGACGAGCGCAGTCGGTTTTGGCCCGAATACCACGACCCGTTTGAAGGGATATGGAACCTGCAACGGCCACAATCGCCCTTTTCTGGGGCATGGCTCAACGATTTCATCGGGTCACGACGACATTGGGCGGTGGATGACCGTGCCGGCAATCTGATGGGGCGGATTTCGCTCCGCGACATCAACAAAGACGACAAAACGGCACGGCTCGGCATCACCTTTTCTGCGGAATATGTGGGGAAAGGGCTGGGTACCGAGGCCATGCGTGGATTTCTTGACCATTACTTCGATGAACTCGGATTCGTGGTCATGATGCTGGATGTAGCCGCTCCCAACGAGCGCGCAGTACGCTCATATGTGAGTTTGGGCTTCGCCTATGTTGAAAGTGATTGGCGGAATGCCTACAATAGCATAAGCATGTCTTTACTGGACACGTCGAGTTACCGTCATCTCAAGCCGCATTTTCGCGAAGACCACGGTGCAATCTGGGTTGAATTCTTCGAAATGCGCCTCACACACGACATGTGGCAGCAGCACCGTCGTGGTGCCTCTACCACGGGAGAGTAATCAATGGACTATTTCGTGCGCTATTGTGTCAGCGCTCTTTTTCTCGTCAGCATGTTGACGTCCTGCCAAATCGAAGGTGGCGTACGCAACCGCACTCCGGTCACTGCAAACAATGAACTTGCAGCCGATGTCACCCAGGCGGTTCCTACGAACCAGGCCGTTGCAGAAGCCTTGGCAGAGCGCAACGATGTCTGGGCCATCGGTGTTGCAGACCTGCCCAACGATCTCTTTCCCTATGCCAACGACAGCGCCCTCAAACGCACCAATGGTGTGGTGAGTGAGCTCCTCTATCCGTCACCGATTCTGCCCTATAGCTACGGGTATACGACTACCGGTGTGCTCACCCGTATCCCCACCATTGACAACGGCGACGTCAAAATCAACGATGTCTCCGTCTATTTGGATGCAGCCGGAAATATTACGAGCACGGTGACCACGGTGATTACCCAGGTCCAACAGTTGACGATTACCTATCACTGGAATGAAAAACTGACCTGGTCGGATGGCGTGCCAGTAACTGCCGATGATTCGGTCTTCGCCTATAATCTCGCACGTCAAAATGCACCACTCGGCGAAGAAGCCCGCTTGTTGCTCGATCGTACCGCCAACTACCAGAAAATTGACGATTATACGACGATGGCTACGCTCCAACCCGACCTGATCGGCTCCGGGTTTTTCCTGAGTTATTGGACACCGTTGCCACGCCACATCCTCACCGAAATCAAACCCGCTGATATTCGTACCAGTGAATTTGCAGAAAAACCACTCGGCTACGGGCCATACATGGTGGAATCACGGAGTACCAACGAGATTCGCTTGGTGCGCAATCCGCATTACTTTGGGACCATCCCTGCCTCATCACAGGTGGTGCTCACCGCCATGTCTGGAGTGGACATGATGCGCGCAAATCTGCAGAACGGCAACCTAGATGTATCATCCACCGACAAAGTGGCCATTGACCAGTACGCATTTATTGACCAAGATGCCCGTGCCGGACTCCCCGTCACGTACTTCAAAAGTCCAGTATGGGAACACATTGACTTCAATCTAGACGTTCAACTCCTCCAAGACATTCGGATTCGCCGGGCCTTGGCGTATGGCTTCAATCGCCAATCACTCGCAGATTCGCTGTTCAACGGGCGTTCACCCGTGCTCGATAGCTGGTTGCTCCCCGAACAGCGCGGTGCCGTTCCCGCCGCGCAACTCACCGTCTATCCATTTGATCGCGACCAAGCAAACGCCTTACTCGACGACGCCGGCTTCCCGTTGACGGATAGTGGCGTGCGCGTCTCCAAACAAGGTATTACCCTCACCTTTGAGCTTTTGACCACCACGGGGAGTCCACTCCGCCAAGAAATCGCTGACCGCTTCCAGAGTGACATGAAGGCGATTGGCGTTGATGTCAAAGTCACCACGCTCCCTCCTGAAGACATTTTTGCACCGAACGGCCCGCTCTTTTTACGCCAATTTGAACTCGCCTTGTTTGCCTGGATCGCCACTCCCGACCCGGCTGGGCTACAGCTGTGGAGCTGTGGTGCCGTACCGAGTGACGTCAACGGCTGGGTGGGCAACAACTTTGCGGGGTGGTGTACACGTGATGCCGATTATGCGGTAAAACTGGCTGCCACATCACTCGACCCGGCCGAACAACAAGCACAATATGCAGCACAGCAGGTCTTGTTTAGCCAAGAACTCCCCTCGTTGCCACTCTTTCAGCGCCTCGGCGTGGTCATCACCAACCCCAACGTGCGCGGGGTTATGCCCGATGCACTCGCACCACTCACGTGGAATATTGCTAGTTGGCAGCGGATTTCCACACCATAATCCACTCCACACGATTAATGCAACCGTAATGCGCGCCTGCCACGATATCCTCACAACGTCAAGGAGGATGCAATGGACGAACAGGCCGCATTACTTGCGCTGGTACGCGTAGATGGACTCGGGTCGTTGCGCATTCACAAGCTGATTACCCACTTTGGTAGTGCACAGGCGGTGCTGGCCGCACGCTATCAAGCACTCGTACAGGCCGGGCTCGCAGCACACATTGCCACTGCCATTACGCAGATAGCAACCCACGACCAGCATGCGTTGTGGCACCGCATCCACGACCGTGGCATACACGTGCTTACCTACGATGACCCACGCTACCCCGAATTGTTGTCACATATCCCCAATCCGCCCATCATGCTCTTTGTACGCGGCAGTCTCACATCATTCACCCACCCCAGTGTGGCACTGGTGGGGACACGCCGCCCGAGCAACTATGGCATTGACATTACTCGGCGGATTGCCAGCGATTTGGCCAGCCAAGCAGTAACCATTGTAAGTGGGCTCGCCATTGGCATTGATACGATTGCCCACGACAGTGCATTACACGCCCACGGACACACCATTGCCGTCTTGCCATCCGGCGTTGATTTGATTTACCCTGAACGCAATCGCGCTCTTGCCGAGCGCATGCTGGCTACCCCGGGGAATACACTGGTCAGTGAATTCTTTCCGGGTACCAAAGCCACCCCGCTACTCTTTCCGGCACGTAATCGGCTGATTAGTGGGCTCGCACACGGTGTGGTCGTCTGCGAAGCGGGGGCTCAAAGTGGTGCCCTGATTACCGTCAAAGCCGCCCTAGAACAGGGGCGTGACGTGATGGCAGTGCCGGGATCAGTATTTTCGCCACAGAGTGCCGGATGCCTAGAACTCCTGCGCCAAGGAGCCACGCCTGTGCGGCATGCCCGTGACATATGCGACACCCTCGGCCTGACCGAGGTGCCTGCCATGGACACACCTCACGATACACTGCTCCACCTGCTGGGCACGCCACGCCACATTGATGAGCTCTGTCGTGCCCTAGGCCAGAGCAGTGCCGAGCTCCTCGGTGATTTACTCATGCGTGAACTCCGGGGCGAGGTACGTGAACTGGGGAATGGGTTCTATGCGCGGTGCTAGGGTATAATAAAGCTGATGATTTGGCACAGGAGCGTGCGGTATGAGTAATTCGTGGCGCGACTACAATTTCATTCTGCTTGGGGCATTACTCGGGCTCAGCGCATTTAGCCTGGTCATGGTCTATAGCGCAACCCTCAACGATGCGATGACTGTCGGGTACTTCAATCGTCACCTCATCAACATCTTGGTAGGCGTGGTGGTCATGGTCGGCATCACGTTTCTCGACTATCACACCTTTCAAAGCTGGACGTTTCCCCTCTACGTGATGAGTATTTTGCTCCTCGCGGTAGTGCTCGTCTATGGCAATATACGCGGTGGTGCCCAGAGCTGGCTCGACTTCGGCATGCGCACCATCCAACCGTCAGAACCCATCAAACTGGTCATCATCATGGTCTTGGCCGGCTTTTGGGCGAGCCAAGAGCGTTTTGGCGGACAGTGGCGCCCTCTCATCGGGAGTGCGTTACTCTTGAGCATCCCGCTCCTGCTGGTCTTCATTCAGCCCGACTTCGGCACTTCGCTGGTCTTTGTGATGGTATGGCTCTTTATGACGTGGGTGGCCGGCATGACGCTCATGCAATTTGGCACCCTCATCGCACTTGCGTCCCCCGTGGCGTACTTTGGCTGGACCTACATTTTGGCGCCCTATCAGCGCACCCGCCTGCTGATTTTTCTCGATCCACTCAAATATGACCCCGAACTCAAGTCTGGTGCGTGGAACATCATCCAATCGCTGAACGCTATTGGGGCGGGTGGGCTGAGTGGCCAGGGTTGGACACAGGGAGTCATGAGTCAAGGCAAATTTTTGCCCGTCCAGTACTCCGACTTCATTTTTGCGATTACCGGCGAAGAACTCGGGTTTGTGGGTACCACCGTGATGCTGTTGCTCCTCGGCATACTCATCTGGCAGGCCTTGGACATCGCTGCCAATGCGCGTGACCTGCTCGGCCGGCTCATGGCAACAGGCATTGCGGCCATGTTTTTGTGTCACGTGCTCGTCAATGCGGGGATGAACATGAGTATCATGCCGATTACCGGTATCCCGTTGCCCTTTGTGTCATATGGTGGGAGCTTTACGGTGACGTCATTTGCGGCTATCGGGCTCTTACAAAGTATTTCCTTGTGGCGACGACGCATCCACTTCTAGGGCAGATTACACGATGGTGTCAGCACCGAATGATGCCATGAATTGGTGTTATGATACACACAGAGGTGGTGTGTCAACGGCGTGGGTGCGAGGAGTGAGTACTATGAGTGATTACGCTGCTGCAGGGGTCAACATTGCAGAAGGCAACCGTGCGGTATCGTTGATGGCGGCCGCCGTCCAATCAACGTACACCCCTGCGGTGGCAGCCGGCCTCGGGGCATTTGGTGGGTGTTTTGACCTCAGCAAAGCAGTCAGCGATTTCGAAAATACCATTCTGGTAGCCTCAACCGACGGGGTGGGTACCAAAACACTCGTGGCATCCGCTTGTAACGACTACCGCAACATTGGCGCCGATTTAGTCAATCACTGCATCAACGATATTCTCGTCCAAGGTGCCCGCCCGCTCTTTTTCCTCGACTATATTGCAGTAGACAAACTCCATGCCGAGCAAGTCGCCACCATCGTACAAAGTCTAGCCACGGCGTGCCGGGCTGTAGGATGTGCGATTTTGGGGGGTGAAACCGCAGAAATGCCCGGTGTCTACCGCGAAAACACCTTCGACGTGGCAGGTACCATTGTAGGGGTCGTGGCACGCGATGCCATGTTGCCCCGCCACGTGGCTGCCGGTGATGCGATTTTGGCGATTCCATCCAACGGCTTGCACACCAACGGCTTTTCGTTGGCACGCAAACTGGTACCGGTTCTCGGTGGCTACGATGCGCGCCCCGCCGAACTCAAAGGATTAAGCGTCGGCGAAGCACTGCTCGCACCGCACCGCTGCTATCTCCCCGAATATGCCACCCTCAGTAGTGCGGGTGTCCCCATTCACGCATTGGCACATATCACCGGTGGTGGTGTCATTGACAACCTGCCACGCGTGTTGCCCGATGGCTGTGGCGCCATCATTCATCGTGGCACGTGGCCAGTCCCACCTATTTTTGACTTACTCCTCGAAGCCGGTTCACTCAGTGACGGCGAAGCGTATCACGCCTTCAATATGGGGCTCGGCATGCTCGTCATCGTCCCCGCACATGCCGTGGCATCCGCCTGTATAGCCCTCCCTGAAGCCAATATTGTTGGTGAAATTACTGCAGGCGCAGGAGTCATATTACGATGATGCGTACCGTCCAGGCAACAGGAGGACGCACCATTGCGTTTAGCGACAATGGTCCTGCACACGGGATGCCGGTGGTGATGTGTCACGGGCTCCCAGGCTCCCATGTGCAGATTCCCGACCACCAGGTGTTGCACACCTACAACGTACGTATGCTCATCATTGACCGTCCCGGCTTTGGCATGTCTGACCCGCAACGTGGGCGCAGTGTGCAAAGCTGGCACGAAGACCTGTGCGTGGTCCTCGATAGTGTGGGAATCACCCAGTGTATGCTCTTGCCTTTTTCTGCGGGCACACCCTATGCGCTGTCGTTTGCGGCCCGCTTTCCCGCACGGGTCAGCCGCCTGTTTGTGGTGTCAGGCATGGCACCCAATACTCCTGCAGACATTGCACGTATGCGCTGGCACCACCGCGTGAATCATTCGTTTGGGAATGCGATGCCTGCATGGGTCAACGATCTCGTGGCGAGTATGGCCAACGTGATCATCGGCAAAGGCGAACACGCCGGGCGCTTTGGCATTTGGCTGATGCGCAATGTCTTTACCCCCAGCGAAAACAGCTATGTACGTGCCCCCGAAGGACACATCTTTCGCGCCATGTTGGCGATGAGTTTTGCCCAGGGGTATCACAGCTATCTCGAGGATTTGCGCCTCATCACACAGCACTGGGATATTGATATGGCGCAGATTACGCACCCCGTCACCTGTTGGTATGGTGACAGTGATCGTATCACCCCACCAGATGCTGGCCATCAACTCGCCGTGCATTTGCCACAGCTCCAACTCCGCGTCTTTGCTGGGCATGGACATTTACTGATTTTTCGCGAGTGGGAGCAACTTATCGCACAACTTGTCAAAGAGGGACAGCTGTCATGACCCACGGTATACTCTTGGCTGAAGGCAAAACAAAACGCATCTACGCCCATCCCGCTGGGGCTGATTTGGCGATTGTCGTCAGCAAAGACGACATCACCGCTGGGGATGGGGCACGACGGCACGTGATTGCAGGGAAAGGGCACATCAGTGGGCGTACAACCGCCAACAACTTTGCCCTCCTCCGCCGCCATCATGTCCCGACGCACTTTGTGGCCTTTGGTGCCACCGATGAGTGCATGGTCGTGACCCGCTGCGCCATGATCCCCCTCGAAGTCGTCACCCGCCGCTTTGCCACGGGCTCATACCTCAAGCGCCACCCCTCCATGGCCGAAGGACATCGCTTTGACACACTCGTCAACGAATTTTTTTACAAGGATGATGCAAATCATGACCCGCTGATGGATATGGATGAACTCATTACTGCAAAAATTACTGACGAACAAACGCTACTACAGATGAAATCAATGGCTCAAAACGTGTTTTGCATATTAGAAGCCGCATGGGCACAACATCATGTCACACTCGTGGATCTCAAAATCGAATTTGGCCATACGCGCACCGGTACACTCGTGGTTGCTGACGTCATTGACAACGACTCATGGCGCTTGTGGCAGGGTGGCACCAAAACAGCCATGCTCGACAAACAAGTCTACCGCAACATGGCACAGGTGGACGATGCAGGACTGGCCCACATCAAAGCCAACTACGAACTCGTGATGCAGATGACGGATATGTGGCGCTAACAAATGAAGCATGAAAAATGAACAGGGCGTGATACACCCAGATTACGTCAATGCCGACATCACAACCAAGGTATGACGCTGGCCGAAGCGGTCACGAACATGCGCTTTGAGCGTCCCTTCGATGCGGAAACCGAGACGTGCAAAAATGGCTTGGCCACTTTTTTGCGCTTCGAGCATTTCGACCACGACCTTGTGTGCGGACAACTGTTTGGCTTCTTCGAAAATCACTTCACCCATGGCGGTACCCAAACCGACACGCCGGTAGGCATCTGCGATGACCAATTTGACAATGGCCACATGACTCGTGCGCCCTGCCAGCATACGCACCGACGCATATGCGGCGAACCGATCGTCGGCATCCACCGCCACGATTTGACGCCAATGCTCGGCACTCGCTGCATTGCACAGCCGAGCCACGATTTCAGGGCTGCGCAGATCGTGTTCGAGATAGAGCCAATCATCTTGTGGCAACGCTTCACCAAAATGGAGTAGACGCATTTTGTCGTCTGCCTGTATGGGGCGAATCGTCACAATCCGCCCATCACGCAATGGCACGGGGGGAATCAATTTGTGTAAAGAATCAGGCATACCACGCTCCGGTGTGAACGCACACCACGGCACATTTTGCTATGATAGGCGTATAGTACCTGAATTCACGACCGACCGCAACGAAAGGCATTCACACATGACCACTCTGCCACATTGGCGCATGGATACGCCCTTTGCAGATATCAACGACCCCGCACTTGGCCACGCCATACTCACACTCGACACTACCATTACTCAGCTCACCACCCTTTTTGACACACACCACATCACCAAACACGACACCCCACCGCAGGTTGACGCCACCGTGGTCGAACGCGTGCTCGCCGACATGGGGAGTTGTTACGAAACCATCCGCACCCTCAATGCCTACATCTACTGCTTTGTGAGCACCAATTCACGCGACAGTGTGGCCCAAGCACGCCTAAGCGAGCTCCGTCAACGCCTAGTACGGGTGAGTCAGCTCAGCACCCGCCTTACTGCTTGGGCTGGGACGCTCGATGTGGCCACACTCGCAACACAGTCCAGCATGATTGCATCACATCGCTTTATGTTGGAGGAAGCCGGGCGGCGTGCCAAACACCAGATGCCACCCGACAGCGAAGCCCTGGCCGCCGAACTCAACGTCAGTGGGGGTGGGGCGTGGGCACGCCTGCACAGCAATGTCACGTCGCAGTTGAGTGTCAGCTTTGATGGAAAATCGCAGCCGATGAGCGCCATCCGCGCCATGGCGTACGACAGCGACAGCGAGACCCGGCGTGCTGCCCACGATGCCGAAATCGCTGCCTGGCAAACCACGGCCATGCCCCTTGCGATGGCGATTAATGCGATCAAGGGTGAAGTCAATACACTCGCCAAACGGCGTGGCTTTGCTGACCCCGTGGACATATCACTCCTCGACAACCGCATGGATCGCGCCACACTCGACGCCATGATGGGCGCCGCCTACGACAGCTTTCCTCTCTTTCGTCGCTACCTACGTGCCAAAGCCCGTCTGCTCAAATCGGGCACCCAACTCCCCTGGTATGACCTGTTTGCACCGGTCAATACGGCGGGCAAAGCGTGGAGCTACACTGAGGCCTGCGAATTCGTGGCCACACAATTCCACGCCTACTCACCGCGCCTCGGCGACTTTGCACGGCGCACCTTTGCCGAGGGGTGGGTGGATGCGGAGCCACGTCACGGCAAGGTTGATGGTGCCTTTTGTATTGGACTACAAAAAGACGAATCACGTGTGCTGATGAACTACAAGCCGTCAATTGGTAGCATCATGACACTGGCACACGAGCTGGGGCATGCCTACCACAACCTCAATTTGGCCACCCAGACGCCGCTCAACCGCGATACGCCGATGACCCTCGCCGAAACAGCGAGCACCTTCTGCGAAACACTGACCCAAGCTGCGGCCCTGCAACACGCCGATGCTGCCGGCAAGCTGGAAATCCTCGAATCGTCGTTGCAACGCTCATGCCAAATCGTCGTGGATATTACGAGTCGCTATTTGTTCGAAAGTCGGCTCTTTGC
>JBEANH010000027.1:0-37490 GCA_041165505.1 Chloroflexota bacterium | reverse complement strand
CCCCTCGCCATCGTTGCTAATCGGCTGTTCGAGCGAAATCGGCTGTGCAGAGGCCTGGAGCAGGCGACGCACCTTGCGGTCGGAGATACCCAGCTCTGCGGCAACTTCTTCGGGCGTGGGTTCACGGGAAAGGCCCTGCTCGAGCACACGTGTGACCCGGCGCATCTGCCCGATTGCATCGCTGAGATGCACAGGCAGGCGAATTAGACGGCTCTGCTCAGCAATGGCACGTGTAACCGCCTGACGAATCCACCAGGTGGCATAAGTTGAAAACCGATTCTTGCGCAGAATATCGAATTTTTCGACGGCACGCATCAAACCGATGTTGCCTTCTTGGACCAAATCCATGAACGACAGCGGACCACCGATATATTTCTTGGCCACACTGACCACCAAGCGTAAATTTGCTTGAATCAAGCGGCGACGGGCATCGCTGCCATCTTCGACGCGCCGATTCAGCGCACGCATGTCGCGATCACTGAATTGGGTGTAGATTGGTGTCTGCTGCGGCACAGCGTGCAACACCCAGTCCAATAGCTGAATCACCCGGTCAGGGAACGCAGTGACGATGCGCTGTATAAACGGGGTGAGCACCACCATATTACTCTTGAGCGCGAGCAGGCGTACGCGTTCACATTCACGCAGTAGGTCAATCTGTTCGGACAAATCACAGGGTGTGGTGGTCACAATCAAGGTGTGGTGACGTTGTGCATGTGCCAAGAGATAGGGCAACGTGGTGAGCTGGCCACCATGCTCAATCCAGCAAGTCAACCATGATTCAAGTGAGCGGGCCTGTGGTAGATCGTGCACGAGTTGCGCAGCGTGAGCGTCAATGTCACCATGAAACACCATGGAAACATGCGCATCAAGGACATCACGTGCATAGACACCGGCTTCGATGCGTTGTGCCAAATCAACTTCTTGGCTCGCATTTAGCAGCGGTACTTGGCCAATTTCGCGGAGGTACATCTGCACAGAGTCTTCAACGAGTGATTCCTCGTTGGGGGATTCTTCGAGGAAGGCATCAGCAACTTCGTCGTTCCACTCTTCACCAGGATCAGCGTGCAAATCGAGCTCTTCGCTTTGATAGGGATTCTTCTGCATACGAACCTCGCTATCGCATACAACAATCGCATTCGTTGCTGTGTACTACGCAAGGCTACGTTATGTTGGATGTATACAACGCGCCCCGTGCAATCGTGCTGATTGACACGGGGCGCACGCATCTACGTTATGTCACTTACTGACGCCGTTGCACCACATGCCGTGCAATGGTCTGGAACGCATCGAGTGTAGTCTCGTCCGCATAGGGGGTGAGATATGCGAGCCCACGTGTAATACGCTCATTGGCAGCCACATAGGCGGCCTCAATACCACCAACCGCAGTTATTGCCGCAATCATGTCGGGGACGAGTTCAGCGGGTACATTCCCCTCTGTGATGCGCATGAAGAGTGGCTGTGGATCACGATCATGTGCCAATATGAGTGGCAGGGTGATAGTCCCCTCGCGCAGGTCGTTGCCTGCCGGTTTACCGAGGACGGATTCACTTTCAGTCATATCCAAAATATCGTCAACAATCTGGAAGGCTAACCCTAGCTCGTAGCCGAATGCACCGAGTGCAGCAACAGCCTGTGGTGTTCCACCAGCCACTGCGATTCCGGCACGACAGGCGGCCTCGAACAAGACGGCCGTTTTGTACCCGATTTTACGATAATACTGTGCTTCGGCAGCTTCTCGCGGGGCAACCAAAGACACCGGGTTGAGCTCACCTTCCACCATACACCGCGCCGCATGCACATAAAACCCGATAATGCGTTCGTCGGGCTCATAGGCGAGTTCGCGAGCAGCCACTCCAAACAGATACGACCCAAGTGCCAGAGCTACATCGCGGTCCCAGGTGACATGCACCGTGGCACGACCACGACGTGCATTGGCATGATCCACCAAGTCGTCATGCACGAGCGATGCGGCATGGAGCAATTCGATGGCAACTGCTGGGTGTTTGGCACGTTCGAAATCATAGTTCCCGAGCCGCGCAGAAAGCAACACAAGAATGGCGCGCAGGCGTTTACCACCGGCACTCACCGTGTATGCACCTGCATCGCGTAACAACTGATTGTTCGACTGAATCCGATCGAGCATTTCTGCTTCGACACGTTGTAAATCGTCAGTTAAACCGACACGACGCAAGATGTCAGTTATTTGATGTTGTGAAAGACGCGACACTGCGCTTCCAGATGCTACTGATTGAGGCATCGTCACGCCTTTTCCATGATGTCAGACCACGAGTTACCACGCCCCGCGCACGACCTCGAGTTTGCTCAAATGGGCGGCTTCACTGAGGCTGGCCAAATAAGTCAGATCACTACCGTATTCGATTACCGAAATACTCGCATTGGTCACCCAAATACGATTGATGCCATCCATGTGCATACCAAGTGCATCAGCGACGAGAATTTTGACAACCACGTCGTGGGTAGACACCAGCACCGTCTGATCTGGGTGTTGCTTGATGATACGTTCTTTGAAATCAAGCACCCGCTTCAGAATGTCGCTAAAACTTTCGCCACCCGGCATATGTGAGCGGGTGGGCGTCATACGCCACTCCCGTAGACCATCACCATATTTGGCGATGACTTCATCGACCATCAAACCGGCCCACTCGCCGTGGTCAATTTCGATGACAGCAGGCTCAACCACAAACGGAGTATCAGGATGGAAGCGGTGCACGGCTTCGCCGGTGAGGCGTGCCCGTTGCAACGGACTGGCGTAGATGGTGTGGAATGATTCGGAACGCAAGCGCTCTGCGAGTGCTTCGGCCTGTTTGACACCCATTTCTGACAGTGGTGCATCAAATTGCCCCTGATACCGGCCAATTCGATTCCACTCACTTTCGCCGTGACGAACAACAACTAGTCGCATATGGTATGCTACTCCACAGATATAGTAGTACTACTGATTATTATACAACGCGATAGACGACAATGCACACAGACTCATCACAGCCACTCATGCCACAACTCCGGCAAGCGCTCGACAAAGCCGAACCGCTTGCACTCATCTATCACGAGCAGCCCGACGGGGCACAACAGCTGATTACACTCGTTGATCACATCAACGCACTCAGTGCACAGTGTGACGCGGCTGGGTATGACATTTCCGCAGAACATGTGCGCATTGTCGCACTCAATAGTCGTGTCAAACGCAATGCAAGCCGCATCATGCAGGCGGTAGCGACACACCGTGTAGCGACGCCAAATGGCATCAGCGCCGAACTCGAGCTGCTTGTCCAGCAACAACAGCACCAGCAACGCATGCGCCTGATACGCATCATCCTACTCGTGGTGACGGTGATTGCCGTCAGTTGGTACGTGGTTGCAACCACCCCACCGAGTGCCGACACCACGGCCATTCTAAATGCGGTTGCCGCAGACGACTATGCGACTGCATACACGCTGGCCCAACGTGAAGCCACCACCTTTCCAGATGACCTGGAATCGCAACTGTGGTTGAATGTCCTCGCCGAGTATTATGGTGACAGCACGGTGGCCACACGTGCATGGCAACGTGTCCAAGAAATCAACCCGTTACAGGCAACCACGCTCTACATGCGCGGCAATAATCGGGTGCTTACCAAGCAATTTGATGGCGCAGCAGCAGACGCCACCCTGTTGCTGAGCACCCCGGCAACACAACCCGAGGGACTCTTTCTGCGGGCGAGCATCGCCGAAGCACAGGGGGATGTGAATCAGGCAATCGCACTGATGCGCCAAGCAGCCGAGGCCGCAGACGCCGCCAACCGCAGTGAATTTGCCGTGTTGATTCGGATTCGCATGGGTGGGCTGATGCAGTACGGCATCCCTCAAAAACCCTAATCGCGTTATTCGTCGAAAAGATCTGCGATACTCGCTTGCGCGGATGATGCAGGCGATGACGATGCGTGTGCAGCTGTGGTCGCTGTGGTCGCACCAGTGCCCATGGCCTGGTAAAATGCTTCGTCGTAGGCGCGGGTACGTACCACCACAGGCATCGGCACTGCATGCCCGAGAATCAAACACTGTTGACGCGAGTCGAGTGTGGCGAGTACGGTGCGCAACGCACCTGAGCCGCTGACACCGGTAAAGACTGCATCTATGTCTTTTTCGTCGTTGAGCAACGCAGTCACACGACTGCCAAGCTGACTCATCACATCGCTATCAATGGACGATGGGCGTTGGTCTACGACAAGCAATGTGACGCTATACTTGCGCATCTCACGCGCAATGGTGCCAAAAATCGTTTGTTTGGCCGCAGTCGGATTGAGAAACTTGTGCGCTTCCTCGATGGTAATCACCAGCTGTGGTGGTTTATCAGCTTTGTTTTTGCTGGTCAGATAGCGTTCTGTTTTTTCGCGCCAGCGGGCATGGATTTTGCGCGTAATGATGTTGGCAACCAGCATGTAGTCAATCGTGTTGTCAAAGCGCCCAAATTCGAGCACAACGTGTTGCTTGTTCATCAAGTCATCAATGAGCGTGTCCACGACGCCATTCGTCTGGATAGTGACGTAGCCACGCCGACGCAAGGCTTCGAGTTTGCGCTTGAGCGCACTGAGCGAACCGTAGTGTGTGCCTGTGCGCTGTGCAAATGCCTCGATGTCTTCGGGTGGCATGTCGAGTAGTGTACGGAGCCACGCATCATGGAACTCATCAATCAGTCGGTACGCAGATTCTGCGGCAGTCGCATTCAGATTCAACTCATCTTGGAGAAGCAGGATGTCTTCGACTTCGATTTCGTTGAGACCAATACGAATTTCTTGGTCGTACTGTGCACCGCGCCGGCGCGTTGATTCTGCATCAAGCGTATAAATACGTACCACCGGTCCGAATATTTTGCGCAACCCTTTGACGAAGCCCCCTGCTTCCGACGATGCATCACTGGCATATTCGGAGTGCATGTCGAAGATGAGATTGGCAGCCACATTGGCCTTGATGGTGCCACTCAACAACAGGCGCGTCAAAAAGCTCTTGCCAGTACCACTTTTGCCAAAGACACCATTTGAACGCTCGACGAGCCGATTCAAGTCAATACACACGGGCACATTCATGTCGAGTGGGCGACCGATTTCGAAATGTGTGGCATCTTCTTTGCCAAATACACGGGTAAAATCGCGTTCATCGGCATCAAATACGGGAGAGAAATGGGCAGGGATGGTTTTGACGGGGAGCAATCCCTCGCTGACGTCACGGGGGAGCATCAGTGACGGACGCAGTGCAATGTTGCCGTAGGTGGCAGTGCCGACGAGTACCTCTTGTAAAAACGCATCATCGCTGGGAGGGTCAATCAACACGTTGTTGGACGTTGCCGCAAGCTCGACATCGGTGAGCATGGCAAAAAATTCATGCTGCACCCCTTGGATGAGCAAGAACTGACCGACGCGCAGTGATTCGATTGTTTGGGAGGCATCAACACGAGCCATTAGCCCGTCAGCCAAGGAGCCACTCGTGATTACTCCGAGACGCTTGCGGTGTTCCACGGCATTCCCTCCGTACTACACATACCTGTAGCGTCATTATACCGTATCCCCATTGGTATGCAGACCAACGGGGATACGGCTGGGGCAGCTCAGCGTGGCATACGCCGTAACGGGCGTACGGTGCGGCGGGCAGGCATGCGGATGACCCGTTGTGACCGCTCAGCGACATCGCTCGGGGCGGGGCGACGGAGCTCGATGGTATCACGATGGTACCCCAACGTAACCATGATGTCGTTGAGATCTTGGGCTGGCGTCTCACGCAGGACCAATGCATCATCGTCGTACTCGATGATGATACGGCGCATTTCGGGTGTCAGACAATGATGGGCACCACCACGACCAGCAATCATCTGCTGATATGCACCAATCCCAAAAAACGCTAGCACGCTCTGTTCGCCGTTGGCAGGCAACAGCAATGGAGCCTGCCCAGAGCGTGGGTAGTAATCATCGGTGTCGCAGGTATAGCGACCGGCCAGGCGCACTGGACGTACGGGTAAATGCCAATTATCGAGTGGCAACACGATGAACTGCTGCCCTTCGACAATCAACGTATCGGGCAACGACACCATCAAACTGCCGTTGAGCAGATACCAATCGGGGGCACCACCACGACCAGCCTTGACCGCACCGACTTCCATCAGGTAGACGCTGTGTGAGGCCACGGTGTAGCGACCAAACTCACCGACCAGGTGCGGTACGGCCACACCGGCATGCGCACACGCCTGTTGCATGCTCTTCATCACCCCCTGCAAAAAGCCCTGGTAGTCGAAGGTGAAATCAATGGCGTAGGCATCGGTGGGCATGCCGCCACCAAAGTTGAAAAAGGTCAAATCGGGGACCTGCGCGGCTAGCGCTGCATAGGCTTCTACAGAGGCGCCGAGCCGGATTTGCCACAACACGGCATCCTCCATTTGGCTCCCCACCATGGCGTGATAAAGCACGAGCCGATGGGGTGTGCCCTGGAGCATCGTGACGGCTCGTTGGATTTCGTGCGGGGTCAACCCGAATCGTTCACCACCGGGGTGATCGGCATCCACATCACCGATGTCAAAACGAGCCCGCACACCCAGTAACAATGGTTGGGTGCAGTTGTGAATCAAGTAGTCGAGCTCAGCGAGATCATCAACGATGGGCACAATCCGCTCGTAGCCCGCATCACGGAGCGCAATCATGGCATCACGGTACACGATGTCTTTGGACCCATTACAAAACATGTAACGGTCGTTAGCCAAGATGCCTTGGCGCCACAACTGATGAGCGATGATGATATCTGCGGATGCAGAGGTTTCGTAGTGTGCACCAGACTGCAATGCGGTGCGTACGACTTCTTCGGCGAAATTTGCTTTGGTTGCATATGCAAAAAAGAACTCACCGGTATAGTGTGTTGCTTGCCGTGCATAGGCCACTTTGGCATGCATGGCATCAATTTGGCGGGTAATCAGCGGCAAATAGGCCACCTCGAGCGGTGCGCCATATTGTTGAATCAACTCATTGAGATTAATGCGATCATCTAAAAACAGCTGCCCATCGCGACGGCTAATGAATCCGTTTAATCGCCCGTCGGCAGGTACGCCAAACTGCTGGCGCATGTGTTCGATATAGGTGTGATCGTTCAATTCAGACGTATCTCCTTCTCAACAGTAGAATACATACCAACGGCACTAATCACGGTGGCGCAAACGAACGACCATAAAACTGGCATGGCGACTCGTTAGCCAACTCGCAGAGGGAACCAACGCATAACGGCTGAGCGCCGTCCGAATCCAATGAATCATCACAGAATTCCTCCATACAACAACGATACCTAGGTAGGTGTTCGCTGTCACATGCAAGACGGTTGGTCTAGTATGTACACTGTCGGGAAGGGAAAGGGGGGAGGAAACTAACAACGGTGCAGACGCACGCCCATACGCAACCCGTCAGCGGTGACAACGCCACCTATGAGTTTGTGTGTGCAAACGTCCATACACCCTCATGAAAGCCTACTCGGTGGTTCTCACGACTACTCACATTGGAGTCACAGAACACTCGACGGTGATTGCATACATCACCAAATCGCCGGAGGCAAGAAACCACGGTAAATGCATTACCGATTCCGTATTGTAGCAAGTTTTCAGACAATGTCAAGCACTTTTTTGATGGCGGATTAATCTGCATTCCAATGCACTATTTCATCATCGTAAAGACGTGCTAAAATACAGCATCCGTAGCAGAATGGAGCCATAGATGAGTATCGCTATTTTTGGAAGCATCAATATGGACCTGGTTGTACGTGCCGCACACATTCCCGCCCCTGGTGAAACAATTCTCGGCAGTGATTTTGTCACTGTTCCCGGTGGCAAAGGAGCGAATCAAGCGGTGGCCGTTGCCCGACTCGGTGGTGATGCCCACCTCATTGGAGCCGTTGGTGATGATGGTTTTGGAAATCAACTCTGTGCGAGTCTGAGCGGATATGGTGTGAGTATTGCCCAAGTACGTCGCCTACCCGGTGCATCGGGTGTGGCACTGATTACCGTTGATGATACGGGCCAAAACAGTATTGTGGTGGCCTCGGGTGCAAATATGCGCATGCAACACGAGATTCTCGACAGCGTGGAGCAGGTGCTTGCCACGTGTACACATCTCTTGGTGCAACTCGAAGTCCCCCTCGAACTCGTGGTTGCCACACTGCAACTGGCAAAACGACGTGGAGTGACCACGGTGCTCGACCCGGCACCCGCCCCTACGGCCGCATTGCCTGACGAGCTCTATCAGTACGCAGACATCATGACGCCCAACGAACACGAAACACACCAACTCACCGGCATCGTACCCGATACCGAGGCTCAGGCCAGAGCAGCTGCAGACATTCTCCATGCCCGTGGCGCAGCGCATGTCATCATCAAGCGTGGTGCACGAGGGGCATTCTGGAGTCATGCCGGCCAGACGCTTAGCGTCCCCGCCGTCCCAGTGGCCGTCGTAGACACGGTGGCTGCCGGTGATTGCTACAACGGTGCGCTCGCATGTGCCTTGGCACGTGGCGAGCACATGCCCAGCGCCATGCAGTATGCAGCAGCCGCAGCGGCCATTGCCGTCACACGCCGTGGCGCACAGGGTGCCATGCCCACCGCCGCAGAAGTCAGTGCACTACTCGGATGATTCGCGCTGATCGCGGCTGCGTGCTTTGGCGGCACGCAAGCGGTCGAAACGCGTCGGTGGAGCTGCGGGTGGCGGTGGTGCTGCTGGGGGTGTGGTGGGTGGCGTTACAGGCGGGGTCGGGTGCAAGCGGCGCTGAAACAGCGACTGCGGCGCCATAATCCCACGGCGTAGCGCAATTTCACCCACAAACAAGCTCATCGCACCCAAAATAAACCAGACTGAAAGGTCACGTGTGGCCGTGGGGCGGGTCGTGGTAGGTTGCCAGTATACGGCATCCATGCGCGGCATGATACGACCACCTGTCTGGTTAGCAATGTCAGCGAGTAACGCATTGCCATCGCGCGGAGCAAGTTCAGTGCGGCTCACGAGAATCACGCCACGTACCACAGTCGTGGTGTCGTGCGTGGCACGAATCACATATTCACCACTAGCAATATCACGAATCTGCCCCGCCCATTGTTGTACGCCACGTGCCTGGAGTGGCACGGGAATCATCCGACCCTGTGCATCAATGAGTGCCACATCGGGTGGTGATGCCGCATCACCACTCGACAGCGCAATATCGAGGATATCGTCGTGCCAAAACCACGACACGTCGAGCGCGCGGTCGTCTACAGGGAGCAACGGGGTCAACAACAAGGGTGCAAATGCGGGAAGCGTGGATGAGGCAGTCCAATCACGCCCCCAGCGTGTCCCCAAATCACTGGCCCACACCATACTTTGACCTCGCCCCACACGTCGGAGCGCCCAGAGCGGCGTCAATTCATCAATCTGCAACAGCACCCGAGTATCTGAGTGGGCGGACGTGCGATTATAGCCGTAGACTGGTTGTACCGGGGGGAAAGCGGCCAACCAAGGATCGGTGGCAACACGACGTGGTGTCACCACGTCCTCGACGATATCACGACTCGCAACCCGCGTTGTATCATCGAGGAAGACGTCGGCCAGTTGTTGGGGGTCACTCACCTGATAGGCAGTGCCATTCCCGAGTGTGGCAAGGCGCTGTAACGTGGTGACATCGGCATCTGGTCCGAGTGCGATTGTGCTCAGCGACACATTTTGGGCACGTAATTCTTGTACAATCGCATCACTGGGAGATGGATCCATGCCATCCGAAAGCAAAATCACATGACGCACGTCCCCACGTAGGAAGGGAGCTTGTGCTGCTGCCAACGCCAACCCGGATGCAATTGACGTACCGCCATCACTTTGCACGCTGCCAAGTGCCTGCGCCACGACATCATCGTTGGGGAGTGGTTGCGGTGCCAACGCCCATGCTGCGCTATCAGCAAAAAATGCCACCCCCACTGTATCGCCACGTTGCAGATTTTGGATGGCACGAAAGGCAGCTTCTTTGGCCAAATCGAGCATGCTCAATTGTGCGACGCCGTCACTCATGCTCCCACTACGGTCAATGACCAGTAGCAAGTCCATTTGTGTACGTTGCTTTGCATCGAGGGGCTCGAGCGATACTGCGGCCACATCAGCAAGTGGAGTACGCCGAAAGCCACCCGCACCAAAACTTTCAGCGCCACCAATCCACAAAAATCCTTTCCCCAGCGTCGTCACGTTTGTTGCAATTTGGCGCATGACTGCACGTGGCACATCACGTGCCGGTGTGTCAAAAAGCACTACCACGTCGTGTGACGCAAAATCGGCCAACTGGGTGCTAATTTCACTGGGGCGGGCTACGGTCACCTCAACACCGATGCGTTGCCAGGCTTCGACGAGTGGGGCCGCACGCACTAGCTGATGCGCAAGTACCAAAATACGCGGAGCACCACGTTGCTCGACAATCACGTCTTGGCGATTATCGTCGAGGAAGGTGTCGGCACTGGCATAGACGCGAAACGTCAAACGATGGCTGCCAGGGGACAACGCGGGAATCGTTACCAGTTGGCGTTGCGTACCTGCACGCAGCGTGAGCGGTTGCCTATGCAACTCGCGACTCCCGTCGCTGATGACCAGTTCAGCAGATTGATTACGGGCACTCTGGAGCAACAGGGTGGCCACCGTGCTTCCACTGCCCCGGATGCGCTGTGGGAGTTGAACTTCTGTCAATGCCAAGAACGGTGGCGACTGCTGTGTGGTGAGCGGCACCACATCCACCCGCACATTGCGGGCAAGCATGCTCTCGCTGATTTCTTGGAGACGACCACGTGTTTCATTGCCATCAGACAACAGCAACACACGTGCCTCGTATTCGCCCGGGACCAATGATGCTGCCAACGTGACTGCATCAGCGAGTGCGGTAGCCTGCGTATCTGTCATGAGCACCTGCGAGGTATCACGGAGTGCAGGTTGTGGAAGTGCCGCAATCACCGACTCAGTAGCCACATCCACGATTCCGAGGAGAGCAGTAGATGGCTGGGTTTGCTGGAGTTGCGCAATGATAGTTGCTTGCTGTTGGCGGGCATTCGCATCCATGGATGCCGAAACATCGCGTACCACTACCAGCCCTACTGCCGCCGGGGGAGATACATGCATGGGTGACGCCAATGCCACTAGTACAGCGAGTACGGTACTCATACGACACAGCAAGGCCCACGAATTGCGCCAATCATGTCCCTCGTGAGGCATCCGCCACCACCACAAAAGGAGTATGGCAGGCAGAATTACGAGTAACACCCATGGTGTCGTGAAGCTCAGCGTACTCATGTCACCCTCCGCGTCCACCAGGTGAGTGCCCGTTCACACAGCAAAAGCACGAGACTAAGCCAGATACACCATTGCCGTAGTGAAATTCCAAGCTGCAGAAAACCGGCATCCAGCGCACGTGTCGTTGCGGTACGATGCGTTGCAGATTCCCATGGTGCCAACAGATTTGCCACATACCAACGGTCGGCAATTCGATATGCACCACTATTTGTTATGTCTATTAAATACCATTTTTGGTTGATTTGGGTCATACGTGCCGTTGCTGGCAGTGGCTGTGAAACAATGAGAGGAGCTGCCGCATCCTCCACAGTCTGCACCGCATACGGGTGGCCGGTTTGCATCGAATCACTCGCTGTTGTCGGTGCCAAGTAGCGCAACACGTTGCGCACGAGCAGCGGGAATTCGACACGCAGGGGGAGATCGGTATGTGTCAGTGCAAAGCCAAACACGACGTGTGCGATTCCGCTATCTACGCCCACATATGCATGCGTCCCAAGTGGACTTTGCAACCAGCGTTGCGCCCAAATCGGTGTCATCAGCACCGACGCCGTTACAATTTGTGTGCTCTGTAAATCTACGTCCTGCGTCAGCAATGCGGCATCGCCTATGAGTGTGGGTGGCGTTAAAACGGGGAACGTGGCAAGAGCGGTGGATGGCGGATTGATGAGCCAGGTTGGTATGGTGCGCTGTATGGGCAGGGTTGCTGGTGAATCAATAATCGCAATATCGGCATCAGCAAGCGTTTCCACGCGTACCACATTGGGCAAAATTTGGAGTGCTGCAGGAAGGAAGCGCGTATCCGGGCTCTGTAGATAGATACGGAGTGCATTTTGCGTCGGTTTACGCCACCAGTAGACATCGTCAGCAGCCAAGGCATCCGCACTATCCGGCTGCAGTGATGCCACCAACACATCGGGCACGACGGGCATACGAAAGGTCCACGTCACACTTTCGCCAGCATGTGGATTCACATAGGTTGCATCATATAGTCTGCCGGTTTCATCGCGTAATTCGAGGAGGCGCGCACGGTCCGGCACCGGACCATCGGCAACCACGCGCACCATTCCCTGCCAGCCAGTGGCGTTTGATTGCACGGTCACGCCTTCGATGAAGTGATTTGGCGCATCACCACCAATCGGCACAAGTTGCCAGCCCGTAGGCCAATCAGACGCTTGCCAGAGTGCAACATCATCGCTGATGATGAACATATCACTACGCTGATTGTCGAGTGCCTGGAGCTGAGGGATGAGTGCACGCACATCGCTGGCAACGTGCACCGCAGCAAGTGCATCAACGAGACGATGCGCATCAGCCCGCTCACGGAGTTGATTTCCACGGATGAACATGCGCGCATTGACATCCACAATGGTAAATCGTGTCTGCACGGGAGCACCCTCAATGAGGGCATGAGCGTGTTGCTTGGCAAGTGTAATACGCACCCCTTGTGGGGTCTGTGCACGCATGCTGGCACTCGTATCCACCACAATCACGCGTGTCGGCTGTGGTGAACTCGCCGCCCACACCGGCCCTGAAGCGGCCAGGAGCAACACACTGCCAATGAGCATGCGTAACGCAAATAACCACCACGGCAACGGCCACATCCACGGCCGACGGCTCCGTTGTTCGGCAGTGATGAATTGCCAGAGGTGCAACGACGGGACATGCTGGCGCGTCGCCTGATGACGCAAGAGATGCCATACCAGCAACGTGGCGAGCAATGGCGCCCCCACCCACCATACCCATGCATCAATGAAACTCACTGGCACACCTCACTGATGGTATGCCACAAACTGTACTGTGAATCCACGAGATGATGGGTAATGCCGTACTGCTGGCAGGTTGCACGTACGGCATCGAGGTGGTGCTGCAGTGCATCACGATAGCGTGCACTCAGGTGCGCATCCATGGTCAGCGTACGCTCTTGCCCTGTTTCACTATCAACAAGCGTTATTTCACCGGTGTATGCAGGAGAACACTCTTCGGCATCGAGGAGATGGATGACGATGCCATGATGACTCGCTCGTGCCATGCGGTGAAGCTGTGATTGCCACTCTGCGTGCCACAGGTCGCTACAGAGTACAAGCGGTTGCGGCTGCACACGCAATTCTGGAAATTCGAACGGGTGCACGGGTGGTGTGGCGTACAACTGCGTGCAGTCAGCCATCCACTGTTCGAGATGCGACACTCGTGTTTCTTGCTGACCAGTGATGAGCTGCACGGCATTAAGCTGACTCATGGTGATGACACCCAGCGCTGCGACCAACCGCACCGCGGCGCGCCATTTTTGTGGAAAAGCAGTCATGGACGCACTCGTATCGAGTACGATCCGGAGCAGGCTTTGTTGCATGGGGTGTGGTTGACGGACCATGGCTCGTTGGAGTCGAAGTGTAGCCGCCCAGTCCACCCAGCGGATATCGTCGCCGGGCTGATAGCGGCGCATGAACTCAGGCTCGCTCCCCCGCCCACCGTGTGTGGCCGGGTGCGTGGCGACCATACTGCTCCCGCTTGCACCATGCCAAAGCCACTCCTGTTGGCGTAGCCATGCGATTTCATCCGTTTGCAAGAGTTGTGACATGAGCTCCACCTTTATGGGAGTGGGACCTGCGCCATAATGTCGTTGATAATGGCATCGCTCTGCACGCGGGATAGTGTCGCTTCGCGGCGGAGCACAATGCGATGCCGGAGTGTTGGCAACAACACCTGCTGGATGTCGCTCACATCAACGTGGAGGCGCCCCGCACAGACTGCCTGCACCTGTGCCGTACGCACAATCGCCTGCACTGCACGTGGTGATGCACCATAGCGCACCAAATCACGGACCACAGCAACGGGTGAATGCGCGGGATGGGTGGCATGCACGATGAGAGCACAATAGCGCAAGAGTGCATCTGAAACGAGTATCTGCTGACAAACAGTGCGCATATCGTTGAGCGTGGGTGCACCGGTCAAGCGCGCCGGTACTGGGGGTGATGGCAGTGCTTCACGCCGTGCAATCTCGACAAGATCGTCAACGAGTGGAAACGGCACATTGATTTGCATCAAGAAGCGATCACGTTGTGCTTCGGGTAGCGGATACGTGCCTTCCATTTCTATCGGGTTTTGTGTGGCCATCACCAAAAACGGCTCTGGCAAGGTGTGCGTGGTGCCGGCAACGGTCACCGTATGCTCTTGCATGGCCTCGAGCAGCGCACTCTGGGTACGGGGCGTGGTGCGATTGATTTCATCTACCAACACGAGCGAAGCAAAGATTGGCCCCGGAGCAAAGCGTAGCGTGTATTGCCCTGGTTGACCGTCAAAAAGCATCATCGTACCAATCACATCGCTCGGCATCAAATCGGGAGTACACTGCACACGGCCAAACGACACGCCGAGGAGCTGTGCCAACGTGCGGACCAACGTTGTTTTTGCGAGCCCTGGTGCACCTTCGAGTAGTACGTGACCATTGGCACACACAGCAGTCACCAACTGATGAATGACCTGTGGCTGACCAACGATGACCTGTGATAGATGGGCACTGATGTGTGCGATGAATTGTTGGGCTGTGTGTGGATTCATGGTGCCTGCTCCTGGAGTACCGCAAAATAATCGGATACGGTCTGTTGGGCGGCCCACGACACATGGGCGTCAGCAATTGCCTGTGTCGCCCGTTGTGATGCACGGTCAACCACATCAGCGTACGTGTATTGCACCGGCGCAGGTGCCAAACCACCGCCACTCGTCAGTGTTTCATCACCGTTCGCACTCGCGTTACTCGTTTGCGCAGAGAGCGTCACCACTGCTGCGGCATCGAGTTGTGGCACAAACAGCGTCACCTGTGATGCGTTTGTGCCTCCGGAGCCACCACTGCCATTCCCTGCTGTGCCACTTGCTGTACTCGCCGAACCACTGCTAGATTGACTCTCCGTGTTACCTGACTGGGCAGTACCACCTGGCTGTCCAGTGGCTCCTTGCGCATTGGGGGCCGTCGTCCCTGGCGCTGCTGGCTGACCCGATGGTACAGGAGGTGCCGTGTTTGTCTGTGCCGTCTGTGCCACGTGTTGGGTGCGTTGTTTGGCCTGCGCCAGTGCGTTTTGCCAGGCGGCCTGCACCTGTTGTTGGCGTACAATCTGCGCCTCGAGCTGCTGGTAGGCGTCAGGATCACCGGCTTGGGCACGCGCCTGCGCGTCAGCGAGGGCCGCACTCATGTCAGCGGGGAGTTGGGCAGCTGCCTGCGTCAGCACGTCGGTGGCTTGTGCCGCATCTGGTGCCTGTTGGAGGGCAGCGAGAAACGCATCGAGTCGCTGCACCTGTTGTTGATTGTTGGTCAGTTGTTGCTCGGCTACGTCGAGCTCCGCAAAAAGTTGCTCCGCATCTTTGGCAGTGGCAATCTGCGCAGCCTGTTGCAGGGCGGCAGCGCTGGTAGTCACGGGAGGCAACGCGCGCAATTGCGTCGCGAGCGTTTGGGCGATCTGCTGTACCTGTGCCTGGGTTGCGAGCTGCGCATCAAACGGGGTAGGCATCAGCAGTGCGCAGATACCAACAACGAGCCACACCACCCATCCCTGCCAGATGTGGCGCCAGCCTAGGGAGAGCTGGTTGGCCGATGTGGCTGCAATCATCGCCAATGTCTGCCGATACTGGGGTGCAGCCAACGGGTATTGTGCGTGCATCGTGGCGTAATCAACGGCAGTCGTCACACTCGATGACCACGCATAGGCACGGTCGAGCTGGCGCCAAATGGAGGGCGCACGGCGTTGTCGCCACCACCACACCCCAGCCCAGATGATTGCGGTTGTTCCGACCAGTGCACCATACCAGACTACGCGCTGTGACACCATCATCAGCTGCACTGTAAGCGCCAGACACAGCATGGCCACGCCACCCACCCAAGCACCGACCACACTAGACGCAAGCACGGATTGGAGCAGCATGCGCACACGATGTGCGTGGGTGTGTTGGTAAAGTTGGGCTACCAGCGGTGACATGCGATTCATGAGCATTTACTCGTCAATGCGTTGCCATTCAATCTGTTCTTCGCTACGGGCGTTACCACGGTTATCACGCCAAAACCATGTGCGCCGACGTCCCTTGATTGTGGTACGACGCGCCGAAGCAGGATGTTGCACGGCAGAGTCATTGTGACGTTGTACCAACGCGCTACTCACACCACGGGTCATGGCACGTTGGACCAGATGAATGACCACTTCAACTGCCACTGCAGCCATACCCATGGCCACACCGCGCACAATGGGGTGGTGCATGCGTTGCCGAATTACCGCAGGCAACCATTGTGCGGACCGCACCGGTAGCATGCGCTCTAGGGGAGCCCCACACGTAGCGCAGTAGTGTGCCGAAAGCTGTTGGGCGGCACGACACGACGGACAGATACGTTCGACGGCATCACTCATTTGCAACCTCCTGCCATGAATCAGTGACACGAGTCACGGGAGTCGTATCACAGAAGAGTGGCACATCGTCGGCCACTGCAGTTTTGATGTAGGCGAGTCCAATGTTGCCAAAGCGGGGTGACACCGCCACACGCGTAACCACACCAGCGTCACGCCCATCGGCAGTCCGCAATGCGGCTGGCGCGTCTACCCGTGTTGCAAGTGTGATACGTTGCAGTTGTTTGGCACGGCGGCCACGACTTTCCATGCGTGCGATGATTTCTTGCCCGACATAGCACCCTTTGTTGAAACTAATGGCATCTTCCAGACCTGCTTCGAGTGGAATGTACTCTGTACTCAACTCGTGCCCAAATGCGGCTACTCCGGCTTCAATTTGCCACTGATTGAGTTGGTCGGCTGACAGCGCCGGAAGCGCAGCAGTCATCACATCGGCTTGCCCTTGCGGCACCACCACACGCCACCCCGCCCCATGAAGTGGCGCAATCGGACTACACCAACCATGCGCAATCCCGTTGCGATGGGGGGCCACGTGCCAGCGTGCCAACACCGGGGGTAACACGAAGTGCTGTGCAACAAGTGCCGTGGCATCGGCGCCATAGATGGCAAATTGTTGGTGGGTACGCGCAGCTGGGGTCAGCGTGACTTGATCGTTAAAAAAGATGTTCTTTTTGATGTGACTGTAAATACTCGGGCCTTGGTCGGCACTCGTAATCACCCACACAACATCCTCGATGCGCACCACGTGGAGCAGATCAATGATGCGCCCAATTGGCGTGGTCAATACCGTCTGTTGTCCGTGTAGCTGTTGCAACGCCACCACATCGTTGGTCGTAAGGCGTTGGAGCAACGCAGCGGCATCGCGCCCTGCCATTAGCATGCGCCCAAATGAATCTTCGTTGTGCCACATGGTCATAGGAGTTGTATGCGCAGTATTCATGGTATGATTAGCCTCATGTAGACAGTCGGTAGAACAGAGTATCCAATGGAAACAGCAACAGCACGTGGTCTGTATTGGGTCATCGGCCAGTTTGTGTTGATTGGCGTCATCGTACTCGCCACATTTGTGGACCCGTTCAAATACGAAGCCTCAGTCGTAGCACAGCTCAGCGCAGTGATATGCATCGTGGCGAGCATTGTCTGCGTCGTACTGGCATTTCGCCACCTCGGCCATAGTCTGACACCCTTTCCCAAACCACTCGCCACCGGCACGTTGGTCACACGTGGTATGTATGCTATTGTACGACATCCTATCTATACTGGTTTGCTGCTCGGCTGTGTGGGACTCACCTTGTTTTCACAAAGCCCAATAGCCCTACTCGCAACCATCACGCTCAGCATATGGCTCAACTTCAAAGCCAACTACGAAGAAACGTGGTTGCAACGTCAATACGCTGAATATGCCGATTACCGCAGACACACCAAGAAATTCATCCCGTTTATCTGGTAGGGGCACACATGCATATCAGCCCTGGTGCGTTACACATACATACTCACTATTCGGATGGCAGTGGTACCATCCCCGATGTTGCGCATGCGGCACAGCAAGCTGGACTCGAGTGGATTATCATCACCGACCACGACACCCTTGATGGCCGTGCCGAACAAGGGTGGTACGACCGCGTGTTGACATTGGTTGACCAGGAAATAACCCCCTTTCACAATCATTTTCTGGCACTCAATCTCGATCACGTGGTAGCCAATACACTACCACCACAGCAGTTCATTGATGAAACATATGACTCTGGTGGGTTTGGCATCATCGCACATCCCGACGAACAACGCTACAACGACTTCAAGGGCATCTATCGTTGGGACGATTGGAACATCAACGGTCCGACACGCAGTACGGGGCGCAGTATCGGAATCGAGCTATGGAACTTCATGAGCGATTGGAGTGAACAGCTCACTCCGACCAACAAAGAGTGGATTTATGCATTCCCACGATCTGCACTCAAAGGTCCCACCAAGGCGACCATTGAGTGGTGGGATGCCCTGAACATGGCCGGTAAACGCACATTTGGGGTGTGGGGTGTAGACGTACACGCAATTCTGCGTCCATCCCCTTTTGGGCGATTACAAGTCTTTCCGTACAAGTGGGCATTTGAAACACTCACCACCTACTTGTGGTTACCCGAACGACTTTCCAACAACTTTACGAATGCAATGCGCATGGTATATGGTGCACTTGCCCAAGGGCGGAGCTACATGGTCAATCGCCTCGATGGTGATTGTGCCAATCTCGAGTTTTATGCGTTTCGTGGCGCAGAACGCTGGTATGCCGGTGACATTGCCACGCTACGTCAAGGTGCAATCACCATCAAAATAGATCTAGGCGTCAACACGGATGTCCGGTTGATTCACAATGGTACTGTGAAATTGCAATCAAACCGATCCATTTTGACTACTATCAACGAGAGCGGTGTGTATCGCGTAGAAGCCATCAAAAAAAATCTACCGTGGGTCTTTAGCAACCCCATTTACATTACACGCTAGGCATGACCACACGGATGGGGACGGGCGTAAGCAAAAAGAGTAGCACGACCACCATGAGACATGCCAGTAGTACCCGCCAACCGCCGATTGGGGTGATGTCGTCATAGGGGGCAGGGTGGCGCGGATTGGCCAGCGTCGCAATCACACCCCATACCAACCACGTATTGTCCACAAACACACCCAACAACACACAAAATGCAATTGCGCCGTACGCCACGTAAACGGCATACCGTCCGAGTACGGCATATGCCACGTGACCGCCATCGAGTTGTCCGATTGGCAGCAAATTGAACATGGTCACGAGTAGCCCTATCCAGGCCGCAAACGCAACATCACTGAGTTGCACGTCCATATTATTGGCTGGCAAAATCTGCCCAAAGACTGCAAGTTTGGCCAGCAGATACAACGCCGAGTTCCCCTCTTGCATGTATCCGTCTACGGGGAGCGGTCCCACCGTGGATTGTGCCAATCCATAGAGCAGGAGTGGCACAGCTACGACGAGCCCGGCAATCGGTCCTGCAACGCCCACATCAAAGAGCACGCGCCGATCCTGCATGGGTTCGCGCTGTACGATGACTGCACCCATGGTCCCAGTAAAACTCAAGGGTGGGGGAAGTGGAATAAAGTAGGGTAAACTCACCGAAGCACCCCACCAGCGCCCCACTATATAATGCCCCAATTCGTGCGTGGCCAAAATCCCGATTAGTGTGGCCGCAAATGGGATACCTGCCCAGATTTGTCCCGGCTGTGCAAAGACGTCAATGCCCTGATAGAACGCACCAGCGGCCAGACACGACAAGATGGTCGTCACGAACAATGTGAGCGCCAACCAAGGGCGTGTAGCCGTGGTGGGTGGCACACCGACGATGAAGAGTAATTCGACCGCCTTGGAATGTGGGTTACGGCGTAACCATGCGGTAAAACCATTTGCCCGTGCACGGGCTTGGACACTGCGCAACAGGATTGCACTCGCAACTAGCGGCGTCACCGTGGCAATAACTGCACCGTCTTCTTCGCGGATGTCGTGGACGGTACAAATATGCTGTGTCAGCGCATATACGTCAATGATTTCTCTCGGACTCAATGGATGGGTAGTCGTCATACACCCCTCACTCGTCAATTGAGCATATTATACTGCTTGTAGGTGCATCCTCAGATGAGAATTTGATGCATCAGTATGTGCCAACATGCACCTGTGCCAGACCACACATGTTGCGTAGTCTGTATGCGTTTGACGTACGACACCGGTGCATGTATTGCATATTAAAAAGCAGCGACGTATAATGAGAACAGCATGTCCGCATAGTTTTGCTGTGGTGAGAACATGCACGCAAATTCTAATGGAGGAAGTGATGCGGAAGTCAACATTGGTTGCCTTGGTAGTGATGGTCATTGCGGCTGTCATTCTGCCGGCATGTGGTGGCAGCACGGCAGCACCAGCAGCCGCGTGTAAGGCGGGCTTGGTCACTGACGTTGGTAAGATCAACGACGGGACCTTCAACCAGTACGCATTCGATGGCTTGAAAAAGGCTGAGACTGATCTCGGTATCGGCATCAAGTACATTGAGACCCAGGCGCAGACCGACTACGGCAAGAACATTCAGTCGTTGGTCGAAGCCAACTGTGAAATCATCGTGGCTGTCGGCTTCATGATGGGTGATGCCGTTGCCGAAGCTTCAGGCAAGTACCCAAACACCAAGTTCGCCATCGTTGACTTCGCCTACGACCCGGCGTTGCCAAATGTGCGCGGATTGGTCTTCGCCGAAGACCAGGCTGGCTACATGGCTGGTGCCTTGGCTGCATCAATGAGCCAGAGTGGCACGATTGCCGCCGTCGGTGGCATGGAAATCCCACCAGTGCAGAAGTTCCTCAAGGGCTACGAAGCTGGTGCCAAGTCAATCAACCCCGATGTGGCCGTGAAATCCGTCTACATTGACAGCTTCGTGGACCGCGCCCGCGGTGCTGAAGCCGCCAAGAGCTTCATGTCAGAAGGCGCCGATGTCATCTTCGGTGCTGGTGGCCAAACTGGTTCAGGTGGCATTCAAGCCGCTGCTGAAGCTGGTGCATATGTGATTGGTGTGGACCAGGACGAATACGTGACCACCTTCCAAAACGGTGGCGCACCTGGTTCAGACAAAATCATCTCAAGCGCCATGAAGCGCGTAGACCAGGCCGTCTTCTTGACCATCAAGGACGTCGTGGATGGCAAATTCACCAACGGTGTAGCCGTCTATGACGCCAGCAACGGTGGTATCGGTTTGGCTTCGTACAACAAGGCTGACGCCGCCATTCCGGCTGATGTCAAGGCCAAGATGGACGAAATCTTGAAGGGCTTGGCCGATGGTTCAATCACCACTGGCGTAACCCTCAACTAGTTCGAATCACGGATCACCACGACGACCAATCACATGGTTGTTGGTCGTCGTGGTGCCCACCCCTCCTCATCTCTCCCCACCCCAGCCACACAACGGAAATACAATGCAACTCACTGCGCTCACACGCATGATTACGCGCTTGTTGCGCCACTACGACGTACCAGTCACACATGCACGCATCGTGGCGCGTGCCATTGCCGATGCCGAAGCCCGTGGTATTACCAGCCACGGGGTACGCCGGTTACCGAATTATGTCGAGCGCCTACGTGCAGGTGCAATCAATCCACGCCCGCAATTCCACTGGCAAACGACACATCGTGCGACGGCACAGCTCGATGCGAATCACGCATTTGGGCAGGTAGCCACTTACTATGCGGCACAACGTGTAATCCGCATGACACGACGATACGGCATCGCAGCCGTTGGCATCCATCACTGTGAGCATGTCGGCGCACTCGACACCACGGTACGCATGCTCGTTGCCGCCCAACTCGCCACACTCATGCTCGTCAATACACCGGCGGCAATGGCACCCCTCGGTGGCACGGTTGCCATCCTTGGGAGTAACCCGATTGGGATTGGCATTCCAGGCATATCCGAGCCACTGATGATTTTCGATAGTGCAACCACCACCGTATCGCGGGGGAGCATTGTGGCTGCGGCACGGCACGGTACACCGATTCCAGCTGATTGGGCACTCGATGCTGATGGCCGAGCGACCAGCGATGCCACGATGGCGCTCGCTGGTGCATTACGCCCCGCTGGCCGGCTCGGGTATGGGGTGGGGTTGGCTATTGCATTGTTGACGGGCGCAATGATTGGTGGCACAAGCGATGACCATCTCCCATCGTTTTTGCAGGCACCCCACCACGCTGTCCCCACCAGTGTGCTCCTCATCGGCATTGACCCGAATGCCTTTGGTGGACTGCACCAACTGCATACAGTTGGTGCACCGTTGCTTAGCCGCATTCGCCACAGCCACGGTCAGCCACGCATCCCCGGCGATGCCCGCCAACAGCGCATACTCGCACCAGATGTCAAAGCAGTGATTGATGCATTAATGCCGGCATAACATGCGCACATGGGGAATGACTTGTGGTATGCTACGATTACACTACCATCTAATGGAGTAGTCTATGACACCCGTCTTAGAAGTGCGCAATCTCACCAAACGTTTCCCTGGAATAGTGGCCACAGATGCCGTCAATTTCACCCTCGAAAAGGGAGAAATTCATGCGCTCCTCGGCGAAAATGGTGCGGGCAAGTCAACCCTGATGAACATGCTCTATGGGTTGTATCGTCCCGACGAGGGGCATATCTTGCTGAACGGCCAAGAAGTCCACATACATGGTGCAAATGACGCAATTGCCCGTGGGATGGGGATGGTGCATCAGCATTTTATGCTGGTACCTACGCTTACCGTTACCGAGAACATTATTCTGGGAAACGAAGTCATCAAAGGTGTACTCATTGATACGGCAACGGCAGAACGGCGCATCAAAGAACTAGCCACCACCTTCGGACTCGACATTCCCGTCAACGCCTATGTGCATGATCTTCCCGTGGGGGTACAACAGCGGGTGGAAATCGTTAAAGCGCTCTATCGCAGTGCCGATGTCCTCATCCTCGATGAACCCACCGCAGTCCTCACCCCCCAAGAAGCCGATGATTTGTTTGTCGTCATCAAACGTCTCAAAGCACAGGGCAAATCAATTATTTTTATCAGCCACAAACTACGCGAAGTCTTGGCGATTGCAGACCGCATCAGCGTCCTGCGGCGTGGCAAACTGGTTGGCTCGACCACCCCTGCGCAAGCCAACGAAGCAAGTTTGGCCAGCATGATGGTGGGGCGAGATGTAGTCTTGCAGGTTGACAAAGCACCTGCACAACCCGGGAGTGTGGTGCTCGACGTCGCCCAACTCAACGTGCGCGACGAACGTGGCAACACTGCGGTTGCGGATGTATCATTCCAGCTCCGTCGTGGCGAAATCGTCGGCATTGCGGGTGTACAAGGCAACGGGCAAACCGAGCTAGTGGCAGCGATCACCGGCCTAGTCAACGCAACCCACGGACAGATTACACTCGACGGAGAAGCCATCACCAATCAAGGCACAAATCGCGCCATTGATGCGGGCATGGGCCATATCCCCGAGGATCGCCATCACCACGGCTTGGTCCTCAGTTATTCAATAGCCGACAACATGGTACTCTCCGCATACGACACGCCCCCCTTTGCACGGGGGTACATCATCAACGAACAGGCCATCGCCCAGCAAGCCGATACCCTGGTCAAGCGCTTCGATGTGCGGACCTCGAGCATTAATGCAGCAGCGAGCACGTTGTCTGGTGGCAACCAACAGAAAGTCGTCGTCGCACGAGAGCTGGCCCGCCCACTCAAGGTACTGGTGGCAGCACAGCCCACACGAGGGCTCGATGTCGGCTCAATCGAGTTCATCCACAAGAGCATCGTCGCTGCCCGTGATAGTGGCACGGGCGTACTCTTGGTGTCCGCAGAACTCGACGAGATTCTGTCGCTGTCTGACCGCATCTTGGTGATGTTCCGTGGGCAAATTATTGCAGAAATCGCAGGAGCAGATGCTGACCGCAACCGGATCGGGCTATTGATGGCCGGTGTGCGTGGCACAGGAGCTGAGGCATGAGTACCGAACACGTCCCCTCCACGGGTGCTTGGCGAATTTGGGCGACCACATTCCTGGTCCCCGTATTAGCGATTGTGACCGCGCTGGTGATTGGCGCCGTCATCATCGTGCTCACCGGTGCCGATGTGGTTGCCGCATATGGTGGGCTCTTTACGGGCGCCATCGGCAGTCCGCGCGCCATCGCCTACACACTCGTCGAAGCTACGCCGTATATTTTTGGTGGTCTGGCAGTGCTCATTGGCTTTCGTGCTGGGCTCTTTAACATTGGTGTGGAAGGTCAAATTGCAGTGGGTTCGATGTGTGCGGCGATTGTAGGTGCCTTTGTCACACTGCCACCTGTGCTCCATGTCATCGTTGCATTCCTCGCTGGGGCCGCAGGAGGCGCCATGTGGGGCGCCATCCCCGGCTGGTTGCGAGCCCGCACCGGAGCACACGAAGTCATCACTACCATTATGTTTAATTACATTGCCATACGTGGCACCGACTACCTCATCAAGGTGCCTTTCCTCGACCAAGAATCATCGTCTCAACGCACTCCGTATATTGCGACCACCGCTGAAATTCCCTTTTTGTTTGGGGAAGCGTATCGTCTGCATGGCGGATTTCTGATTGCGGTGGCAGCCACCTTTGTGGTGGCCTGGTTGTTACAGCGCACCATCGTAGGATTTGAAATCCGCACCGCAGGTGCAAACCCAGATGCCGCCCACTACGCCGGCATGAACGTGTCGCGCACCATCATCATTACCATGGCGTTGAGTGGACTGATGGCGGGTATGGCAGGCGCCGTACAAGTCCTCGGACTCGAACACAACCTGAAGGCATCTTTCTCGGCGGGCTACGGCTTCGATAGCATTGCCATCGCACTGCTTGCAGCCAGTAACCCGATTGGGGTAATCCCGGCAGCCATCTTCTGGGGGGCACTGCGCAATGGGGCAGGCCTGATGCAGCTCAACAGCGGTATCTCGATTAATCTCATCAACATTATTCAAGCACTTGTGATTGCGTTTGTGGCTGCCGACCAAATCGTGCGCCAGATTTATCGCATTCGCACCGCCCGCGGCGAAGGCATTACGCTGAGCCGTGGCTGGGGGCGCTAAGAAGCGAGACAACCATGCAAACCCTGTTTACGCGCGAACGAATCATTGCCATGATTGGCATGCTGACTGCAGTGGCACTCTGGCTACTCGTACAACAATCTGTCCCAGGTGACGCTATTTCGACACTCCGTATCCCCTATGCGTACGGCGCCCCACAAGATGCACCACTCGTAGATATCATGCTGCCCACAGCACTGACTATCTACACACTAGCCGGACTCCTGGTGGTGGGGGCTGTATATCTGATCGTTGCCAAACGCGTTGACCGAGCAGCAACATACATGGGCGGCGTGATTGCCGTTGTCATTTTTAGTATTTTGCTGACTGCAATCGTCAACGACCGCACCGATATTGTGGACATGCTTGGACGCATGGTACGCCTCGCAACACCCATCGCCCTCGGTGCAATTGCGGGTATCTTGTGCGAACGCTCAGGCGTGGTCAATATTGCGGTGGAGGGCATCATGCTCTTTGCGGCGTGCGTCGGCTTCATTGCCGCACTAGCGTTTGCCAATCCGTGGATGGGACTCATCGTCGCTATTCTGGCAGGTGGCGCCATCGTCATGGTACACGCAGTGCTGTCGCTCCACTACAAGACGGACCAGATCATCAGCGGCACCGTCATCAACATTCTGGCAGTAGGAGTCACCGGTTATTTGCGTACCAGCGTCATTTTGCCGCTCCAAACCACGGGTGGGCGCGGTGCATCATTGCCACAGTTTAATATCCCGCTTCTCGGGGATATTCCCGTCATCGGTCCCATGTTTTTCCAGCATCGTGTTTCGTACGTCGTGGGGGTTGCGCACCCGAGCCATTGGCGAACATCCGCGCGCCGCAGATACGATGGGCATCAACGTCAACCGGCTACGTTACTTTAATGTGTGGGTGGCGGGGATGATTGCCGGACTCGCAGGAGCTTGGTTTTCACTCGAAGCCAGCTACAATTTCGACGACGTCATGACCAACGGCCGTGGGTTTATTGCGTTGGCAGCCATGATTTTTGGCAACTGGACACCCTATGGTGCATTGAGTGGTGCCTTGCTGTTTAGTGCGGCTGACGCCTTGCAAATCAAAATTCAAGGCTTCGATTTTGCGCTTCCATCGCAGATTGTACAAATGCTACCCTATGTCATCACCGTGGTGGTACTTGCTGGGGTGATTGGCCGCGCACGACCACCTGCGGCCGTAGGCAAGCCGTACGAGCCCTAGGCTTAGTAGGGGAACAGTTGCTCGACGGGTACCATCTGCAACGCACCGATTGGACACGATTGCACACACGCCTTGTCGTCATATCCGGCGCAATGATCGCATTTATCTGCGCGGACCAATGCGGATGGTGGCTGACTACTCAGCAGGGGAATAGTTGCGAGCATACGCGTGAACTGGCCACGCACACTGCGATCACGCGGTTGGAGCGTTACCGCCTGATACTGGCATGCACTGACACATGTACCACATCCGGTACATGTGTCGTTGTTTATTACCAATGTGGCACCCTGCCAGGCAATCGCATGCACAGGACACGCATCAACACATTCTGGGGCCACACGACACTGCCGACAACTATCCACGATGACCTGCCCGCCATGCACGATGCCGTCATACGCCAAGCGTGCCGTACCGTGGCGGGTGGCACATGCCGTCACACAGATGCGACATTCTGGGGGGCAACGCTGTGCATCGCGTACAAACACGGTATCACCACGGCGTACCCCTTTAGACCAAACCGCATCGAGTTCTTCGTTGAGTGATGCCAAAAAATCCCGCCGTCGCGATATGGTCAACGTAATCACTGAACGGATCTCGGGATGATCGGTGAGCAATGCCAAAAAGCGCTGACTGGGCAACGTCATAATGATGCATGGTGTAGCAGCCTGGACGTCGTCACTGGCAGGTGCGTCATTCATCAACGCCATCGCACCAAAGAAGTCACCCTCTTCAAGATGCCCATTCACCTGTTGGTTGCGCTTTACCACGCACTGACCAAACTCAATCACATGTAGTCCATTTGGCCGATTCCCTACTTTGACGATATATTCGCCTCGTGGCACATCGCGCACAATGAATTGCTCGATTAACGCAGCCCGTTCGTGTTCGTCGAGCGGCGCCAAAAACGGCACTCGTGCCAGCGTAGCTTGGACCAAACGGGTGCGATACATGGTACGTAGTTGGAGCATCAGCTGCGGGAGTTGGTGTTGCTCACGCCGCAACAAATCGTGGGGAATCTGCAACAGTTGGCACACCGACTGTGCCACCACACTGTTGCCACCAAAGCGATTGCCGAAAAGTGGACCCTCGCCAAACATGGTTCCCACGGGGAGACGACCGAGTGACACTTCACGACCGTTGCGATCGTGTAGATTCACCATGACGACCCCCTGAATCACGATAAACAGGTGATCATTGGGCATGCGTTCGGTCAAAATCGTCGCTTTATCGGTAAACACGCGCAAGACGGCATGCCGACCCAACAGCCGCAATTCGCTGGGAGGTAATTCGTTGAGCGCTGGGATGTCACGCAGTGCGGCCATACGTCGTTCGTCACGCAATCGGCGTTGTTGGCGCGGTAACGGTTCATGAGTGGTACGTGGTGCCATGGCATTCCATCCCTTTTATCCCAGCGTCTGGTCGAGGGCACATACCGCATGCAGGAGCGCATTTACTCCGGCCACAATGTCGGCATCTGCGGCAAACTCTTCAGGGCAGTGACTCCGTCCATCTTTGGTGCGCACAAAAATCATCGCCACAGGCGCAATCAACCCGATCATGCTCCCGTCGTGCCCGGCACCACTCGGCAAGTGTAGCACCGTTGGGCTCCATGGTGCTACGGCATCGGCAACGAGTGCGGTATACCAAGGGGCAAACGTGAGTGGTGGGGAATCTTCGTAGGGGGTGACTTCGACATGTACACCACGCTGTGCCGCAGCAGTATGCAGTGCGTGCATGCATTCATCCCAGATAGCCACCACTTCTGGCCAATGCACGCTCCGCATTTCTAGGCTAAAGCGCACATAGCCGGGAACCACGTTGGTTTGATTGGGTGCCAGTGTGAGTGCCCCCACGGTGGCTACCGTACCCGGACGTGCGTGTGCGGCATGCTCTGCAGCCCGAATCACATCTGCGGCAACCGCTAATGCGTCGTGTCTGTGGTGCATGCCTGCAGTCCCCGCATGATCGGGACGCCCACGACAGATGATGTCGCAGCGTCGAATCCCGACGATACCCGTCACCACACCAATGGGCACATTGGCAGCCTCGAGCACGGGGCCTTGTTCGATGTGCAGTTCGAGATAGGCACCAATCGTCCCGGTGGTGCGAAGCGCACGAGTCAACACGTTGGGGTTCCCCCCCATGGAGGCAATACACGACGCAACGTCACCCCAATCGGGTACTTGGCGGCGCAGAAATTCGTCACTAAACCCCTGTGCCATGGCGGTACTACCGATGAGCGACCCGAGTGGTGTTGACTCTTCGGCCATGAAATCCACGACTTCGATGGTGTGTTGCAGGCGCATGCCATGCGTCTGTAATGCGCGCACGACGGCGATAGCCCCCAATACACCAATTGCCCCGTCATAGCGCCCACCCTCCATGACCGTGTCGGTGTGCGACCCCAGCATGATGACGGGGGCATCGGGGCGCAACCCGGGATAGCGGCCGATGAGATTGCCACCGGCATCCATGTGCACGTCGAGCCCGGCGGCCTGCATGCAGGCGCGCACCCAGGTGCGACTGGTGCGATAGGCATCGGTAAAGGCGCGCCGGGTGGTGCCACGACTTCCGGGCTCGACGATGGTGGCTAAGGATGCGATATCGGCTATGAGTTGTGTTGCATCAACGGTATGCATAGCACGTTAGACGAGCAAATCAATGGCGTGGTGAAGGTTGGTCACCGTGATGTCGCGCGCTGTGGTACTAAACACTTCACCATCGAGGGCCACAGGCAAATCGTTGTCGCACTGGATGCGAATTTCACGCACTGTTGCCATGGTAACTTCCTTGAGATTGGTGTGTGCACCCTTTTCGATGATGGGGATGTACTTGAGCACTTTGGGAACACTCAGCATATCCACCATACATACATCGAGGATGCCATCATCAATGTGGGCATCGGGAGTCATCAAAAAGCTTGCGCCCTGATTGCGCCCATTTGCGATGGTGGCAAACATCATGGGGCGAACGATCATTTGATCGTTGTAACTAATATGCATGGGGAACGGTTTGTAATTCATCAGTGCTCGAAATATGGCCAAATAATAGACAGGCCAACCCGAAATCCAGGTTATTTTGAGGGCTTCAGCGGCAGCCTGCGCATCAAAACCGATGCCAACCGCATTAATCAGACAGCGCTCACCTTGGCCGGCAACCTTGACCAATCCGAGGTCAATCTTGTGACGACGCATCTGCTGCAAGCGCTTCACGCCACCGGCAATATCATCGGCATCCACGGTTTCGAGCACTTTGATGAAATCACTGCCTGTCCCCATCGGGATGATGCCAAAAGCCGCATTACGGCCACTCTGTTGGTTGGCGTGGTAGACACCATTAACTGTCTCATTGAGGGTGCCATCCCCACCAATCCCAACCACGACTTCGGCACCACGCAGGACTGCATCACGTGCGATGTCAATGGCGTGTCCACGTGCAGTGGTGAGAATCAGTTCGTACTCGATACCAGCGGCATCCAGGGCACTCGTCAACTCATCTTTACGCCGACCCGCTTTACCACGTCCAGCCCACGGATTCAAAATTACCGTTGTCTGTGCCATAGAGTGACTCCTATGATTTCTTTCTACAAAACAGTGTGAATGGGCAAATTATACCGCAAATATGTGACGATGACGACTGCAACATTTTTATGCACGCTATCGTTATGTTGTACGGTATCGTATATACAAAGGAATGTTGCACACATGCAAACAACCACAATCAACAATTCACCGCATATCATCATTCGCATCATCTGGTTTGTCTTCATCGGGTTGACACTGAGCGGCATCTGGACCGCAATTGCCTGGCTCCTGTGTATTAGCATCATCGGCTTGCCGATCGGGCTGATTATGCTCGATAAGTTGCCGTATGTGAGCACTTTGCGTGGCGAACAGCTCACTTCCACCACGAATCAACACGGTAGCACCACGCTCAACAGCATGAGCCAGTATCCGTTTGTGGTACGGGCTTTCTACTTCCTCTTGATTGGGTGGTGGCTGAGTGCTATTTGGCTCGGCATCGCATGGTTTCTCAGTAGCTCTATTATCGGCATTCCTGCCGGGTTCTGGATGATTAACCGAGTACCTGCTGTACTCACCCTCGACCGCAATTAAGCAGACAGCACAGCACACACACACCAGCCCCCGCCTGCACCTGTAGGTGGGGGCTGTGTTACAATCATGACACACAGCAACCGTTACCGAGGAGTCAGACAATGACCATTGATGTGTCATGGGCACGTAGCCAATTCCCCGCCTTACAAGAGCAAGTCAATCATCAACCTGCCGTCTTTTTTGATGGTCCTGGTGGCACCCAAGTTCCTCAGCGCGTCATCACGGCCATCAGTGACTATTTAATCCATGCCAATGCCAACACGCATGGCGCATTTCTGACTAGTCAGCGCACCGATGCCGTCATCGAGGCATCACGGCACGCCATGGCTGATTTTTTGGGGTGTGATGCCGACGAAGTCATCTTTGGCGCCAACATGACCACCCTCACCTTTGCGCTGAGTCGCGCAATTGGGCAGACACTCCAACCTGGGGACGAGATTGTGACGACCCGCCTCGACCACGACGCCAATGTGGCCCCCTGGCATTCACTCAAGGAGCGGGGCGTTGTCATCCGCGAAGTTGACGTGGACGTGGAAGACTGCACGCTCGACATGGAAGACTTTGCGCGCAAAATCACCGCCAAAACCAAACTGGTTGCCGTCGGATATGCGTCAAACGCCGTTGGCACCATCAACGATGTGGCCCGCGTTGTTGCCATGGCGAAAGCGGTTGGCGCCCTTTCATTTGTGGATGCCGTGCACTACGCCCCACACGGCCCGATTGATGTCAAAGCGCTCGACTGCGACTTTCTGGCCTGTTCGCCGTACAAGTTCTTTGCACCGCATAGTGGCACCATTTACGGCAAACGCGCCCATTTGGCGAGCTTGCACCCGTACAAAGTGCGCCCAGCCGGTGATGAAACACCCGGTCGCTGGGAAACAGGCACCAAAAACCATGAAATCATGGCCGCAATTACCGCAGCCATTGACTACTTGGCCGAGCTAGGTAATCGCAGCAACGGCACACCATTTGCGACCCGGCGCGCTGCGGTGACACATGCCATGCAGACGATTCAAGCCTACGAGCGACAGCTCAGCGACTACATGATTCCTCGCTTGATGGCGATTCCTGGCTTGAGTTTTTATGGCATCACTGACAGTACCCGCTTTGGCAATCGTACTCCCACGGTGGCGATTCGCATGGCCAAGCACACACCGTCAGCGGTGGCCAAGCATTTGGCAGAAAAGGGCATTTTTGTGTGGGATGGCAACTACTACGCGGTTAATTTGACTGAGCGCCTCGGCCTCGAAGACAAAGGTGGCATGGTACGCATCGGGCTCATCCACTACAACACCACCGCCGAAGTCGATCGCTTGATTGCAGCCCTCACCGAATTGGCATAACACAGCCCCCTCCCCCCACATACGCAGATGTGTACTGCGTATGTGGGGGGCTATTGCAAATACATGTAGATTTTGTATAATTTTAAACACTACGAATAATCTCAATTTTTGCTGGAATCACATATGCGACAGCTACTCTCGATGGTGTTGATGAGCGGTATATGCGCAATATTACTCCATCAATCACTTTCATATGCGGCCCCCATATCGCAACCACACATAGATGTGGTTGGTGGTAATGGTGGCTTCGAATTTGACAATGTTGGCACGGTGCAAGCAACCGGGTGGGGATTCACTGCAACGCGCATCGAACTCGGCAATGCGAGTATTTCTCGTTGTGCTGTCCCAGATAATACGTCGTACCTCGACTTTCAGCTGATGACAGGCACAAGCACGCCAAACAACAATAGCGGGGCGCTACTGAGTTATACGGCACGTGGGGAGGTCGTAAATACCGAAAAAGCGAGTGGAACCAACGCCTATGGCATGACGTTGACGACCAGAGCGGGTTCAAGCAATCGCAACGCGGTGGCATACGGTCCACGCCTTGTAAGCACATCCTTTGCAGCGACAACTGGACAAATAGTCACTGTTGAGTTTTTAGGGTATGCCAGTAGTGGTGACATTGCACTGGTTGAATCGTATCTGCTCGACGAAAATAGCTGTGACATCACACCGATTCGGGTCGGTACCGTCTACGATACCATTTGGGGCTCAAATCTCCACTATGGATCGGTACTCTTCAGTCAGGCACGCGCAGAAATCTCGAGTACGAGTAGCTATCAAATCGTCGTTATCGCCGGCACATTTGATCGCAACGGTGATGGTAATGCAACAACGACCGTGTATGTGGATAATGCCACGTTTGGGAGCGAGCAACAAATATCCTTGAGTGGTACGTTTCCCAATCTCTATATTGGGCAAACCTATGATCTGAGTACCATGAGCACAGTTGATAGCGGACTCCCACTCGTTTATCGTGCCAAACCGACTACCGTCTGTTCAATGGTCAGTGCAACAGTCTTGCGCTTAGTAGGTGCGGGAAACTGCCATATACAGGCCGTACAAGCCGGCAACAGTACCTATGCCGCATTTACACAAGGACGTACAATAGATGGAATCCCAAACAAATCGGTGACTGCAACATTTACCAACACACGAACATCAACAAATACCCCAACGTCATCAAATACGCGTACCAACACCCCAACGTATACGCATACTAAAACGCCAACACACACCAAATCACAGACAAATACATGGACGCACACGCACACGCCGACAATCACTCGTACACCAACGTTTACGCGAACTAATACATCAACGTTTACCCATACCACTACCAATACAATAACCAACACACGCACGCCGACATCGAGCAAAACCAATACCCACACCCGTACAAACACACACACGCCGACAAATACACATACGCCGACTGACACGCCAACACCATCCAATACAAGCACACATACACCCACGCGCTCTAACACGTCCACGCGCTCTAACACGTCCACACGCTCTCACACGTCCACACGCTCTCACACGTCCACACGCTCTCACACATCCACGCGCTCTCGTACCAATACAAAAACTGCAACACACACCAAAACACCAACCAAGACTCCCACTCATACACCGACATCGTTCCCAATCACGCTCAAAGATGCGGCGATTGGGAATTCGTATGTACTCGGATTGTTGCACAACGGCACGCTGGTCACCTGGGGAAACAACGACGTATTACAAGCACAGTTTTTGTACGTACGACCAGAAAGTTTATTTACACACGGACCATTCATTGATGTAGCGACTGCGGTTGAATCGAGTTTTACCGTGGATGCGAATGGTGATCTCTATGCCTGGGGATCAAATGCATTTCACGAACTTGATGCACCTAGCGCAGCGTGGAGCAACGTCAAAGCAGTCGCTGCTGGAGGGCGATTTGCGTGTGTCGTCAAAAAACAAGATACTGTGCTCGGAATTACGTACGGAGAAGGATCCGTGGTGTGCTGGGGAGACAATACGGATGGACAAACCAGTGTACCGCTCGGACTCAGCGATGTAGTTGACATTGACGCAGGAGATCGCCACGTGGTTGCATTGAAAGCCGATGGCACCGTGATTGCGTGGGGGTATGATAACGGGTATTCGGTGGACCCGGACTGTGTGGGACAGCCGAATCCTGCAGTGGTCCCCAGTACGTTTGGCACGATTGGGGCCAATGTGAGCAAAGTCGCTGCTGGTGAAGATCATACACTCATTTTGCGCAACGATGGTACCGTACACGCTTGGGGATGTAACACGCATAACCAGATCACGATTCCAACTACAGTCGTGAATGGCGTCAGCATTGCTGCTGGGCGCAAAATGTCCATCGTGGTCCGTGCAGATGGGAGTGTGGTTGCCTGGGGCAACAAGGTACCGCGTAACTTTCAGCCTGCCGGATTTGGCGCCCCGCCGAATATTCAAACATTCCCTGCAAGCATTCAAGCCGTGCAAGTTGATTCCTACTCACAAAATACCATTATCGGACTCCGCAACGGCGGCATTATCGTGGGTGGTACTATCCTCGACAACGTGAATGTGTCACGTACGCACACAAAAACAGCAACCCGCACGCATACTCCTTCGGCCACCGCTTCGTCAACCAAGCTCCCTACGGCAACCCGTTCACCGTCTATAACACGCACACCGAGTCACACCAAGCTTCCCACTGCAACCCGTTCACCGTCTCTGACACGTACAGCAACCCGCACACCATAATCCGGCACCCATCCAGAGACACTTGACATTTTATGTCTTCCTTTTTATGATGTAAAGATACGTTTCACCAAAGCAGGATTCACATGAAACAGCGGACCCGTTTGTGGCTGGTCATCGTTGTTGTGTTGTTCGGAACATGCATCACAATGATGCAGTTTGTTGCGATGCCTGCAGCTGCCATAAATCGCCGTAACGATGCGGTCTGGATTAACCGTGGTGGTGGCAACAACAGCACCGGTAGCGATGGATTGAGAGCGCGATTCAACGCCCCCGAACAGGTCGTCTACGCCAACAAGTCACATCTATGCTGTACCAGCGACACTGGCAATTGGGGCTGGGGTGTAGCAATCGGTGATATCTCGATTTCTACTGGCTTCGGTTTGTCTGCCGACACCTGGACATCGGTTGATGTGATGGCATGGAGTGGGAGCGTTTCGTTTGAATCGGACAACAATCAGCAGACAACCGGTGATGCCTATGTGCTCATCCGCTATCGCAAAGTGACCGCAACAGTACCAGACGGCACCGAAGACGACCCTAACCGCACACGTGACATCTACTATACATTTGACCGCGAAATCTTTTATACCTTTCCTAACAACTACTACACCGAAAAAATCACCGCCATTATTCCCAATGAAAACACCGTTGACGTGCGCATCTACAAGGGTGGCCAAGTAGCACCCGGACAGAGCCGACAGACAGTGGCCTACCAATTTGATGCACCATACCGCTCTGTTGGAGAAATCGGTGACACGGGAGGCTATGCGGTGGGGATACGCGACGTGCCTGGCAGCCAGATGAGTGCCACTTATGTGGGTAATCCGGACGATGTGGCATCATACTGGGCCGGGATGGCGTTTCGCGATTATGTGGCACCCAACCCACATCCGGGTGGCATCAACGCCTACTGGGGAATCGGTACAGAGCCGGGTGTATACCAGATTCGTAGTGAACAATACGTCCTCCCGCAATCCACGGTGATTGATGCGCAGTTTTCCCACGAACTGATTACCAGCACCGACGATGAAGCCGCAATCCTCGTCACCACCACCAATTACCATGCCACGGTTGATCAAACGGGGGTAGGGTTTCGCTTCACCATTCCATCGAACACCACACTCGGGGCACCAGTCACATCGAGTTGTGGTGGCACAGTCACTACAGCGTCCACATCTGTGCTGGTCACGGGGATGACAGTGCCGGCCAAACACCAATGCGTGTTGACAGTTCCAGTGAGTGCAACAACCGTCGGCGATGTGCCGTTGAGTAGCGCCAATGTGAGCGAAGTCACCAACGCCACCAACATGCTACGCACCCGTGCCATGCGCGTCACACTTGGCACAGCGACGACGGTTGCGACGACAGTTCCTGCGACTCCCACACTGACATATACGGCCACAGCAACCAACACGGCTACAGCCACCAATACGCCCACGGCTACTATTGATACGATTAGCACCAAAACATTGACACCAACTGCGAGTCGCACGTTTACACCGTCACGCACGCCATCGCCAACCAAAACATTTACGCCGTCACGTATCCCGAGCTCGAGTCGCACCCCGAGCAATACTCGACTACGCTCGCCGACCACATATCGGTCACCCACATTTACCGCATCCAACACACCAACTATCACCAACACGGCCACTCCGCAACGAAGTCCGACCAATACACGTACATTTACGGCGTCACGCACCATGACGCCCACCGCCAATCCATATGCATTACGTAAAGTCGCCATTGGCAATTTGTACATGCTCGGCGTGTTACACAACAACACGTTAGTGGCCTGGGGCAAAAATCAAGCCGAGTTCCAAGAATCCATGATTCCGACGATTTACAAAGAACTGCTCTTCAAGGATGTAGCAGCAGCCATGGCCACATCCTACATCCTGACCTATGACGGACGCTTGTTTGCTTGGGGGCAGAACGACTTCGGTGAAACAAATATTCCGGCAAATGCGCGCACTGGCATTGCATCCATTGGGGCAGGTGGCCGGTTTGGGCTGGCGGTACGCAACGATGGCACCGTGGCAGCCTGGGGCAACAACGATAGTGGCCAGACCAACGTACCGAGTGGCTTAACGGGTGTCGTGGCCATTGATGGCGGGGACACCCACGTCGTCGCACTCAAGCGCGATGGCACCGTCGTAGCTTGGGGCGGAAATCTAAGTGGACAAGCCAAAGTCCCCAGTGGTTTGTCTGGAGTTATCGCTATTAGTGCCGGCAAAGATCACTCGTTGGCACTCCTCAACACAGGGCAAATCGTTGGTTGGGGGAACAATTCAAAAGGACAAATCACTATACCATCGAGTGCTACCAATATTGTGAGTATTGCCGCAGGACGAGACTGTTCGCTGGCAGTACGTGCCGATGGTGCATTGTTGACGTGGGGTATCAAAGATTATGCGAATTTTCCAGTCAGCACAATCAACAATGCCTTTACAGTGACTTCCGACAACCAGAATTCGGTGGTTGGCTTGCGTGACGGCGGCATCCTGATTGGGGGCACCAATTTATCGGGTGTTTACAACACGCGCACGTTTACACGCACACCAATTATCACCCACACACCCTCACGCACGCTGACGGTATCACATACTATTACACCCACATTTACCCGTTCGTTGACTCCATCAAATACGCCTACGCTCACACCCACACCGACCCGCACCGCTACCAAAACTCGCACATCATCACGTACGCTGACACACACACGGAGCCGTACGC
>JBEANH010000026.1:0-27179 GCA_041165505.1 Chloroflexota bacterium | reverse complement strand
CAGCACCTGGTTTGCAGGACGTGTCAGTCCGTAAGCAATTGGTTTCACACGTGCCGACGTATTGGTTTCCCAATACGTCGGCACTTTTTTGTATGTACAAATCACTATAATACAGATACTACGATGGTCATTTGTAAAATACTATTCACAAAACGACAAATATACGCTAGTATCAAGATATCCGTTCTCATGATATATCAACGTCCGTAAGTGAGGTCGTTATGAATACCACACGTTTGTATCGTTTCATCGTGATGATGACCATCGGTGTAATGTGCATCACCAGCATCTGGACTGAGCCGAATGCTCAGTCGGTGGGTAGATGCATCAGCACACAAACTCGGGAGTGAGTGGCATGATGCACGCAATGTGCCATATGTGGTGGATTTTTCGCCACCAAGTGCAAGCGAAGTCAATACAATTGGTGGTATGGACCAATGGCTGACACGCCAAGGACGACTGAGTGCGACCCAACCAAAAGCGGGCGTCACCGGCAGAAATCGGGTGCTCATCATTCGAGTACACTTCAGCAATGCCACCCAACGCCTCACCAACGCACAACTGACGACGAATTGGCTTACCCCACTCAACAATCATTTCCGTACCATGTCAAATGGTCGAAACGATGGGTGGGACTTTGATTTTTATGGACCAGTAAATGTCGATTCACGAAGTACCTATGTACGGCCAAACAATGAAATGAGTGATGACGATGAAGATAATGCTCAGGATCTCGTTGACGATGTTGTAGATGCTTCAGATGAGTCTGTACTTGAACCACTGTTAGAACGTGCAGACACAGTAATATTACTGATGGATAATCAATATCAAGCACGTCTGCGCGGGGTCAATTACTGGAACAAGCTAGACTATGACTTTGGTTTTTTTGATTTGGGAGACGACATCGTCACCATTTTCATGGATGAAGGTGGGACATGTGATTGTACTTCAGCAGCCTTAGACACCTATATGTGGGGCGTCATGGCTCATGAATTAGGACATTCGCTTCAAGCATTTAAAGGTGGTGTTCACCAACAAATCGAATATGCGCACCCAAGCAACTATCGCAATGGATTTGAGTTGCTCGATGCTGCGTATCCAGGGCATGTGAGTGCATATCTAAAAACATTTACCATGGAAGAATGGCTCCCTGACCCGTTAATTATCGATATCAGCAATACCGGCACACAAAAACCTTCTGATATGGGGTACTGTCTCAGGGCGATCGAATATGACCCTGCTGTATATCCTACTCCGCAAATATTACGCATACGTATAACTGGGAGTGTTTATTATCTCGTCAGTGCACACCGTAGAGTCAACGGAGATGAATTAGCACCAATACCCGACGAGGGTATTCTGATTGAGCGTATCGTAGCCGACGGGATGACGCAATGGGAAGATTTGTACAGAGGCGACCCCGCTGTAAGAAATGGTGTCATTGATGCAGATGAGGTTATCCAGCAAAAATCCGTCGTACGCGGTTTTGCGAATTCAGGTGGGTTAGCAGATCTCAATAAACTATGGAGTGTTGGTAAAACATTCAACAATACGACTGATGGGCTAATTACAGGCGATGCTACAGACGGAATCACGATTGAAGTGCTCGGCACACAACCAAACCCGGATACGTGGTGCGTGCGTGTGCGCTATGGTGCCGCAGCTAATCAACCCGATGTGGGTATCTACCCGTGGCGTCAGCCCCCAGGGGAAACATACGAAACCACAGACATCTGGGTGGACAGCCCGCTCAACGGGTATGGTGTCTTTCGCTACGGCACATGGAACGACCTGACCGGATTGCCCGTACCACGTGGTAATGGTGATGATCCCGCCATTGGTTCCGTCAACCGCCTGTTTGCACGTGTCCGTAATTTTGGTACTACGAATGCGGTTGATGTCAAGGTTCAATTCAAAGTCACAAATCCACTCGGTGTAGGGGTGCAGAATTCGAGTTGGTCTAATGTGGGTGCGCTCGTCACGTCTGCACAATTTCCGAGTTTAGCAACAATTCCACCCGGTGGGTATGTAGATGTGTACACTGAGTGGACACCAAATCCCACTCTGACATCTGAACAAATTGCTGCTGGCGTCTTTTCTTTCCATAGCTGTATTCGTGTCGAGATTGCCACCGTTGCAGGTGAAACAATAACCAGCAATCAAGATGGTGTTGACGAACAAGAAAACATCCGCAACTTCGAAGCCACACCAACACGCAGCCCTATTTTTGAGCATGTATTTGATCTCATCAACACCGAGGCACGCAATCGGCTCATCAACATCTTCGATGATGGCAATCTGCCAACAGGGTGGCAACTCAGCATCAACGGCGGGAATGAGGACATCCCGATATCCTCATTAGCCACACTCTCAGTACCAATTTCGGTGACCGCTGTTGGGTCAAGTGCCATTGGGAGCAGTTTTACCGTCTCGTTAACTGCTGCAGAACACATTGACCTGGTGAATACGACTGCAGAAGAACCGCTCCATCCGACATTTGATGAAATCGGTGGCTTTGACTTCACTGTCAATGTGCTCGCAGATACATCAATCACGTGCAACGCATACATTCAAAGTGGACGGGTAAGTGTGGTAGGCACGTTGGATGGCTTCCAGGGAATCCACCAGGCGGGGACACCACTACGTGCCTATGCCCAGCTCTACGATGCATCGGGGAATCCGATTGCGCTTGACGATCGTGCTTCGGGTGATGTGGGATCCAACGGGGTATTCCGCATGAATTTCTCCTACTACAGCCCCAATAAGGGGGATGCAGTCCAAGTACCCAAATCAGCACGCTGTCTCTTCCCAGGGACGCACCTGCTGGCAAGTAGTGGAAGCCAGAATCTCAATGTGATTAACACTGCACCACCCACCGCGACCATCGTGCCTTGGTTTGCGAGTCAGTTCCACTCCAACTTGGCACTAAACATGTTCTGGCCGCCCCTGCTGCCATTCGGTGATTTCACCTGTGCATTTGGACGCTGTCCTGTGCTCATCGCCGGCAAACACGGGCGTGGCGCACGCATGATTGATGCGAATTCCACGATGCTCCAGAGTACGGCACCTATCAATCTCAACACCAATTTCACCGTAGCGACGTGGGCACGGCGTACGCGCAACAACACCATGGAAACCCTTGTCTCCCATGGGAATAGTTTCATGACGGGTCAACTCTTTAACATGGGATTCACCAGTGATAATACATTCCTGTGTAGCACTTTCAACGATGAATTACTCTCGAGTCGAGTAATCAACGATCGTGACTGGCACCACTATGCATGTGTGGTACAAGGCAACCAACGGCTGCTCTATATTGATGGTATCCTTGACGCTTCACGTACATCGGTGCTCCCCAGCTACGCACGCAATGCCACCATGTATGTGGGACGGCGTATTGACATTGCCCGGGCCTTTGACGGGACTCTCGACGAAGTACTCGTGTATCCCTTTAATCTGAATGCGACACAAATTGGTCAGCTCTTTACCCTCGACCCCAATTTGGCCGCGGTACCGACGACAGGCATGTCGTTCAACGATGTGGTTATTGCAGAGACCAATGGTGTCTTTTCGTACTGTAGTAATCTGAATTGTCCCAAGGTCTACTACCCCGATATTTACTATCCAGACACGGATGGCAATCCGACACCGACCACTGTTCCCGCAACGACATTTAACCGACCACATGAGCGCTTTGCTGCATTCTACATGGAGCCCAACCACTTCATGAGCTACGGGATGGCACCCAATGCAACGATGACACCCTACCCGGGTACCGATGGTTCGTTGATGTTCTGGGCGCGGCTCGATGATGCGTCAATGGTCAACTATCCACTGGTGCAATCACAGACATCACCACCCGTCACACGCCCAAGTGTCTTCTGGCGCGGGAGCACACGCACCCTCACGTTTGCCAATTTGAGTGTCGTGTGGAGTAATTTTGACAACGGGTGGCATTTGTTCACCTTTGTCAAACGTGGCAACATGCTTGAAATCTACATTGACAACAACCGTGTTGCCGAAGGGCTGGCACCCGCCGGTCTCCAGCCCTTTCGTGTGGCATCCGGCTCTACGCTCAACATGGGGGCGGTGGCTGGTGGTGAGATGGCGGCAGTGGAGTTCTCGCCATTCGCCTACCCCAACGACTATATTGCCTGGCGTTACGGCAACGGCATTCCCAATCCGGCAACAGCACAGCCGTCCATCACCCCAGTCAGTACGTTGACACCGTCGCGGACGATGACGTTCACAAGAACCCTTACCACATCACGTACACCAACTGGCACGTTTAGTGGTCCAACACGCACGGCTTTTAAGTTGACGGCAATCGACCCCTTCTTGACTGCGGTGGCAGCAACGTCGCAGGCAGGTGATTTCATCATCAAGAACCCCATCTTTGCCACAGCGACCGCGCAGGCACTCAGTATCAATCTGACTGCCACGAACGTGCAGCGCACCCAAGCGGCACAATTCAATATGACTGCAACTGCAGAAGCACGCTTCCAACTCACAGAAACCGCTCAAATACGTGCAACTCGATCTGGGACAGCGGTGCGAACCAACACACGATTTATCATTATTCCGCCGACGGTCATCATTATCGGCTTCCCCACCCTCTTCCCGTCCAACACGAGTACGCGTACCGCTGACCCCAAAATCTCAGCGACCTCGACCCGCACCATGACGGCGACGCGACCCTTTACGTCAACGCGCACCAACACGCGATCCCTTACCAGCACATCCACACGTCCACCGTCACGCACCAAGATTAGTACACCCACATTCGTGACGATGACGGCGACGATTACCATGAGTCCCACGGCAATTAGTGCGACGTTTGGTCCAGACGCAATACCGATTAGCCGATTACCAGACGGCATGCTCGCACGGGCATTGCAGTTCATCAATGATCAACGTCTACTGAGTTGTCAGGCGAGTGGAGGCAGCACAGTGGTAGGATGTCCTGCAACTGACTGGCAAGACCCGATAATCAACGACTTGGCGATTCCAATGTATCGGCCTGACATCAGTGGTGGTACATTGCCGGCCTACTACGAACTCTCACTGACTGACAGTGTGAGCAAACAGCCACGTGGCTACATCGTACTCGCCATGGACTACGGTAAGAATCCACAGTGTATGACTTCAGGTGCAGAATCATGTGGTATCGTTGACTATCCCATACCTCATTGGAATAGCAGTGGAGCCTCACTTAGTAGTCAAATCACCGCATCATCGAACAGTGCACGTACCTTCCGCAATGCCATCCCCATAAAAATCTGGAAGCTGGACACATTGAGTTATGTGGCGACACAGGACTTGGTGCAGGTCAGTTCACTGGGGGCATTCCCGGTCCTTCCTGATGGGCTCAATAATGCATTTCCACAGTATAGTGGTGACACTGGGTATGGCTGTAACACACTCGAAAGTGATACACCGGATGACACCATGGACATCATCAGTCCTACGGATCTTGTTGATTGTGGCAATGTGCGCGATGCGGATGCCGCAAAATCCTGGAAATTCCAGGGATTGGACGCCTCCAACAACTTCAAGGACTATCTGGCAAATTATCCATTTGAGTTTGCGCCGCTCCTACAGCAACTCAAGGAACAAGCTGCCAAATCGTGGCGCTACGAACGTGCCGTCATAGACCCGTATATTTCTGGTGATTACAGTGATGCACAAACTGCGGCCGGCAAACGCTTTCATTTACCGATTCAAGAATACACATCGGTACGCGTTGTGCTACCCTTCCGTGGCTTGACACAGGCCAATATCCGCAACGATACACCACCGAGTGTTAATGGTAGTGCTAGTGTATTCAGCTACGAGCTCGATACACCGCTGGCTGGATACTCGGTACTCAAGGTCTCAGCCAACAGCTCCATGCCCGACGATGACTTACCACGCTTGCGCTTGAGCATTGTGGACGCATCAACTGTTCTTGCCAAGGTGACATTGTTCATGACGGAAAAATCAACACAGACGTGTCCCATTGATGGTGAATGCCCGACAACCGTCAAAGCACTCGGTGCCAATCGGTCGTGGAGTGCGTTCCGTGAATTTTACGCAGGCTTGCCCACTGATCAACGCAACTACGACCAGTTTGCCGTCAGTAGCAACTGTCTGTCGGGGTGTGGTGCGACGGCCTGGATGATGTTGTTTGGCTGGGTGGACTTCAAGAGCTCACCACCACCAAGCTATACGGAAACGTCAGCGCCATTCCCACGGCGCTGGTTGGCCTATCGCGCGGGTGGTCAACCCACGGGTAATCCGATTGGAGCGACAGGTACTGCTCCGTTAACAATGGATACTGGCATCCGTAACTCGGTTCTCTATATCCGCAATCGTGTCGGCACATTCTGTCCTGTGGGCAGCAATTCGGGTGCCACTGTGCCCTGGGACATGGATGAGGCCGTCCACTACTTGCGCTACATGGGCACAGGCATGGGGCTCGACACCCACTACAATATCGTCGGTGCCTCAGAGGATCGCTTCTACCGACTCGCATTGCAACATCTCGCTGACCGCAACCCTCGCCCAGTCGTCATCGGCACCGGCTGGTTAGCACATTACCCACTGGCATGGGGTATGCGCTACCAACAACGCCCTGAACGCTGGAATGAGGGCTGGTTTGATGGCGACGATGTCGTATGGAACACCTATTGGCTGGTCAACCAAGGCTGGGGGGGGCGTGGAAATGGCTGGGTCCAAGGCGGTGTCTGGTTCGTTGGACGCGTCTTCCCGTAGTGATCAATTCGTGAACCTACGACTCATCTACCGCCCGTACACGCAATGCGTGTACGGGCGGTAATAATTGCAAACGTACCGCATTCATCATCTCATACATAAATAACTATTTACTTATTCCTCATTGTTGTGTATTATCACTATATCCTGGTAATCAATCGAATTGTTTGTGCAACATGTGAGGTCTCTATGCATTCAGAGCATCGCTATCGCATTGTCGTCTTGATCATGGCGTGTGTCATGTTGGTCACGAGTATCTGGGACGGTAGCACTCCACAGCAATTTGCCCAAGCTTCACCACGACCACGCACCCTCACCATGGCAGAAACAGATGCGGCCGCACATGCAGTAGGCAGTGAATGGCACAATCCCAACAATCTTCCATCTGTCGTGGATTTTTCTGCGAATCCAGACCAGACCAGTGTTGGCGGCATAGACCAATGGGTACAGCAACAAGGCCAAGCACCCACGATAGCCAAGCCAAGTGCAGGGATCAATGGAAAAAATAAGGCACTCATAATACGGGTGCACTTTAGTGATTCCACACGAAGGCTGACTGATGCTCAACTGACGAACAATTGGCTGATACCGCTTAACAATCACTTTAACACGATATCAAACGGGAATAACTTCGGTTGGGACTTTAGTATATACGGACCTGTGAATTTGGGGTATCGTTCCAACTACGTGTTGTCAAATAATCAACTATACAACGACAATGTTGATAACAGCCAACTTTTAGTCGATGATGTGCTTGCAGCCGCCGACGAGGACACGCTAGAGCCACTCATCGAGAATGCTGATACCGTGATATTGCTCATGGATAACATGGCGCAAGCTCGCTTACGCGGTGTCAACTATCCAAACAGAGAATTTGACTTCCCATTCCCTGATGTAGCCGATTATCGTAACACGGTATTTTTAGATGAAGGTGGAAGTGATACAGATTTTGCCGCATTAGACCAGTACATGTGGGGAGTGCTTGGTCATGAAATGGGGCATGCACTTCAAGCATATGCAGGGTTTGGTGACCATTGGACATATGGACATCCGAGTAACTATCGTAGCAACTTTGAATTAATGGATGCGAGCTATCCAGGTCATGTAAGTGCAAATCTCAAAACTTTTACTTTTGCATCATGGCTCCCGCCTTCATACATCATTGATGTAAATAATACGGGAAGCACGATGAAACCATCGAACATGGGATATTGTATTCGTGCCATCGAGTATAATCCTGCGTCGTTCCCTGTCCCGCAAATAATACGTGTCAAAATCACTGAAAGTGTCTACTATCTGATTAGCGCACGCAAACGCGTAAACGGCGATCAGTTACTGCCAATCCCCAGTGAAGGGGTATTAATTGAACGCGTCGTCTCTAGTGGAAATCTCCAGTGGGAAGATGTTGATAGTGACGGCATCATTGACGGAGATTTACCCGGGACATCGGATATCAACGAAAGTGAATTTATTGATCAAAAAGTTGTGGTGCGTGGGCGTGTAGGAACACCAAACACGGCTGCAGACCGCAATGTATTATGGAAAGTCGGCGATACATTCAATAATTCGACGGATGGCGCCAGCGGATTTGACATGACTGATGGTATTACAATCGGCGTCACATCGAGTCAATCGAATGGTGAAACTTGGTGTGTACGCGTTGGTTATGGTGCGCAGGCGATTCAGCCTGATGTTGGTATTTATCCGTGGCGTCAACCACCCGGCGAAACATACGAAACCACGGATATTTGGGTTGATAGCCCACTCAACGGATATGGGAATTACCGCTATGGCATGTGGAATGATTTAAAAGGATTAAGCGTACCACGTGGCAATGGTGATGATCCTGCAATTGGGGCCATCAATCGTGTATATACACGGGTACGCAATTTTGGGACAGCGACGGCGAATAATGTGCAGGTGCAGATCAAAGTATCCGATCCATTAGGTGTAGGTGTACAAAACACATCGTGGGTTAACATTGGCGGATTAATCACATCAGCACGATTCCCTGGGTTGAATGCAATTCCACCAGGTGGATATGTTGACGTATACACAGAATGGGTGCCAAATCCATCCCTCACCGATGCACAAAAAGCGGCTGGAGTCTTTTCCTTCCACAGTTGTTTACGTGTAGAAATCGTGAAAGTCAATGCATCGGGAACGATTCCCGCAGAATCAATTCTGGGAAATCAAGATGGAGTCGACGAACAAGAAAACATCCAAAACTTCGAAGCAACTCCGAATCGAGCGCCAATATTTGAGCATGCATTTGATATTATCAACACTAGTGGTTCGAACCGACTCATCAATATCTTTCAAACAAATAATCTGCCTGAAGGGTGGAATATCAACATTAACAACGGTAACGCGGATGTTGGGCTTATTCCCGACCAACGTGTAACAGTACCCGTGACGGTCACTGCAAGTGGCGCCAGCGTCATTGGTAGTAGCTTTACGATAAAGCTCACTGCAGCAGAACACAAAGTACTGCAGAACAATTCAGCAACAGTTCCAGAGCATCTGACATTCGATGAAATCGGTGGGTATAACTTTACCGTGAATGTGCTCGCAGATACGCGTATCGCATGCAAAGCGTATCGTAGTGGAGCGTTCGTTGAAGTGGTCGGGAGTTTGGATGGCTTCGAAGGCATTCACCAAGCGGGTACGCCGTTACGTGCATATGCACAGGTGTATGGCTTGACTGCAGGGCTTGACACTGCCATCCCCCTCGATGATCGGGCAAGTGGGAATGTGGGCGTAGATGGTGACTTCCGCATGCGCTTTAGCGTGCGGAGTAGTCAGGCACACGGTGGGTTTGTTGAACCCCAAAAGGTACAGTGTATATTCCCGGGTACCCATCTCTTGGCGAGTAGTAGTACATCACGACAAGCGGTACTGAACGCAGTACCACCAACAATGACGATTGTTCCGTGGGCGGCAAGTCAATTCCATTCAAGCTTGGCACTCAATAACCATCTCGCACCGCTTACTGCGTATTCCGATATGGTGAGTGGAGCTACACTCGGAAATACGTTTAATTGTGCACTCATCTACTGTCCAATTTTAGTTGATGGGGTGCATGGCCGCGCTGTACACTTCGAATCTGGCAAGTATGCGTTTTTGCAGAGTGCCAATCCCGTCAATCTTGGGCCTAGTTTTAGTGTGGGGATGTGGGTCAAACGGACACGCATCAATACCCAGGAAATTCTCCTTTCACATGGAGCTACGCTCTTTACCGGGCAACTGTTTAACATGGGATTCCGACCAGACAATACGTTCTTCTGTAGCACCTATAGCGATGATATTGCCTCTACGACCTTGTTTACCGACAAGGATTGGCATCATGTAACCTGTGTGGTCAATGGGTATACGCGTAGCCTGTATGTTGATGGCATTCTTGAAAACACAGCAACGGTTGGAATCCCACCATATGCACAAAATGCCAAAATGACGCTGGCATGGCGGAGTGATGGCATGCCATCATTCAACGGGCAAATTGACGAAGTACGCATCTTTAACATAGCGCTTAGCGCAGGAACGGTGAGTAGCCTTGCAACGCTCCCTTATGTGGATCCCCTGACACCGAATCCAATGAGCTCGTTGACATTCAACGATATTTACGTTCCCGAGATGAATGGGGTCTTTGCCTATTGTGGTGGTGGCAACTGTCCAGATGTCTACTACCCCGAGGATGTACTACCGCGCCCACTCGAGCGCATTGCTGCAATCAAAATGCAAGCACGTCGTAGTATTGGCTACTACGCAACGACAGCGAGTGCTCCAGGTACTAACAGTACGTTGCTCTTTTGGGCACGTCTCGATGGAAGCAGTGCGATTAACCGCGCATTGGCCGCCATGAGCCCGGGCATCAACCGGCCTTCCGTCTTTTGGCGAGGAAGCACACGCACACTGACATTTGGAAGTTTGAGTCACGTGTGGAGTGATTTCAACACGGGATGGCATCACTTTGCATTTGTCAAAGATGCCACCACGCTACAGATTTACATTGATGGCAACAAGGTGGCCGAAGGTCCTGCCCCGGCTGGTATGCAACCCATGCGTGTCGCGAATGGCATAGCACTGATGGTCGGTGGCGCTGATAGTGGCGAAATGTCTGCGGTAGAATTGGCGAACTTTGCCTATGGTGGCAACCGTATCGTTGGTCACTATGTGGGTGGCTTCCCATTGACTGCAGTCGTACCAACAAAAACGTTGACTGCATCGCAGACACCATCGCAGACACCCATACCGGTCATGACGATTCCTGCTGTCGATCTAGTAAAAACATCAGCTGCGCTCATCGCAACAAGCAAAGCCAAACAGACCATAGCGGCAGCACCTGGTGCCACACAAACCAAGGCCGCACAATTACAACAGACTGCGATGGCGCTTTATCTCACCCAGTGGGCTGATTTATCACGCACCGATGTCGCGCTCAATACTCGCACGTTGGTACCCACGCGTCCGGCAGCGTTCACACTGATTCCCGCCTTACCCACGTTTGTTATATTCCGTACTTCCACACCTAATCTTGCGATTACCGTTACCCGTTCACGCACGAGCACTGCAACGCTCACGGCATCCATTACAGCGACACCAACCACGACCGCATCACACACGCGCACGGTGACTACAACGGGATCACCCACCCAGAGTCGCACGCGCATTTTTACGGCCACATTCCAACCATCGGTTACACGACCCACCCAAACGAGTAGTCGTACGATGACCCGCACGAGCACACAATCGGCAACGCCGTTGGGACGCCCCACGTTCACACCGAGTCGGACGGTGATTACCAAGACGTTTACCATGACCAGCACGGCATCGCGCACACAAACGGCATCAGCAACGAGTACGCCAGGGAACTTTGGCACAGGGACCATCCCAGTCAAAAATCTCCCTGTCGAGATGCAATATCGCGTCCTACAACACATCGCTGACGAACGTGCCAACGTGGATCCCGATTGGAATACGGTGACACTCGGTGAAAACGCTGTACCGTTCTATCGTCCCGATATTGATAGTGGGAATTCACCAGCCTACTATGAAATTTCGGTCTTTGCGGATAGTGCACGAACCATTCCTCGTGGATTTGTCATGCTCACCATCCCAGATGTGACGGGCAACGGTCACGACTATCCTGTCCCACATTGGAAAAGTAGCGGGCTCGCCGTAAGCAGAGTATTGCTCAACCAATCCCCAAGTAGCACGAGCCTGAAGTTGTTCAAGTTGGACTCGCTGGGCTATGTCGGCGTCGTCGGTGAGCGGATCGTGGCACGACGTGGAAATTTCCCACAACTCATCAACGGATTGAATACATCTTTTGATGAGATTGCCCGCGACCCAGCCCGGAATGTGACCGATGTCTACTGGAACAATTCCCAGGACTCCACATCGGATAACGCACAAGTCCCCATGCCCGATGTGCGACTCACGGGGGTCACCGACCGTGAAGCAGCCCAGTTGTGGTCATGGGATGATACCGACTACAGCAATGCGTTTGATGCTTATTCACGCGGGTACAGCACATCGTTTGCCCCACTGATTAGTCAATTACGCGCACAATCCGCACCGCACTGGGCCATTGAGCAACGCATCATACAGCGCAGTTCGGGTGCTAGTGGCGCGGTACCGTTTGTACTCAGTGTCCCCGTTCCTGAAAACAGCAAGGCATCGGTGGTCATCCCCGTACCTGGGGCAACAAATAGTGATATTGTTACCGAGGGTACGAATGCGGGCTTTTCATGGTCGTTGGGTGCAACAAGCATTGATGTGGCAGATAAGCAATTCCTGAAATATCCGATCATGAATATTTCAACAGGTGCACTACCACGCGATGGTATGGGGAACATCGTTTCGTTCCCACGAATGCGCATGCGGGTCTACCAGCGCGGTACACTGACGACAAATCCACAGGTCGCATTTGACCTTGTTATCGTCATGACCGAACAAGTACGCCATCAAGACCAAACACTGAATTCACGTGGCTGGAGTTCCTGGTCATCGTACTACCATGTAGATGGTGACCGCAAAACGAGTGATGCACGACAACGCTGGTATGACCAGTTCGAGGTACCGGGTAGTTGTCTGTCGGGGTGTGGGCCCACTGCCTGGATGATGTTGTTCGGCTGGGTTGACTTCAAGAGTTCCTTGACGTATCCCGCATCGAGCTATTGGTTACGCCCCAACGCATTCAGAAACATGGGAGGATATGTCGGCAACCAAGCCAATGGGGGTGGTACGAGCATTGTTGCTCCGAGTACGTTGAGCATCGGCATCAAAAATTCCACGCTCCAGATTCGCAACTCTATTTGGACGACCTGTACGTGGTTTAATTCGGATAGCAATGCGGCGACCGCACCATTCATGATGGAAGATGTCATCTACTATTTGAATAGTGTCAACTCCGGTTTGAGCATTGATACACATTATTGTGTGGTTGGTTGTCACGAAGATCGATTGACACGCTATACACTCAGCCATCTCAAACACAGCACCCAGTGGTTGCGCCGACCGGTCATCATCGGTACCGGGTTTCTGGCACACTACCCACTGGCCTATGGTGTCAAATATCGCACCCGACCCGAAGACTGGGATGAAGGATACTTTGACGGTGATGATGTCGTCTGGGACACCGTATGGTTGGTAAATCAAGGATGGGGTGACAAAGAAGGCGAATGGGTGAGTGGCGGCACATGGTTCGCCGGGCGTGTCTTTGACCCAACACACCCATAACCATCACGGAATACCCTCTACACGCACCGCCCAGAACGCTGGAATGAGGGCTGGTTTGCTGGTCACAACGCAGTGTGGAACACCTGTTTCAAGACTGAGGGGAATTAGTATTGGCTGGGTCCAAGGCGGTGTCTGGTTCGTTGGACGCGTCTTCCCGTAGTAGTCCGCATAGATGACAATATCCCCCTGCACGCATACAACGTGTGGGGGGATGTTCAGCTGCTCTCGCAGCAATTATGCCGTCGGTTTGTGCCGTTCATACCACCAATACACACTGAGTGCACACACGATACCCAACGCCATCAACGTGGTCGCGCCATTGAAGAAATACCACGCTGGAATGCGGTCGGTCAGCAATGCAGCGACCACAGGACCACACATCCCCGAGATTGCGAGTGCCATGTTCCGCAAGGCGTTGACGCGCCCACGATGTGCCACATCAGTGATATCCACATAGGCGGCCCCTAGGGCAGGTGTCAGCACACCTGCACCAATCCCCGCAATCCCAGAGGCTATCATGAGTGACGTGTACTGTGGCATCATGCTGACACCGAGATACCAGGCACAGTTGATAGATAACCCCAACGCAATCGCCCGAAATCGCCCTACCCTGTCGCTAATCCCACCAATCAGCATCTGACTCAGCACGGTGGTTGCACCAAAAATACCGACCACAATACCAAACATGCTGGCCGTGTAGTTGTGTTGCGTATAGAGTTGGCTAATCATGGCAGGCTCACTGGCAATCCAGTTAAACTCCAGCATAAAATCAATGAGCAACAGCACGGCCAGAATACCAAGTGGGCGCGGTGGATTACGGATGACATCCATGAAGCCATCGTCGAGGCGGCGCGTGATGTTGGCAGCGATGACGGGCCGGGTTTCGGGCACGACGGTCATCGTAAGAATCACAGGAATGAGTGCCAGCCCCGCGGACACGAGGAACGGCATGGCAAATCCATAGGCATCGTACAATCCGCCGCCAATGGTTGGTCCGATAATCAGACCAATACTCACACCACTAGTCACGTAGCCGATCCACTGCGCACGATGCTCCTCGGGAGCGATATCGGCAGTCGCAGCCAGGGCCGCAGGCATAATCCCCGCATTAAAAAAGCCGAGGACGAAACGAAGCACAACAAAGGTTTCGAAGGTGGTGACGTAGACCGTTGCCACGTTGACACAGACAATGGATACCAGCCCAATCAGCAGGACGGGACGCCGCCCCCAGCGATCCACGAGTGAACCAGCGAGTGGCGATGCGATGAGGTTGCCCAATGAAAAAGCGAAACTCATCCACCCGAGTGCACCCATGCCGATGTTGCGCGCAATCAACCAGGGTGCAATCACCGGATACGGCATGGTGTTACCCGTCATCATCAGGGCAGTACAGGCAGCGAGCAACCAGACAATCAGGACAGGGCGGCGGATACGTGTGGTCATGCGAGCGTACAACTTTCGTACATGGGAGACTTCTATTGATGCTACCACAACACGACTAAACATGGGTTTGAACCACACGCTACTTACACATTACTGACGTATGTGCACCGTGTATTGCGACACATTCACGGTGTGGTGGGTAGTCATCGGCTGTACTAGGGAGTATGGCTGGGCGAATCCATGACCATCACATTGATTCGCCTATCCCTAACCGGAACGTACCCGCCGGAGTCTCCAGGCATATACACCCGCACACGCTGCAGTTACAACAATCATAACAATCACGCTTCGTAGGATGTAGGTTGGATCAATGCGGTCGGTGGCAACCACGGCTACCAACGGGCCCACCATGCCACCGAGTGAAATAATCATCTCTTTGAGGGCAGCGACCTGCCCGCGCTGATCGGGAGTAGTGATATCAATGTAGGCGGCACCGAGCGCAGGGGTGACGAGTCCAGCCCCCAAACCAGAAATAACCGAGGCAATCAACATGGACGTGTATGCTGGCGCCTGATCTATTCCCACATACCATGCCGCATGCACCAAAAATCCGATAGCGATAATCACAAAGCGGCCATAGCGATCACTCAGACCTCCTGCACCGAGCTCGCCCAATGCGGTAGCCGCACCATAGACACCGACCACCACACCAAACATGGTTGCCGTGTAATTGTGATGTCCATACAAGTAACTGAGTGTTGCAGGCTCTGTGGCCACCCAGGCAAACACCCAACTAAAATCAATCCACAGTAGTAATCCAAGTGCAAATAGTGGTCGTGGTGGATTACGCAATAGCCCAAACCAATCAATCTTATGCTGATGGATATTGGCGTCAACACCACCACGTGTTTCTGGCATGATGAGAAGTACCAGGAGCATGGCCACCAATGCCATGGCGGCAGACACATAGAACGCCGCAGCAAAGCCGAATGCATCGTACAAGATGCCACCCACTGTCGGGCCAATAATCAGGCCGATGCTGATGCCCCCGGTGACGTAACCGATCCATGCTGCACGCCGTGTGTCAGGAGCGATATCCGCAGTTGCTGCAAGTGCTGCAGGCATTACACCCGAATTGAATAATCCGAGGACAAAACGTAATGCGATAAATTGATTCAGACCTTCTGAGAAGGGTGTAACCGCATTCACAATCACGATTGCGAGCAGGCCGATAATCAGCATGGGGCGCCGACCCCAGCGGTCAACCAAGTTTCCAGCAAATGGAGCACCAATTAAGTTACCCAAAGAAAAAGCAAAACTCACCCAACCAAGTGCACCCAACCCGATATTTCGTTCCATGAGCCATGGTGCCAACACGGGGTACAGCATGGTGTGGCCGATAAACGTCAACGTGACACAGGTGGACAACAGCGCAATAACGAGCAACGGACGACGAACCTGTACCTGCATATATTCCCTTTTATGTTGACCCAACCTGAATGAACACATGCCATTCTATGGTATGATAAATATAATATGTTAACTGGATAATAATCACTTATCTGGGGATATCACCACACCGATCCGGTATTGATGCGAAATCATGTGTATGTATGTGGTACGTCTGCGTGCTACACCATGCCAACAGTGGCCACACACTGATATCTCTCGCATTGTTTTGCGGAGTTGCACGCAATGACTACTGCCATTTTGCCCACACTCCTCAGCCAACCAAGTAGTCAACACTTGGCGTATGCCCGTGCCACCGTGCGCTGTGAAGATTTAGCGGAATTGTTAGCATCAATGGCCAATGCGAGTGGCGGCATGATTGTGATTGGTGTCAACCCGCGTACCCAAAAAGCTGAGGGAGTCATTGACGTAGAGCAGACGAGTCGGCTCGTGCTTGATGCGGCAGCGATGTGTTCACCCACTCTCGTCATTCCTATGCCGCTCCAAATCGAGCATGCCAACCAGATGCTCATCTTTGTGAATGTCCCCAGTGGCTTGCCCAACGTGTATGCGGTCAAAGGGCGCTATGTGCAACGCCGTGACGCCGACGATCTACCTCTCGAACCCGATGCCTTGCGGAGCCTGTTTGTGGAACGCGGTGGCATGACATGGGAACGACTACCACACGGCGATGCCCTAATCACCGACCTCGACCCCGCCAAAATTACCGGGTATGTGCATCGCGTGGGTGCCGTTGCCGAAGAAAACGCCGTGGATTTTTTGATGAAGCGCGGCTGCATGCACCAACAAGAGCACGTCATCCGCCCCACCAATGCGGGAGTGCTGTTGTTTGCCAGTGATGTGGAACGCTTTTTTCCACAGGCCGAAATCACACTGGTGCAATATGCGGGGCCACGCATGAGTGACGAATTCCTGCGCGAGGACATCCACGATACGTTGGTCGAAGCAGTCCGACGTGCCGAAGTGTGGCTCAGCCAGCACATGAAACGTGGCAGTGTGATGCAGGGGCTCGAACGCAAAGACTGGACACAGTTCCCCCTAGCCGTGGTACGTGAGGTACTGGTGAATGCGGTCGCACATCGCGATTATCTCATCCGCGGCGAAGGAATCCGGATTACGCTCTTTTCTGATCGCCTCGAATGCCACTCACCGGGCCGGTTGCCCGGCCACATGACCATTGAAAACATTGCTGACCAGCGCTTTTCACGCAATGAAACACTGGTGCAGGTGATGGCCGATTATGGCTTGATTGAACGACTCGGCTACGGCATCAATCGTATGATTTTCATGATGGAAGCTGCCGGCTTGCAACCACCTGTTTTTGCAGAAACCGATGGCGGCTTCGTGGTCACACTCTATAGCAATGATGACAGTGAGTCGCCGGTGAGCGATGGCAACGATCATTGGCGCCGGATGGGGCTCAATGACCGCCAAATTAGTGCCATTACTGTGGTCACTGAAAAACATCGCATCACCAATGGGGAACTCCAAGAAATGCATCCATCGGTGTCAACCGAAACAATTCGTCGTGATCTAGCCGACCTGGTTGAACGCAACATATTGCTCCGCATTGGTGATAAACGGGGCGCATACTACATCATGAAATGATGCGAGCCATAAAAAAAAGACTCCGTTTCCCGTATACGCCCAACGCTCCCTCTGCGTGCAAAAATAACGCCCCAAACGCATCATTCAAAAAACGTCGCAATATCTGACAGCGCTTTTTTGGTAATAATCGGCACCTGACAGTTATCGGCGGGGTAGCCAACCGGCATCAATAAGTAGGCGCGTTCGTTTTCGCCACGGCCACAAATATCGGCCAAAAACCCCATCGGACTCGGCGTATGGGTGAGTGTAACCAAGCCGGCGTTGTGGATGGCGGTAATCAGCATCCCCACCGCAATCCCCATTGACTCGGTGACATAGTAGTTTTTCCCTTTTTCGCCGTCGGCCGTGTAGTGCCACGTTTGGGCAAAACAGACAATCAGCCATGGTGCAATATCGAGAAAGGGTTTGCTCGCATTGGTGCCAAGTGGTGCGAGGGCATCGAGCCACGCTTGTGGAGCGCGCCCCGTGTAGAACGCTTGCTCCTCTTGCTCAGCGGCAATACGAATACGCCGCTTCATGTCTGGATTACTCACCGCACAAAAATGCCACGGTTGTTGGTTGGCACCACTCGGCGCCGTACCCGCCGTCAAGAGGATGTCGGCGATGATTTCTTTGGGCACCGGTGTATCTGCAAACATGCGAATCGAACGGCGCCGTTGCATGGTCTGACGAAAATCGTGGGCGCGGTGCGCCATTTCTGCTACTGGATACGACTGATAACTGGTCAGTGGCGCATGATTATCAGGCACGGTCATGGTTCTCTTCTCCTTTGTAGAGCACCCGCAATATGGCAGCACGTAACGCACGTGCATCGTGACGCAGGGTATCTTGTTTGTTCCACAGCGTGCGTTGCCCACTATCCGATTCAATCAGTGGCCACGGAATTGCACGCACCCCCAAGGCTGCGATGCTCGCCACATCACTCGCATCGAGATCGAGCGGTTTGAGCCCCTCAGTCGCAAGTCGAGCGATTTGCGCCCGTGATGCGAGCCGATTGTTGAGCAACACGGCATCAAGCACCCCGCTCCCCAACAACGCCACCAGCATGGCCACATGCCCCACGTTGTCGAGATGCTCAGTTTGCCCCGTCTGCGTCGTCGTATTCGACACAAAAATCACCTTGCCACGACATTGATGCAGTGCTTCGCAGATACCGTCCGGAAGCAGGACGGCATGAATGGTCGTAAAAAAGCTCCCTGGTCCGATTACCACAAGATCTGCATCAATGATAGCTTGGCACGCTAACGGGTATGCGGGGACCGCCGGTTCAAGGCGACACACTGCAATCGGCGCCTTGTGAGGGGCGCGCACGGCGACTTCACCCACATGATCGCTACCATCAATTAGATGGGCACAAAGCTGGGTGGAATGCGTAGTCACGGGAAGCACAGTCACCGCACAATCGGCCAGCATTGCCAGTGTAGCCACCGCCTGGGCAAAGTCGCCTGATTCTCGATACAATGCCGCCAGCATCAGATTCCCGAGCGCCATACCAGTAAATTGAGCATCACCCTGTCCATCGAAGCGGTGTTGCATCAGCTGTGCAATTGTCTGATTGCGCGCATATGTCGCAATGGTGGCCCGAATATCACCGGGGGCGGGCATACCACCCCCAAGCTGGCGAGCCACACCAGTGGAACGCCCCGTATCCGTCACCGCAATAATCGCTGTTTTTTCATAGCTATCGGGAATGGCGCGCAGTGCCACACTTGCCCCGCCCCCACCACCAAGCACCACGGCACGGCCGCGTGTCATAACTCGTGCTCCATCTCTTCAGGACGAGAATTGTCTAGCTCGGTTGCCACGGTTGGTGTACGAATGCGTGGAGCAAACGCACGGTGGCATCAATGTCGCTTGGGTCTACCATTTCGAATGCAGTATGCGTATAACGTGTCGGAATACCGATTAAGAGGGCAGGTGTCCCCCCGTCAATGAACGCAGCTCCATCAGATCCGTAGTTGGCATAGACGCCGTGTTGGAACGGAATCCCCTGTTGGGCGGCGAGATCGGCACAATGCCACAGCAAACGCCGGTCATACTGGATGGCGGCATCTTTGTGCACGAGTGTGGGACCACCACCGAGACGTGCGTCGTATTCACGCAGACCCACGGTAGGCACATCGCCAGTGAGTCCCACATCGAGTGCCAACACCATGTCGAATTGGCCACGGATCCCCATGGCACGGGCACCATGCAGGCCGTTTTCTTCTTGGATGGTGGCAGCCAACCACAATTCACATGCCAACGTGCTCGTGTCGAGTTGTTGCACGAGCATATCCATGATAGCGAGGGGCATGCGGTCATCCATGGCTTTGCCGCTCACGTAGCGCCCAATGCGCTGTAGGCCACGGTACCAGATGACGGGGGAGCCCACATGCACCCCAAAGAGTTCTGCTTCGCGGCGACTGGTCACACCAATATCCACAAAGATATCTTCGAATCCGAGATGCGCCTTGTCGAGCTGGGCTTGGGTCATCACATGCCCACTCGCTGCTGCGAAAATCCCACGTGCTGCCACACCATTCCGTCCAAGCACTTGGGCGGTCTGGCCGATCATGTAGCGCCGGTCGGGCGACAAGCGTCGCGCCCCTTGGGCGGTATCGAGTAGCAAGAAGCCATCGTCGGTGATATAGCGCACCACAAAACCGATTTCGTCCATGTGTGCTTGTACGAGCACGCGTGGACCACGCCCACCCACATGCACCAACAAATTGCCCACCGCATCCACGCTGAGGCTCTGTGCCTGTGGGCGCCAACGCTGTGTCAGGAAGGCACGTACCGGCTCTTCGTAGCCACTCGGGCCCGGAATATCACAGAGTTCACGCAAGAGTTGAAGCATGCCGGCATCGCTCATGACGCCCTCCTTGTTACTCGCTATCAGTCACTTTACCGATACGGGCGAATTCACCGGGGGTCAGCCCACACGCCAACGTCATAGCTCGGGCTGCCAACTGTAGCGGAATAATTTCAGCGAGTGGAGCAAAGGCGAGTGGCGGCAATGACACGGTGGGATAGCGTCGTGATGTACTGACCGGTCCTATCAACCAAACATCACTGCCACAGGCGTGGAGTTCGTCGGCGAGCCGCATATCGTAGCCGAATGTGGCTCCAGGACCCGCACAAATCACCGCTCGATGCCCCGCACCTGCGATTTCGAGTGGACCATGGCGGAACTGTGCACTACTCAGCGCATCCGCAGAAATGCGCGCCGTCTCTTTGAAGAGCAACGAACCAGCGAGTGCAGTCGCATAGGATGGACCACGCCCCACAAACGTAATCGGGCCAGGGCGACGCCACTCGTCGGGGAGTGTGTCTGGGTTGTACTGTTGGGCCAGTTTGCGTTGAGCGTCTATGGCTGGCAACAGCTGATCGGCGATTTGTGCTGGCGCATCACCGACCACGCGTCCCGCAAATACGGTCAGCGCCAACAGTGACGTGGTGTAGGTCTTGGTGGCCACCGCTCGCTCGCTCCCCGCCATATGGGGGATGACGTGTGCGGCGTGCCGCGCCAACGTCCCATTCGGGTTGTTGGTGACGGCGATGAGGAGTGACTGTGGATGACGATCGTTGAGCAGGCGCACCGCTTCGACTGTTTCACCCGATTGCGAAATGACGATTAGCGCCGTGTCGCGTGTTAGTGCTTGGTGACCAAAATGCAACAATTCGGAGAGCTCAATATGCGTCACTGGTAACCCGGCAGCAAAGAGTTTGAGCATGGCCGGGTAGGCTGAATAAAACGAGCTCCCCATTCCCGTAATGATGATTCGGCGCGGCGTCGCCTCGCGGAGCGCCTTGGCCGCACCTTCGAGGGCGCTACCGGCGGCGAGATGCGCACGCAAGGCATGCTCGAGCAAGTCGGGTTGCGCCTGTACATCACTCAAAAAGTCGCTATTACTCATTACATACCTCTCTTGCACACACCGTTATGTCATTGCCAAAAGTGTCTGCGCCTCAGCAATCGGGACCAACTGTGCGGCACCTGCAATTTGCCCGTGAATGATGGGCGCATCTGGAACCAGCGCACGAATCGCATGTGTGACCACGTCCACATGCTGACGCTGGAGCATAAACACGGCTGTGGGTCCAGTATCCGTGGAACAGTAGACGGGGACACCCTGAGCACGAAGCGTATTACACATGCGAAACAAGGCAATATTCTCCGCTTCCCAACCGATAATTTTATAGTCGTCGCCCCCCGACATCGTCACCCCATGGAGGCGCATACTATCAATTTCCGACATACGCCCCAGCCACTGCCAGTCACCACGGCGTGTTGCGGCGATACCAGCCACGATTTCGGCGCTACGCGTCGCCATCCATCCCGCAAACAGTGTGCTTGCCGGTGCATCAGCATGAGCTTGTTCAGTTTTGAGCCCCACACGAGATTCGATGGGCACTGTCAACAAGGCGACATCATCGAAGAGTCCCGGCGAATCGAGCCGAACCGCAAAACTATCGGCATGCCCCAACCCGAGATGCGACACCCATAGGGCAATCCCACCAACTGCGGCCCGACACCCCGACCCGGCCAAGAGGCGTGCCACACAGCTGACAAACCGCTGATTTGCGATCATGTGGTCACCGAAGAGTGCGGCAATCCCAGCCACTGCCAACGCTGCCGAACCCGATGCACTCGACCCTAATCCTTTGCCAGCCACCGCAGCACGAAAGAAGTTTTTGGTGCGCACACGTGCCGGCCACGCGACGCCAGCCATGTGCCGGAGGGCATCAAGCGTCTGCACGATGCGGTCACGTTCACGCCCGGTGGCCGGTGCATCACCGAGCCATATATCGTCGTGTGGAGCGGTCGGCACAAATTCAACATAGGTGACAGTGCTAGCCGCATCGCTGTTGAGTGAAATACTCGGTAAAAAGGCGATACGTTGCGCCCAATCGCTTAACCCGTGATACTTGAGAACACCTTGCATGGGAAAGGCGCGGGCTGCGGCACCATGATGTGCAATCGGCGCAGGGAGCTGCGTGGGGTATGCGTCTACCACGATGCCATGCTCGTGGAGCGCAGCGAGAATATCGCGATGACCTGCTTCCATGTGTGGCTGAAGTGCCTGTATTGCAGCGGGGAACTGCACCATGTATGCCTCGCATGTGCTATTCGACACACTCAACGGTTGTCCATGTTCATCATAACACGGTTAGCTCGGCCATGATACGACACCCAGCGGTGATGTGGCATAACCCAAACAGCACAAATAGTGCCCTGTTTTTCGCAGGTGGGTGTACAACTGTATTATGATAGAAAGGGTTCCCTGATGCATGAATAGCGAAAGGATACGCCAATGGTTGTATTTGTCATGATAGACGGGATGCGTCCCGACGCGCTCACGGCCACGCCATGTCCCAATCTCAATGCCCTCATGGCACGTGGCGCAAGCACCATGCAGGCACAAAGTGTCATGCCGAGCATCACACTCCCGTGTCATACTTCGATTTTCCATTCGGTACCACCGACACGCCACGGCATCACCACCAACTACTTCATTCCACTGGCGCGGCCGCTCCCTGGGCTCATCGAAGTAGCCCGGGCTGCCGGCAAAAAGAGTGCCTTTGTGCACAACTGGGAGCCACTGCGTGACATGGCGCGCCCCGAACAACTGTCGTATGCGTGGTGCCACGAACCACCACTCAACCAGAGCTACGACGACGAAATGCATGCGGAAGCAATCCGGGTCGTACAAAGCAAGCGCTACGACTTCGTTTTTGTCTATTACGGCTCCGTGGACACCGCAGGTCATGCCTACGGCTGGATGCAACCCGGCTATTTAGCTCAACTCAGCCATGTTGATACGCTGTTTGGTCAGCTCATGGCCGCACTCCCCGCTGACACGCACATCATCGTACAGGCCGACCATGGCGGACATGACCGCAATCATGGCACCGATATGCCCGAAGATATGACGATTCCGTGGATTGCGGCTGGCCCGCGGGTCAAACATGGCTACACGATTACACGCGCAGTATCACTGATGGATACGGCGCCCACCCTTGCTGACATGCTGGGTATCCAACCCCACGAGGAATGGGAAGGTCGCAGTGTGACGGAGATGTTTGTATAGCATGCAATTGCACACACACACGGGTGCTTGCACATGCACCCGTGTGTGTGTGCGTTTCAATCTGATATGACACGTGTTGCGTAGTACCGGGCAGAGAATCGCCCACTGGTGCAACAAGGAGCTGTTGTGACAGACGCAACCCAACCACAACGTGGTCTCGCCGACAAATGGAAAGTGCTCATTTCAGTCGTCTTCGGCATTTTCATGATTATCCTCGATACGACTGTTGTCAATGTCGCCTTTCAGACGCTACGCCGTGAATATGGCGTGTCACTCAACGATGCACAGTGGATTATTAGTGTGTATACCCTCGCACTCGGCATCATGACACCGCTCAGTGGATTTCTGGCTGATCGGTTTGGCACCAAGCGTATCTACATTCTGGGTCTCCTCCTCTTTGTGTTGTCATCGCTGGTGTGCGGTATCGCCCCTTCACTCCCCATTCTCATCGTAGCGCGTGCACTACAGGGCATCGGTGGCGGCATGGCGCAGCCACTCGGACCTGCCTTCATTTATCGCACATTTCCCCCCAAAGAACAGGGTATGGCATTCGGATTCTTTGGCATTGCCTTGGTGATGGCGCCTGCACTCGGCCCTATTTTTGGCGGTTGGCTGGTTGACCAAGAATTATGGCGCTGGATATTTTTCATCAATGTGCCGATTGGTATCGTCGGCGCCATCCTGTCGTGGCAGTGGCTCCCTGCAGATATGCGCACCACCATCGCCAAAGCGGATCCCTTGGGGATTATCAGCGCCAGTGTCGGCTTTGGCTCTATCTTGTATGCAACCACCATCGTCAGCGAATTTGGGTGGAGTGATAGCACGGTGCTGACCTGGTTCGTGGTAGGCGCCGTAGGGATTATCACCTGGATTATTGTGGAACTCTTTGTGGCACCAGAGCCGTTGCTCGATTTGCGCTTCTACAAAAACCCCACCTTTACCATGGCCAATCTCATCGGCTATGTGTCGGTCATTGCGTTATTTGGTGCCGAATTTTTGATGCCCGTCTACCTGCAAGCGCTACGGGGCTTTACCGCGTTTGAAAGCGGGTTGACGCTGTTGCCACTCGCAATCACATCGGGAATCATCACGCCGCTTGCAGGGCGCCTCTTTGACAAAATCGGCCCTCGTATTTTGATTGTGACCGGCTTTAGCGTACTCCTAATCAATACGTGGCAACTCGCACAAATCGAAGCCGATACCCCCATCAGCACCATCATGTGGCTCTTGGCGCTCCGTGGTGTGGCACTAGGACTCACCGTGCAGACCACGTTTGCAACGGCACTGAGTAGCGCCCCCCAACCCAAAATCGCCCGCGCCTCCTCACTCGTCAATGGCACACGCTTCGTGGTACAGTCCATCGGCGTGGCTATTTTGGCAACCGTGTTGTCGAGTAGCTTGTCTGCAGACGTCAAGGCGCAACAAGCCCAAGCCCAAGAAAGCACCAGTGTCAGTGCCCCCTTTGGCGTCTGCAACACACCGGGTGTTGCTCCTGCAGACAACATTCCTGCGGCAGCGGCAGCCAAACTCAACGACATGCCAACAGACATGGCCACAACCGCCAAAGCACAGATCCGTGCACAGTTACAACAAGCCTGTGATGAGAATGTCAACGGCTTTGAATCGGCGTACAAACTCACCTTCTACGTGGCACTGGTTGCCATGATAATTGGCTTCTTTCTGCCGGGATGGCCAGGTACGTGGGGTGGCCGAAGCGAAATGCAACGCCAAGCCAGTGGTGGGTCACACTAACTGCATGCGGTATCGCACTGGGTGGTACAATCGTACTACCCAGTGTTTTGTATTCCAAAGGAGTCAACGATGACAACCCTCCGCAATACCACGGTGCTGATTACCGGTGGTGCATCGGGCATTGGACTGATGCTCGGTGAATATGTACTCCAGGCAGGAATCGCCCAACTCGTCATCTGGGATATCAATGAAACGGCGCTCAACGAGGTGGTCACCCGACTGCGCGCCAACGGGCATATCGTGTGGGGCTACCACGTGGATGTGACCGATGTGGCAGCCATCCAGCATACGTTGGCCAGCATGGCACAACGCGACATCCATGTGGACATCCTTGTCAATAATGCGGGCATTGTGGTGGGTAAACCGTTTGTCGAGCATAGTCATGCGGAAATCACGCGTGAAATGCTCATCAATACGAATGCATTGATGCACCTGACGCGTGAAGTCCTGCCGGGCATGCTGACACGCAACCGTGGCCACATCGTCAATATTGCCTCGGCAGCCGGTTTGGTGGCCAACCCGCGCATGTCCGTCTACTGCGCTAGCAAATGGGCGGTCGTGGGCTGGTCAGAATCGTTGCGCCTCGAGTTGGCACAGCAGGGGAGTGCCGTGCATGTAACCACCGTGATGCCCTACTACATTGACACGGGCATGTTTGCCGGGGTGCGTTCACCCATAGTGCCCATTCTCAAACCGGCACACGTGGTCGCACAAATCGCCCGTGCCATTGAGCAGAATCGCATCTTTTTGCGCATGCCGTGGATTGTCAACCTGCTCCCGCTGTTACGCGGCATCCTGCCGACACGCTGGTTTGATGTGGTGGTAGGGGAATGGTTTGGGATTTATCATTCAATGAAAACGTTTCGTGGACGTACACCGTAGCGATTCCACCGGTCGGACACAGTGGCGAGGAACGCCACCGTGTCCGACCTACGCCCCATCTACCACTGTTCACGCCAGCGCTGGAGCTGGCTGATTTCCTCTGTTTGTGCTTGAATAATCGCATTACACAGGTTGATGATGTCCGGGTTTTGGCTCTTTTTAAGAGCATCTTTGGCCATGTCAACCGCCCCCAGATGATGGGAAATCATCGCATCAATCCAGCGGATATCGTAGCTGATACTATCATCGGTACCGATTTGCATGTCACCCATGTGCATGCCAAGTCCGTTCGTGGCGGCCGCATCAGGATACCACTTTGCACGCCAGGTCTGCATCTGCGTAATTTCGCCATCTTGTTGCATAATCACGTTCTGTGCAAAGGCCTTGAGCTCGGCATGTTCGGCCTTGTCCAAGGCGTCACGTGCCATGTCAATGGCTCCTTGGTGGTGCGCCACCATGCTATCGAGAAACAACAAATCATACGGGGCATCACTCGGTGCCATGGCCGACATGTCG
>JBEANH010000025.1:0-30457 GCA_041165505.1 Chloroflexota bacterium | reverse complement strand
CGCGCGATTTCGCGGTCGGTATCGCCGCCACTGCCCGTCAAAAAGTCGGCGCCCACGGTGAAGTTGCCCACCGTGATGCCGATAGCGTGGCAGTGTGCCTTGAGCTCGTGGGCGTAGGCTAGGCGGTCAGCGCCGGCAGGCAGACGTAGCCCCTCGACTTCAAAGACGTCGTATCCCATGGCTTTGGCGCTACTTGCGGCCTCGATGTAGGTCATGCCTTTTTTCATCAGGCGGGCAAAACTATAGCTACTGATTCCGATGTGCATGGTATTCCTCTGATAAAACAGGTGCTACCAGAATTGTACCCCAATGTGTATCAATACAGTGAGGGGGGAGGCACACTGCCTACCCCCCGTAGCTATCTGCATGTGTGCTAGCGATTGCTGGCTTTGATACGCCGATCGAGGTCACGTTTGACGTCACGCTCAGCGATGGCATGGCGCTTGTCGTGTTGTTTTTTGCCTTTGGCGATGCCCAGTTCGACTTTGACGAACTGGTTATCAAAGAACATGCGCAGGGGGACAAAGGTGTAGCCCTGGCGCGTGATTTTGCCCACGATGTCGTTGATTTCTTTGCGGCGCAAGAGTAATTTGCGCTTGCGTTCGGGCTCGTGGCGCACGTGTGTGCTGGCCTGTGCGTACGGCGATATGTTGGCGCCGTAGAGCCAGGCTTCGTTGCCTTCGATGCGGGCGTAGCTGCCGCGCAGTTGTACTTTGCCCGCACGAATAGATTTGACTTCGCTACCGCTCAGGGCGATTCCCGCCACGTAGCGCTGTTCGATGAAATATTCGTGATAGGCGTTGCGATTATCCGCAATTGTTTTGCCTGATTGTGCTTTTTGTTGGGCACCCATTGTCATCCTACTCTTTTCAGTGTCGTTTTATCATACACGGAAATTTTTGTCTATGACGATGTCATCCACGATAATGTTGTACGCATCGGCACGGAAATTCCCATCGGGTTGGATGGCCACGGCCAATTCATCGGGCGAGGTTGGCTCGTCTTATGGCTAGTCAAAGCCGTTGATGTCATGCCATGTTGTGTGTGTGCATATGTGTACGTTTGGTCACAAGAGGTGCTATGGAGATGTGCACCTCTTGTGTGATATGGGGCTTGATATACGATGTCGCGGTCTCGTTAGACCGGATGGTACTGGGTGAGCCGTGCCATGATGGTTTGGCGGTCGGGGATGGTTGAGATTCCCAATCCTTCCACACTCGCAGCGGCCACTACTGCAGCAAACTGGGCGGCTTCGATGGGGTGGCGGGTCTCGTGGTAGCGCACGAGTAGGGCTGCTGCAAAGACATCGCCGGCACCAGTGGGGTCGCGTTCTACAGCCGGATAGGCGTTGATGTGATGCAGTTGGCCGTCGAGGTAGATGTCTGCGCCATTGGCTCCACGCGTCAGCGCCACAATGCCGCAGTGTTGTGCATAGCGTTCGGCCACCGTATGATCACCGTGGACGTCTTCGATGCTCATCACCAGCACATGCACACGTGCCAGCAAGGCAGGATCGGGATCGAAGGGCGTGTATTGGATTTGGCACGGAAAGGGTGGTTGCCAGGTGCGCATCATGCCTTGCGGGGTCATGCCGATGAGCGCATTGGGGAAGTGGGTTACGATGGCGAGGGGTGTTTCGGCCAAAATCGGGCCGAGATGCACAATTGCGGACTGGTGCCAGGCTTCGGGGATATCGTTAAAGGTGAGCGGTTGCGCATCACCATGTAAAAACTGAATGCGGCCAGTCGGTGTATAGCGATTCTCAAAAATAGGTGCTTGACTATGGTTTACCTGCGCCACGGGTACATCGCGTGGCCAATCGGCGGGGAGTGTAGCTGTGGCTGAAACGATGGCAGGGTGACGTGATAAGCGTTGGGCGGTGCGTGCAGCGTAGAGTGCTGTACCACCGGGGATGGTGCGTCCATCGGGGAGCAGATCGCTAGTAATATGGCCGAGCATCAGGTAATCGGGGTGCATGGGATACCGTTCTTTTCTGTTGTTGCGGAAGTTATTGGTACGCACATTGGCTACTACGCACGGCACAAAAAAAGCGATGCACATACCAATAGAGAGCGGTCAGTGACTCGTGCCACTGACCGCGTGCGTTACTCTCGATGGAGAATGCGTTACGATTTGGCGGGAAAGATGACTATCTTGCGGCGTTCGCCTTCGCCGTCACTCTCGGTGTAGACGGTGGGGTCTTCGCGGAGGGCGAGGTGAATGGTACGACGATCACCACCCGACATCGGCTCGAATGCGTGGGGGCGGCCTGTTTGGCGTACCCGCTCGGCCATGCGCATCGCCATGCTTTCGAGCATTTCTTGGCGGCGTTGGCGGTAGTTGCCCACATCTACGACGATTTGGGGGCGTTTGCGGTTGCCACGACCAGCAATCAGGTTGACCATGAATTGGAGTGAGCGCAGGGTGTCACCACGGCGGCCAATCAGGAGCCCCATGGCTTCTTCGTCGGCACCTTCCACGTGCAGTGTAATCGTTTCTTCGACACCACCATCTTGGGCGGGGGCAGTTGACCGCACCGCACTCACGAATCCTTCGATGTCCATGCGTTCGAGCATGTCTTCGAGGACGGTGCGTGCATGTTTGATGAGGTCATCCTCGCTGAGGGGGGCTTCTTCTTGGTCGTCATCAACGACGGTTACGCGCACGAGGGCTTCTTCTTCGTCGTTGCCGTTGATCAGGATTTCAATGGCGACCTCATCGCGATCACGACCGAGCTGTGCCAACGCCAAATCAACGGCATCTGCCACTGTGCGCGCACTAATTTCAAGCGATTGCTTGGGTTTTTTCATGGTGTGACCTCATTGTGAACAGAGCGCCACGCTACGCTGAGCGCTCCCTCGGTTTATCGTCGTCGAGCAACGGCTTCACGACTTCCCAGAAATCAGCTTTCTTGGCGGCATCGGCTTCAGCGATGTGCTTGGCAGCCTCTTGGGTGCCGGCTCCGACGACCACGGGTGGTGGGAAGAGCCCGGCGCGAGTGGGTAGGAAGGTCAGGTAGTTGGCGAGTGCGCCCCACCCTGAAAAGACCCACTGTTGAATCATGGAAAGTACGCTACCAACGACCCAGTACAGCACGGCACCCGAAGGAAAGGTGAACCCGATGTATCCAAACAAAATCGGCATGAACAACATGGTTTGGAACATGGCCTTTTGTTGCGGGTCCTGTACCCGGGGTGTTGACATTAATTGTACTATCAATTGGAAGAGCACGGACAACACGGGCAAGATGTAGAGCGAGTCGGGTTGGCCGAGGTCGGTCAACCAGAGAAAACCACCCGAAAGTTGTGGCTGATCGAGTGCAGCCGCCGCCAAATCGGTGCCCAGGTTAATCTGGCCGAGTGAGGCAAGCATGCGTGAAACCGCATGTTCCCCGGGTGCCACACTTGTCAGCTGGAAGACGGCCTGGTAGATCCCCAAAAAGAGTGGTAGCTGAATCAGCACGGGCAAACACCCCGATACCGGATTCGCATTATTCTCTTTGTAGAGTTTCATCGTTTCTGCTTGGAGCTTTTGTTGATCTTTGCTGTACTTGCGTTGGAGCTCGCTGAGTGCTGGTTGTAATGCTTGGATTTTGCGCCCTGATTGCAGTTGGCGGATGGTCAACGGCAACAAGGCGAAGCGCGCCAAGATGGTGAACAGGATGATTGCAATACCGGGATTGCCTGTCCATGCATAGAACGTCAGGAGAATATACTCGAGAGAGGCAACTAATGAGTTCCAAATCGCCATGATGTTCACCTTTTATTGCGTCGTTGATACCATGTCATTGTACGCATACCAAATCATTGAGGTTGTGGTTCAGGGGGGTGCCAAACACCTGCTCGGCGCAATACGTTGATGAGTATGTCATTGAGCTCTGCATAGGGCATGGTTGCTAAGTTGCGTGCACGTGCAATGACCACGATATCGGTGTGCGCATGCAACGAGCTGTAATGAATCCGTAATATTTCGCGAATTCTGCGCTTGATGCGATTGCGCACCACGGCGCCGCCGAGCCGGCGTGCAACCACGATGCCACAGCGAGTGGTGCGTTGCCGGGCCGGGGCGGTACTCAACAACAGCACTGCGCCGTCGTAGTGAGAGCCACTACTGCGCACACGGTGAAAGTGTGCTGGACGGCGCAGGCGATATTGTCGTTTCACGATCGCCCCGCGCGCTGCATCGGCTCCCTAGCGCGCGGTGCGCTGTACAGCACGGCGCTCGTGGCTGACGGTCAAACGCCAGCGACCGGACAAGCGGCGGCGCTTGAGTACATTGCGACCATCTTTGGTCTTCATGCGTGCCATGAAGCCATGTTTACGCCGGCGCGGAATCCGCTTTGGCTGCCAAGTTCGTTTAGGCATGATACACCCTCTTCAATAAAACCAGGACTCCTGGCGTCAACTGTAAAATCGTGGCGTGGTGCACGATATGACACACGTCTCCGCATTATATCGTGTGCGTGATAGGTGTGTCAAATACCCCACACGGGAGTACGCCGTTCGGCATACCCCGTGTGGGGTGGGTGCATATTATTCGTCTGCGCCGGTCAATGTGCGCCGAATCACCGCATCTGGCAAGACTCCACTGCGGCTACTTTTGCCGGTGGCGCGTTCGCGCTTTTCACGGGTTTCGCCGCTGAAGCGTGATGCCAAATCGGCAATCGAGGCATCACCCTCAAAGGTGGTCTCTTCGACATCGCCGGAGATGTAGTTTTCGCTGGGGCGCTTGTCACGGGGGGCACGCTCCTCACGGGGGGCACGCTCCTCGCGGGCAGGGCGCTTGTCGCGGGGGGCGCGCTCCTCACGGGGGGCGCGTTCTTCGCGGGCGGGGCGTTCGCCGAGGAAGGCGGTCAGGCTGATACGATTTTTGACCGTATCTACGTCAATGACGCGTACCTGCAACTCGGTACCGATGGCTGGTTTGACCCCGTCAACGAGCTCGCTGGTGTGCACTAGCCCATCGCGGCCAACACCGATGTTGACAAAGATGCCAAACGCAGAATGCCCACTCACTGTACCCGTGTAGACCTGCCCAGTGGCCAGAGTGCCGAGTTGCGCAGAGCGTGCGGCTTGCTTCAAGCTCAAGCTGATGCGTCCCTTGGAGACATCAATTTCGATAATCTTGAAGGTGTAGCTTTGTCCTACTTGTACGGCATCGGTCACTTGGGCGACACGTGTCTCGGCCAATTCAGAGATATGCACCAAGGCATCTTTGCCGACGTTGATGTCAACAAATGCGCCAATGGCTGTGGTGCTCTTGATGGTGCCGGTCACATTGCTCCCTACGCTGAGTGCTGCCAAGGCCGCACTATCCACTTCGGGGCGGTTGCGCACGGGGCGGGTGGCTGGTGTGCCTGCTGATGCATCGGCAGCGCGATCCTGGCTCCGCATTGACAGGCTGATGCGCTTTTTTTCCACATCAATACCGATGACACGCACCTGCACGGCTTGGCCAGCACTGACCACGTCGGCGACCCGTTCTACACGGGTATCGGCGAGTTCGGAAATGTGCACCAAACCGTCACGGTCGTAGCCGATATCAACAAATGCGCCATAATCAACTACCGACTTGACCTTGCCAGCGTAAGTCTGCCCGATGGTGACTTCCTGGAAGGGTTTTTTATTGGGGCGCTTCGCGGCAGCCGGGGGGGGTGTTGCCTGATCGGGGGCGACAGTTGCAGTGCCCTCGTCGGTTTGTGCCGTAAGCTTGGTGTCCTGATCGGTCATGTCCTCACGTCCTCCTGAAAAACCACTAAAACCCTATTTGCGATTGAGCTCGGATCGTACCAAATCGACGAGTCCTCCCTCGCGGAGATCATCAAGGCGATAATAATTCCCCTTGAGGTGGAGCGCGAGCTGTCGAGACAAGCCACGCTCAAATACCGGATGCTCTGTGTCGATTACCACCGAGCGTATATTGTCAGCCGCAATGAAGTCGGCAATCGAATAACTCTCCACCTGTGGTGGCAAGTCGGTCATGGCCACGTTGGCTTGACCGTCGGTGAGGAGTACCATCAACGGTACCACCTCGGGGTCTTGGCGCCACGCACGTTTGAGTACCTCGTACCCCATCATCATGCCTCGGGAAAGGGGGGTACGTCCACCGGTGGGCATGGTCTGCAACATTTTTTGCGCCATTTCCACGCTGTTGGTCAACGGCAACAACAGCGTCGCATAGTCACGTTGGAACGATACCAACCCAACGCGGTCACGGCGTTGGTAGGCGTCACGGAGCAGTGACAACACTGCTTCCTTGGTGGCGCGCATCCGCTCATCTGCGGCCATTGACCAGCTTGCATCCACCACAAAACAGACCGCATTCCGCGTCTTGCGTACCCGCACCTTTTGGCGCAGGTCACTGCGGCGTAGCATCACTGGTTTGGCGGGTTTGCCTTCGGCCACTGCTGCCGCCCGGCGCCCCGGTTGCAGGTGTGCCGCATAGCGCAAGGTCGCATCAAGCGCCAAGTCGGTAACGCGGTGGGCAGTGCGGCTGGTCACATAGCGCCCCTGCTTGCGCGTGGTGCGTGTGCGACTACGCCGGCCCGGTGAACGGCGCTCTTGGCGATCGCGTTGCCCTTCGAGACGTTTGGGTTTGAACATCTCGTCTGCCTTGAACGCCTTTTCCCCACCACCCTGTTCACTATTCGATTGCGACCCTTGGTCGGTTGCGCCCGCACTCGCGGTTGCGCCTGCGCCCCCTTCAGCTTCCTCCTGGCTATCGCCAGATTGGCTATCTTCAGTCCCATTCACGGGGTCTTTTTTTTTACCCCGTCGGCATTCGCGACTGATGATTCGTCACCTTCAGCTGCTGCCACTCGGTCGAGAATTTCACCGACTCGGGCTTCATCGAGTTTGACCTCGGTAAAGGGTTGTCGGCGCATACGGTGTGGCAGTGCCAGTTCGGCTGCAACACGAATATCTTCGGCGGCCAGCTGTGTACGCCCTGCCCATGCGGCATGCGTGCGGGCCGTCTCAAGAATGGCGAGGTCGGCACGGTGTCCATCAACACCAAGCTCGAGTGACAGCGTTGCGACTGCGGCCATGTCTTTGCGGGTAATTTGCACCATTGGTAATAGTGCTCGGGCGTTGACGATTTTGCCAGCAACGTCACGCTCGCTCTCTTTCCATTCACCGATAAAGGTGTCTGGTTCGAGATCGTAGCGCATACGGCGTGATACCACTTCCACACGGCCGTTGACGTCGTGGATACCGGCAATTTCGACGACCAAGCCAAAACGGTCGAGCAACTGCGGGCGCAATTCGCCTTCTTCGGGGTTCATGGTGCCGACCAGGATGAAGCGCGCCGGGTGCGACACACTAATCCCCTCGCGTTCAACCGTATTGACACCCATGGCGGCAGCATCGAGCAGAATATCAACCAAGTGATCGTCGAGCAGATTGATTTCGTCCACGTACAACAAGCCACGATTGGCCTGCGCAAGCAGACCGGGTTCGAAGCGACGATGTCCTTCGGTCAAGGCGTGTTCGAGGTCGAGTGAACCAACCACGCGATCTTCGGATGCGGCCACGGGTAAGTCAACCAAGCGCGTGGCGCGTTCGGCCACGGGGAGGTCGGGGTTTGTTTCGTAGCGGGCACGGCACGACGGACACATGGCCGACGGCTGATCGGGGGGGCATCCATATTGGCAGTCAGCAACCACGCGTATGTACGGCAGAATGTGGGCAAGCCCACGCACCGCCGTGGATTTGGCTGTGCCTTTCTCACCACGGACGAGAACTCCACCAATCCGCGGATTGATGGCGTTGAGGATGAGTGCCCGCTTGAGTCGGTCTTGACCGACGATGGCACTAAACGGATACACCGGTCGCGCTGTGGTCATGGATGTCCCTTAACCTGGTCAGCCAGCTCGGCTTGAGCTCGGTTGCCAACAAATGCTCTCTTGCGTTGGGCGACACCACAAAAGTAGTGCGCGTAGCGCAAAATTTGCCTACGGTAATGCAAATATTCTCACACGAATATGCGCCACTGTCAAATAATTGGGCAAAAAGAACTGTCCATGAATGCGCTCCTAGGGTGCATCAATCGCTCCGGTTCGTTGGCGCTGATGCCACAGTGTGGTGCATTGACAGGCAGGAAAACTCTCGCTTACAATGAGGCAACCAGCCCTCGGCGTGTTTCATTGATTGAAAAAGGGGAAAACTATGATTCGCCGTGTGACACCACTGACTGCCCCCTGGTATATGCGTCCGGTTGCGGCCTTTCAAAATGGCACATACGATCATGATGATGCGCAGTGGCTCGCATGTCAGATTCCCAATCATTGGCAACACCACCCCTTGTTGACACACTACGTGGGACGCATGGTCTATCGCACCAGCTTTCCTGCGCCTGCCACTGCCCCCCATCGGCGCCACTGGCTCAAGTTCAATGGGCTCTTTTACATGGGGCATGTGTGGGTCAATGGCCAGCATGTGGGTCAGCCACGCGGGTACTTTATGCCCCACGAATACGACATCACTGCCCTGATGGCAGATACCAATCAGCTTGTGGTCGAACTTTCGTGCCCCGAAGAGCACGACAAAATCGGCAAACGCCTGATTACTGGCGTCTTTTCGCACTGGGATAGTGCGGATACCACCCTCAATCCGGGGGGAATCTGGCTCCCCGTTGAACAGATTGACACCGGCCCCGTGCACATCCAACAGGTGATGTTGGCCACCGAAACACTCGCTGGTCAACATGCTGAGATTCGCTATCGCATGACATACGATGCAGCGTCTGCCTGTAGCGGTACGGTGGTGTGGCAGTTTGCCCCGCATAATTTTGCCGGCAAAGTGCACGAGGTACACACGCTGGTGCATCTCGCTACCGGCCAACATCAGGCGAGTGGCGTACTCACACTCCCCGACCCTCAATTATGGTGGAGCCACGATATGGGGCATCCATCCCTCTATACCGTCACTGCCACACTCCTGATTGGTGAGACTGCAAGTGATACGTGGCAGGGGACGTTTGGTGTGCGCACATTTACCATGAAAAACTGGATCCCCTATCTCAACGGTAAGCGCTTTTTCATGAAAGGCAACAACTACCCACCAACTGATATGCGCATTGCAACGGTGACGCAGGCCCAGTGTGAAGCCGATATCACGCTGGCACAGGCATGCCACATGAATGTATTGCGTGTGCACGCCCATGTGGCGCACCCCGCGTTTTATGCGGCTGCGGATGCCATGGGGATGTTGGTTTGGCAAGACTTTCCCTTGCAGTGGATTTATCGCCGCGACGTGCTCCCGGAAGCGCAACGTCAGGTGCGCCAGATGGTCGAATTGCTCTACAACCATCCATCCATTGTGCTGTGGTGCATGCACAACGAGGCCGTGCACGTGGCCGACACGCGCGACGAGCGGTTGCTGACCCGGCTACGTACCTACCTATCAGTGTTTGTGTATAACTGGAATCGCGATGTGCTTGATAGCACGTTGCAACGCGAAGTCGCGGCAATTGATGCAACTCGGCCGAGTGTGCGTTCGTCCGGGGAATACGCCATCCCGCTGTGGCACACGGGAACCGATACCCACTTTTACTATGGGTGGTACAAAATCTATGGCGCACTTGCCACATGGGAAAAATTAATCGAAACGTTTCCCAATAATGCGCGGTTTGTGACCGAATTCGGCGCACAGAGCTTCCCCAACTATGAAAGCGCCATCAAGTTCATGGATGCGGACATCCGCAAGCTCGATGTGGCGACACTGATGCGGAAACACTGCTTCCAACCACACATGTTGGAGTATTGGATGGATTGGCAGTCGGCTCCCGATTTACCCCACTTGATTGACATGACCCAAGACTATCACAGCATGATCAACCGGCACTATATTGATCGTTTACGTCTGCGCAAATATGCGCCCACTGGGGGAATCCTGCCGTTCATGTTTACCGATGCGAATCCGGCAATTTCGTGGGCGATTGTGGATTATTGGCGTGTGCCTAAACGGGTCTATTACGCCATGCAAATGGCATTTCGTCCACAGTACGTGTTTTGTGTGATGGCAAGCACTCGTGTGGCGCAGGGGGTGCCAATCAACCTGCCGGTAACGGTGGTCAACGATGCGCAACACGCGGTGGCCGTCACCATTGATATGCAGCTCCGTGCCCCCGATGGGAGTCGCATGGCCCAGAATCACGTGCAACGCACACTGCCGCCTGATTGTATGGCCATGCAGGTGGATGAATTACGCGTGACGCCGACACAGCGTGGCACGTATGTGCTCGAATTACGTTTGACTACCGCACATGATCAGATGCAACAGCAGTACAATATTGAGGTATACGGTGATGATTCCATCACCGGTCGTTCGTAAAGCGCACAAAGAGGTGGAGTATGACCATGTTGACACGTGCTCAACAATTGGGTGACGAATTGATCCGGTTACGCCGGGACATTCACGCACATCCTGAACTTGGCTTCCAAGAATTCCGTACTGCGGCACTGGTTGCCGATACACTCCGTGAAATCGGTGGGATTGATATACGCACGGGGGTTGGCAAAACCGGCGTGGTGGGGAGCATCGGCACCGGTGATGGTCCCACCATCGGGATTCGTGCTGACATGGATGCTTTGCCCATCCACGAAGCAACAGGGACAAGCTTTGCCTCGCAGACTGCAGGGGTGATGCATGCTTGTGGTCACGATGCGCATACGGCGATTCTGCTGGGTGTGGCGCATCTGCTCAAAGAAGAATTTGCCAAGGGGACACTCAAGGGCAACGTGCGCTTTCTCTTCCAACCTGCCGAAGAGGTCGGTGGCGATGGGGTGAGTGGTGCGCCGTTGATGATGAACGACGGTGCCATGGCTGGCATTGACCATGTCATCGCCTTGCATGTCATTTCCGATATCCCGTATGGGCAGGCGGGGATGGTGCGTGGTCCCAATACTGCGGCTTCGGATGGGTTCAAGGGGTGGGTACGGGCTGCGGGTGGCCATGGTGCCTATCCGCACCTCGGTGGTGATCCGGTGGCGATGGCAGCCACGGTGATACAGGCACTCAACGGTATTGTGTCACGCAAAATTGACCCGATGAAACCGGCAGTGTGTAGCATCGGCATGATTCAGGGTGGTGGGGCATTCAACGTGATTCCCGCCGAAGTCATGATTGGTGGCACGTTGCGTAGCTTTGACCCGGGCGTACGTGAGCAGTTGTTCGTGGAAGTCGAACGCGCATTTTCGTTGGCGACGGCCATGGGCGGCTCATACGAGCTCAAACTCCAGCGTGGCTACCCGGCTGGCATCAACGACGCCACGGTGGCACAGTGGTTGGACGATGTGGCGAGTGACTACCTCGGTGCTGCAAACATTGACCGCGTCACCAATGGCATGGGCGGCGAGGATTTTGCCTACATGCAACAGCAAGCCCCAGGGGCGATGATGATGGTTGGTGCAGGGATTGGTGACATCAAGCGCCCCCATCACACCCCCGTCTTCGATATTGATGAGCGCTGTATTCCCCTCGGAGCTGCCATTTTGGCCGAAACAGTACGGCGCTACCTGAGTCGTTAAAGGTGAACGCCTATGTCAATGCTTGAACGCGCAAAAAGCCTACAACCTGAAATGTCACGCCTGCGCCGTGACATCCATGCGCACCCCGAACTTGCCTTTCAAGAGGTACGCACGGCGGCACTTGTGGCCGAGACGCTCCACGAAATTGGCGGCATCAACGTGCGCACCAACGTCGGGATTACCGGCGTGGTGGGCAGTATCGGTAGCGGCGATGGCCCCACTATCGGTATCCGTGCGGACATGGATGCCTTGCCGATTCTGGAAAACAGCGGCGTGGCGTTTGCCTCCCATGAGGCTGGCAAAATGCACGCTTGTGGTCATGATGCCCATACGGCGATTCTGCTAGGGGCAGCGCACCTGCTCAAAGCAGAATTCGCCAAGGGCACACTCAAGGGCAACGTGCGCTTCCTCTTTCAACCAGCTGAAGAGCTGGGTGGTGATGGCGTGAGTGGTGCCCCCAAAATGATTGCTGACGGCGCACTCGCAGGGGTTGATCACGTCATCGCCTTGCACGTGGATTCCGATGCACCACTAGGGACGATTAAAATGGTGCGTGGTCCCGTGACGGCGGCAGCTGATGCCTTTAAAGCGTGGGTGCGTGCAGCCGGTGGCCATGGTGCCTATCCGCACAAAGGGGGGGACCCCTTGGCGATGACTGCAGCGATTATCACCGCCCTCAACGGCATCGTATCGCGCAAAATCAACCCAATGAAGCCGGCGGTGTGTAGCCTGGGTATCGTGCAGGCGGGCACGGCCTTCAACATTATTCCGGCAGAAGTCTATTTTGCCGGTACGTTGCGCAGCTTTGACCCAGAGGTGCGCCAACAACTCTTCGACGAAGTCGAACGTGCTTTTTCACTCGCTGCCGGTATGGGTGGTTCTGCCCAAGTCGAAATCATCAAAGGCTACCCGGCCGGCCACAATGACCCCACTGTGGCGCAATGGATGGACGATGTGGCCAGTGAATACGTGGGCACTACGGCCGTGGATCGTGTGACCAAAGGGATGGCCGGTGAAGATTTCGCCTATATGCAACAACTTGCCCCGGGGGCGATGATGATGCTTGGGGCGGCTGTAGGTGACAAACCTCGTTCGCACCATACGCCCGTTTTTGATATTGATGAACGCTGTATGCCGTTGGGGGCCGCTATTTTGGCCGAAACGGTGAAACGCTATCTGACGAAGTAAAGGAATACCACCATGTCAATGCTTGATCGTGCCAAAAAACTTCAAGGCGAAATGTCCCGCTTGCGCCGTGATATCCACGCCCATCCTGAGCTCGCCTTCCAAGAAGTGCGTACTGCCCAACTCGTCGCAGACACGCTCCACGAAATCGGTGGTATCGCGGTGCGCACCAACGTCGGGATTACCGGCGTGGTGGGCAGTATCGGCACCGGTGATGGCCCGACTATCGGGATTCGTGCCGATATGGATGCGTTGCCTATTTTGGAAAATAGCGGTGTTGATTTTTCGTCCCAAACCGCTGGTACTATGCATGCCTGTGGTCATGACTCACACACGGCCATTTTGCTGGGCGTAGCGCATCTGCTCAAAGAAGAATTCGCCAAAGGGACGCTCAAAGGCAACGTGCGCTTCCTCTTTCAGCCGGCCGAAGAAGCCACGGGTGGCAAACACCAGAGTGGTGCGCCGATGATGATGGACGATGGCGCACTCGACGGTGTAGACCACGTCATCGCCTTGCATGTGGACTCTAATAGCCCCGTTGGGCATGCGTCACTGAAAAAAGGCCACAACACGGCGGCTGTAGACGCATTCAAAGCCTGGATTCGCGGTACGGGTGGGCATGGTGCGTACCCACACCAGGGCACTGACCCGCTATGGATGCTCATCCCGGTGATGACTGCATTGCACAACATCGTGTCGCGCAAAGTGGATCCGATGGAGCCGGCGGTGGTCAGCCTAGGTGTGGTGCGCGGCGGTACCGTGTCAAACGTGATTCCGGCAGAAGTCTACCTCGAAGGCACGTTGCGTAGCTATAGCGATGCAGTGCGTAAACAACTCCTCGAAGAGGTCGAACGTGCCATTGCCCTGTGCAAAATCTATGACGGCGAGTATACGCTCGAAATCGAACACGGCTACCCGGCTGGCTACAACGACCCCACTGTGACGGAGTGGATGGATACCGTAGCGAGTGAAATTGTTGGGAGCGAGAACATTGAGCGCAACCGCGCAGGTATGGGTGCCGAAGACTTTGCGTATATGCAGGCCAAAGCCCCTGGGACGATGATTAGCGTTGGTGCTGCAGTGGGGGATTTCAAGCGTGCACACCATACGCCTGTCTTTGCGATTAACGAAGACTACATGCCCATCGGGGCGGCGATTTTGGCCGAGACCGCCCGCCGATTCTTGGCCGGTGAATTCACCGGCAACAAGAAGTAACCGACATGACCACACGACAGGTGGTGGTGTGTGCGGCGCTCCGTACCCCCATCGGTAAATTTGGCGGCAGTCTCAAAGATGTCACCACCGTTGACCTTGGGTCGGCGGTGGTACGGGCGGTAGTGGCACGTGCCGGGATTGACCCGATGCGCATCGAACAGGCCTTTGTGGGCAATGTGATTCATACCGACATGCGTGACATGTATTTGGCACGGGCGGTGGCTATCAACGGTGGCTTGTCCATTGAAACACCGGCACTAACGCTCAACCGTGTCTGTGGCAGTGGGCTCCAGGCTATTATCAGTGCGGCACAGGCCATTCTGCTGGGTGACTGTGATGTGGCGCTGGCAGGTGGTGTCGAATCCATGAGCCGGGCGCCCTACTGGCTCCCTAGCATGCGCTGGGGCCAACGCATCAACGACGGCACGGTGCGTGACCCCATGGTTGGGGCTACGACTGATCCCTTTGCGGGCTGTGCAATGGGGATTACGGCGGAGAATGTGGCCAAACGTTATCACGTGACGCGTGACATGCAGGACACGTGGGCGTTGCAGAGCCAGCAACGGGCTGCTACTGCGCAGGCGGCTGGGCATTTTGTTGGGCAAATTGTGCCGATTGATGTGCCGATTAAAGGGGGCACGCAGGCGTTTGTCAGCGACGAAGGCATCCGTGCCGATGCGACACTGGCGGCGCTGGCCAAATTGCGCCCAGCATTTGATGCGGACGGGAGCGTGACAGCAGGCAATTCGTCGAGCCTCAACGATGGCGCCGCCATGCTGATTGTGGCCGAGGCGCAGGTGGCCCAGGCAGCGGGTTGGCCGGTATTGGCGCGCCTCGTCGGCTATAGCCATGCGGGTGTTGATCCCGATTACATGGGGATTGGTCCGATTCCTGCCATCCAAAAGGTGTGGCAACGCACGGGTGTTGGACGTGACGATGTGGCAATTTATGAAATCAACGAGGCCTTTGCCGCCCAAGCAGTGGCCGTGACGCAGACACTCGGTCTCGACCCGGCGCGTGTTAATCCGCAGGGGAGTGGCATCTCGCTGGGGCACCCACTGGGGGCTACGGGGGCGATTATTGCCGTCAAAGCCATCCACGAATTACAGCGTACGACGCAACACTATGCGGTGACGTCGCTGTGTATTGGTGGGGGGCAAGGGATCGCGGCCATGTGGGAGCGTGCATAACACGTTGCAAAAACGCCGCCCGTGCCAACGGCATGGGCGGCGTTCGTGTCATTAGCATCTAGTCGTTGAAGTGGTCAGCAATAAAGGCGGTGAGGTCGGCCACACGGTGTGAATAGCCGTACTCGTTGTCGTACCACGAAATTACCTTGAACAAGTTATCGCCGAGACCAATCGTCAACGGCAGGTCAACGGTGCTAGAGGCGGGGTCGGCCTTGAAGTCACTCGACACGAGCTGTTCGTCGGTGACGCACAAGATACCCTCGAGGGCTTCGCTCTGTGCGGCGGCGATGAAGGCGTTGTTGATTTCTTCGACGGTGGTGCCCTTGTTGAGCTCAACCACGAAGTCTACCATTGATACAGTTGAAGTGGGGACGCGCACGGCGAAGCCGGTGAACTTGCCCTTGAGCTCGGGGATGACCAAGGCCACGGCCTGAGCGGCACCGGTGGTGGTGGGCACCATGTTCATGGCGGCAGCACGGGCACGGCGCAGGTCGGCGTGCACGTTGTCTTGCAGATTCTGGTCCATCGTGTAGGCATGGATGGTAGTCATCATGCCGCGCTTGATGCCGAACTTGTCGTTGAGCACCTTGGCAACAGGTGCCAAACAGTTGGTCGTGCACGACGCATTGGAGATGATGTGGTGCTTGTCGTGATCGTACTTGTCTTCGTTGACGCCCATACAGATGGTCAAATCCTCGCCCTTGGCTGGTGCGCTGATGATGACCTTCTTGGCACCGGCTTGCAGGTGGGCTTTGGCTTTGTCGGCTTCGGTGAAGCGACCCGTTGATTCGATGACGATATCAACGCCCAGCTTGCCCCACGGCAATGCGGCGGGATCACGCTCGGCCAACACTTCGAGCTTCATTTCGCGCTCGTTGCCTTCGGAATCGTAGTAGGTGATTTCGAGGATTTGCCCGTTAGCCTTGACGTCACCATTGAATGGACCATAGTTGGTGTCGTACTTGAGCAGGTGTGCCAACGTGGCCACGTTGGAAAGATCATTGACTGCCACGATTTCGAGTTCGTCGCCATACCAGTCGAGCAAAGCGTTGAAGCTCTGGCGCCCGATGCGCCCGAAACCGTTGATTGCTACACGTGTCATTGCGGATTACTCCTCTTTGTTATGAACATTGCACTGCGCGTCGGCGCGGCATCATCGCCCACACAAGACGTACCCACAATGGCACATCTCGTCCCGTTCACGTTTACGCGCAAGATTATACCACACAAACATGGCGATGACACATCAGTCAGAGTAAAGCATTTTGGTGGTCTATGTTACAATACGCCTAAATGGTCGTGGTCATCGATATTCAGTCAGTGAGAAAGGAATGCACACATGCCATATATTGTGAGTGCGTTAGCGCTTATTGCCATGGCGGTTGGTGTTGCGCTTGGTACGTTTCGCCATCGCTTTTATGGCGTGTGGTCGTTTTTCGGTATTCTCATCGCCATCGCTGTGACCGATGTCATCAGTGATATTCTCAGCGGGTACATTCAGGTGGCCACAGGTGGCATGGAAGATGCTACGGCGCTCACCTTGATTATTCGCATTCTGCTCTTGACCACGCTCTCTGCGTTGTTGAGCTATTACTGTGAAAATCTGCTCCCTGTTACCCCTGATCCCAAGACGCGCAAAGATAATATCATCGCCGGGTTGCTGGGGTTTTTTAATGCATTTTTGATTGTTGGCACTTCAATCAGCTACTTCCGTGATTATTCGGCGGGTTTAGCGGTCGTTGATTGGGTCATCAACCGCTTCATGTTGACATTGCTTCCGTGGTCCATGGTGGCCATCGTGCTGTTTTTGATTGGCTGGGCATCAATCATCAAGATTCGTAATGCGATTTCGAGTCTGCGTGGTACCCCAGTGGCATCAGGCCCCAATAGTAGCGTCACCGCCCCGATTTCCAACCCCATAGATACCGGCTATAGCAGTTCATCGTATGCACAACCATCCGCATCGAATTTTGGCAGTTCATCGTATGCACAACCATCCGCATCCAACTTTGGCAGTTATACATCAACAGCGGCACAAACGGGGGTTGTGGCAGGGACGTATGCAGCTACACAAACCGGGTATGCGTCGCCCACAGACGGGGAATTCGCGGAGGAAGAAACACCAGCGCCAAAATTGGGATTCTGGGCGGGACTTAAGCAGAAATTGTTTGAACGTCGTCCCGTGGAAGAACCCAGTGCTGATACGGCGTCGGATCAGGCTAGTTTTGATGGGTATGGCATTCAACCACAGGGCACGGCGGGTACAGGCTCGTATGGAGTGACGGTGAGTGGTGCGACACCACCGTATGGCATCAATACGAGTGCCATTGCGGCATCGTCGTCACCATACCAGGGATATACGGGCGGTCAGACGGATAGTGGGAGTGCGCAGAGTAGCATGTTTGGCCAGTCTACGGGCATAACTGCGGGTATCGCGTATGGTCAGGGCAGTAGCTACACCGATACATCGTCGCAGTACGACCAGTCGAGTAGCGGCTTCGGTGGCACGTCGCAGTATGACCAGCCGAGTAGCGGCTTTGGGAATACCCCACATACCCCACAGTATGGACAACCGAGTAGCGGCTTTGGTGGCACGTCGCAGTATGACCAGCCGAGTAGCGGCTTTGGGAATACCCCACAGTATGGACAACCGAGTAGCGGGTATGACGACGGTTCATCGGCATACGGGCAGCAACAGCCGCAGTACGGGCAGCAACAGCCGCAGTACGGGCAGCAACAGCCGCAGTACGGGCAGCAACAGCCGCAGTACGGGCAACAACAGCCGCAGTACGGGCAACAACAGCCGCAGTACGGCCAGCAACAGCCGCAGTACGGGCAACAACAGCCGTCATACGGGCAACAACAGCCGTCATACGGGCAACAACAGCCGTCATACGGGCAACAACAGCCGTCATACGGGCAGCAACAGCCGCAGTACGGGCAGCAACAGCCGTCATACGGGCAGCAACAGCCGTCATACGGGCAGCAACCCCCTGTAGGTGGGTTTGGCAATCCTACGCCCAATAATCCAGCGGATTACGATGACGACGAAGGGTACAACGATGGTGACGATGACGATTACAGCTACAATAATCCGCCACAACCACCACCCTTTCGCGGGTAATTGAACAACACAACGCAGCCGGTGCGGTATTCCCGCGCCGGCTGCGTTTTTTTACATCAAAACGAAATTGCCTGATCTCCGAGCTGCGTCATCGGCCATATGCGCATACTATGGTCGAAGTGATTTTGGCGGCCAATCGTGCAATCATCACTGATGATGACGCCGTGCATGATTTTGCATTCATCGGCAATCGTGTTGTTGTTGCCGATAACCGCACGATCAATGTGACACGTGTTCCCCACCGTATTGTGGTGCCATAATACACTTGCACTGATGGAGCTCCCCGCACCAATTCGCACATTGTTGCCGATGACGGTTGGACCCACAATGGTCACACCTGCCCCAATTTGCACGTTGTCGCCGATGACCACCGTGCCATGGATGTGCGTGTCAGCGGGGATGTCGGTATTGTGGCCCACCCACAAATCGGCACGTACTTGGCGGCCTGGTAGCGCAAAGCGCATATTGCCGTTGAGGATGTCGTGATGGACTTCGAGGTACGTTTGTGGTTTGCCGATATCCGTCCAGTAGGCGGTACTCGCAAAGCCGTACATGCGGTGGTGGTTTTGGAGGGCCGTGGGAAAGAGTCCTCGTTCAAACATGTAGTGCTGATTGACGGGTGCGTAGTTGAGCAGATGTGGCTCGAGGATGTACGTGCCCGCATTAATCATGTTGGTGGTGACTTCCTCGGGTTTAGGTTTCTCGAGGAAGCGTGTAATCCGCCCTTCAGCAGTCGTTTCCACCAGCCCAAAGGCTGTCGGATCTTCGACGGGTGTGAGTGCGATGGTTAATTCGCTCTGATGCTGGCGATGATGGCGCAACATGGCCTGCAGGTCGAGATCCGTCATCACATCGCCATTGAAGATGAAGGTGGTGTCATCGAGCATGTGTGCCACATTTTTGACGGCACCACACGTCCCACGTGGTTCGGGTTCTTCGATGATGTGCACTTTCATGCCGAGGCGCGAACCATCGCCGAGTGTGGTACGGAAACGATCGGCCAGGTATTGAACGGCCAAAATCGCTTCGCTAATCCCTTGATTGCGCAGGTTGGTGAGCATCCACTCAATGAAGGGTGTGCCGACCACGGGGAGCATCGGTTTGGGGGTGTTACAGGTCAGAGGACGGAGGCGTGTCCCTAGCCCCCCCACGAGGATGACGGCTTTCATGCCTGTGTCTCCTTGATGGCGTGACGCCAATAGTTGAGCATATCTTGGAGTGTGGTTGCGAGGGAAATGTGTGGTTGCCAACCGGTTGTGGTGCACAGACGACGGTTGTCGCATACCACGTCGGGCACATCCACGGGGCGAAGCCGGGCGGGATCCACCGTCACCGTAATCGGCACATGACTCATGGCAACGAGCTGATTGAGCAAATCCCCGATGGCATGTGACCGACCCGATCCCACGTTGTAGGCGACACCCGCTTCGCCGTGGGTAAGGAGCGCTGCATACGCCGCCGCCACATCGCGCACATCGCTGATATCACGGCGTGCCGACAAATTACCTACTTTGAGCACGGGTTCTTGGAGGCCGGCTTCGATACGGGCAATTTGTGCAGCAAAGGCGGAGAGTGCATACGCATCACTTTGACGTGGCCCAATATGACTAAACAGACGTAAACGAATCGTACGAAGCTTGTGTGACACATACCATTGATGTGCGGCCATATCTACGGCTGCTTTGCTCACACCGTAGGGGGTGACAGGGCGGAGAGGTTCATCTTCGCTGATGGGCATGCGCCCAACGTCCACATTGCCGTAGATTTCGTTGCTTCCCGCCACGATGATGAGCGGATCGAGTTTGAGCTCAACGGCATACTGCATCAGTGCCACACTAGGCAACACGTTGTCGTGCATGGTGCCTACCGCATCACCAAACGAACGTGCCACACTTGCCTGTGCTGCCAGATGAATGATGGCATCGGGTGCGATATCGTGCATGACCGTTTTCAGGGTGGCGGTGTCACGGAGATCGAGACCAACAGCGGTGACGCGCCCTGCAAGGGCAGGGAGTGCGAGCTGACCGGTGCGGGCAATGCCCCAGAGCTGATAGGTGTTGTTGTGGCTGAGGTGTTCTGCGAGATGACCACCCACAAAGCCGTTGATTCCTGTGATGAGTATCTTCATGGGTATCTATTATACACGCATGCGGGGGAGGGTGGTACCACCCTCCCCCGCACCACAGATTGACATCCCGTTGTTTAGACTTCGGGTTCGCGGGCAAATGATGCACTCGGGGCACTTGCCGCATTGGGCATTGCGGTGCTACTGTCCACAACCGTCTCGCTGGGGGTATCCACGGGTAGTGCGGTGGTGGCGACGGGAAGCGGCGCATTGGTAAACGGATGTGCGGCTTCAACGCGCAACAAGATGTCGTTCACATCAATGTCGGTCAATTCGTTGCGCAGAATGAGTGCTTCGGCGATAGCGATGACGGCATGGCGATTCTGCTCGAGCAGGTGTTTCACCTTGCGGTATTCTTCGGCGAGGATGGCTTCGACCTGCTTTTTCATGTCGCCGCCACGCATGGCTTCCTGGCCAAATGCCAAGTACGAGTAGAAGCTGTTGTCCATGCCGTAGGCACCAACCATGTAGGCTGCGATACCGGTGGCAGACGCCAAGTCACCTGTTACACCACTCATCTGAATGCCGAGGAAGAGTTCTTCGGCGCCACGGCTAGCCAGCGCAATCTGCAGGCGACCAAGCAATTCTTCCTTGGATTGCGTGTAGATTTCTTCTTCGGGCTTCCAGGCTGCAAAGCCCAGTGCGTTGCCGTGGCGGATGATGGTCACCTTGGTCAAGCGCTGCTTGCGCAACAACTTGACGGCAGCGTAGGCGTGCCCTGCTTCGTGGTAGGCGATACGGCGGCGTTCTTCGAACGACATGCCACGGATCGGTTGACGTAAGCCGTATTCGTGCATTTCGCGTGCTCGGCTAAAGTCCCAGTAGTTGATGGCTTGGCGGTTGTCGAAGTGGGCGTGGATGACGGCTTCGTTGATGATGAAGCGAATCGCCACTGGCGTGTAGTTGATGGTATCGGAGACCATGCGGTCCATGGGCATCGGCTCGTGCTTGACTTTGCCGAGGTAGTATTCGATGATGTCGCGGCGCCCATCGGCATCAGGGTACTCGACGACAATCTTGCGGTCAAAACGCCCAGGACGCAACAAGGCGGCATCCAGTGTCTCGGCCAAATTGGTTGCTCCCATGGTCAACACAGGAGGCATTTCGGGTTTTTTGCGGCGCAAGCCGAGTGAGCGCAAAATCTTGCCCCACCAGCTGGGATCCTCGGGCGGGGGATCCATTTGGAGCAACAGCTCGTTGAGCAGGCCACTCCCAGCACCACCCATGCCCATCACCATGTTGGCTTTTTGGCCACCTTCGGCGCTGCCACTCATGCCAGTAGCGTTACCACCCATGAGCGACGTGCTACGCGCCATACCGATGGCGTCAATTTCGTCAATGAACAAAATACAGGCACCATATTCCTTGGCGAGTTTGCGCGCCTTGCGGAAGAGCATCATCACCTTGATGTTGCCCATACCCATCCACACAGAGGTCAATGATGGCGCACTGAGGTAGCCAAATGGCACCCCGGCTTCGGTAGAAATCGCTTGGGCGAGATAACTTTTACCTGTACCTGGAGGCCCAATCAGCAACACACCACGGGTGATTTCGCCACCCATCTGCTTGAACTGTTTGGCACCTTTGAGCAGTGTCACAATGCGGCGTGCGGCTTCGAGCACTTCGGGATTCCCGCGATAATCGGCAAAGCTGATTCCTGTCTCCCCAGGGCGGACCCAGTAGATGCGTGTGCGTGCCATGAAGAAGTACATCAAGGCAAACTGGAAGCCGATAAAGATGAACAAGTAGGCCATCGTTGACAAGAGTTGCAACAATAGCGGTCCGAGTTCTTGGGTGGTCAGGAATGTCCAGGTTGCCGGGAGCACATTGCCAAGCAACCAGATGACAAAGATGCCGATGGCGGTCCAGCGCACGGCACGCATGAGCTTATAGGGCCAGCGGTCAAACAGCCGTTCTAAGCGCTGGTCGAGCGCCTTTTCGCGGTCATTTGGACCATTTTGTGGGCGATACGGTTCGATTGCCATACACTGCTCCAATGTCAAAAAAAGTGCTGCGGGAAAGAGAGGGATAGCCCAATTACCAAAAAGCGGTATTTGCCTTATGCTTGAGTATATAGAATATGGTACGTCATTGGCAAGTAGAGAGAATGAGTGAACGGTGAGAGTACGGCATAGCGTGGCACTGACAATTATAGCAGGTTATTTGGTGCTTGTGCTGGTGAGTGAGCTGAGTCATGCGGGCAGTAGTGTGGTGGACCCGGTCATGGCTCGGATTACGCGTAATGCGCAGCTACGAGTGGGATACGATGCTGGGATTCGCCCATTCACGACTATGATCAATGGTACCCCAGCCGGCTACGACATTGACCTGATGCGCCACGTTGCGCAGGATATCGGTGTATCCGTGGTCTTTGTGCCGACGAGCCTCGATGCGGCCTACGATGAACTCCAACACGGACACATTGACGTAATGGCATCGGCGATGCCATATGCTCCCGAACAAGGATGGCGGGCGCGTTTTTCGCAGGTGTATTTCGACGATGGACTCGTCGTGCTTGCGCGGACAGCGATCGGCGATGATGCGGCGCTGGCACAGATACCAGTGGGGGTGGTCTTTGGGAGTGATGCCGATACCGTACTGCGCCAACAACGTCGCCAAGGGCAGACTGTGGAAATCGTACACTTTGACACGTTGACAGAATTGTGGACGGCGTTAGAATGCGCACAGATAGATGCAGTCATTGTTGAACAGAGTTATGCGCTGGCCATGCGCCACCACGACCCTACCCTGCAGGTGGGTATGGCGTTGACGTTTGCACCGTATGTGGTGGTTTTGCCGTATGATGCACTATATCTCAACGATGCAATCAACCGGTCGTTACAACGTGCCCGTGATAGGGGTGTATTGAATCAATTGGCAGCCCGCTGGATGACAATTCCACCGGCCATTTGTCCAAGCCCATGACACAAATCAGCGTGTGCGATATACGCATGTGAAAGGAGCAACCATGAGTGATGTGCGCTTTGGGATTGTGGGTATGGGGGGCATGGGGCGTGGTCATGCCCAATACCTGATTGCTGGGAGCATCAAAGGTGCGGTGCTAGCCGCCGTCAGTGATACGAGCCCACAAGCACAACTCTGGGCGAGCCAGGAGCTTCCCGATGGGGTGCGATTTTTCGAGTCCTATACGGCCATGCTCCAGTCTGGGTGCATTGATGCGGTGATTGTAGCCACCCCCCATTACTTTCACCCCGATTTGGCCGTGCAGGCCTTTCATCATCAGCTTCATGTGCTCGTCGAAAAACCAGCCGGCGTCTATACGCAACAAGTGCGCCAAATGAATGAAGTCGCTGTGGCCAGCGGCAAAGTCTTTGGCATGATGTACAACCAACGCACCAATCCCGTCTTCCAGAAGGTGCGTGACTTGGTGACTACCGGCGAGGTGGGGGTCATCAAGCGCTTCAACTGGATTATCACCGACTGGTACCGTAGCCAAGCCTACTATGCATCGGGGAGCTGGCGCGCCACCTGGTCCCAAGAAGGGGGCGGCGTGCTGATGAACCAGGCCCCCCACAACATTGACCTGATGCTGTGGACGCTGGGGATGATGCCCACACGCGTGCGCGCCTTTTGTCATTTTGGCAAACACCACCAAATCGAAGTCGAAGACGATGTGACGGCCTACATGGAATGTGCCAATGGTGCCACGGGCGTGTTTATTACTACAACAGGTGATGCGCCAGGTACCAATCGCTACGAAATCAGCGGTGACCGGGGCAAACTCGTCGTCGAAGACAACAAAATCACGTTTTGGCGCTTGCGCCGCCCCGAACCCGAATTCAACGCCAGCAACACGCATCCGTTCGGTGCTCCCGAAGTCTGGAAGTGCGAGGTGCCGGTGAGTGGCGGGGCTGGTGCGCAACACCCTGGCATCACGCAAAACTTCACCGACGCCATACGGCTCGGGACACCGCTCATCGCTCCTGGTACCGATGGTATTCTCGGTCTAACGCTAGTCAATGCCATGTATCTCTCCACATGGCTCGATGGCTGGGTTGATATCCCGTTTGATGAAAATCTCTTTTTGGCACAGCTCAATCAGCGCCGTGCCCCGCGTGAACGGAGCCACGAATGATTCACAAAGTTGCTGCTCAGCTCTACACCTGCCGTGATTTGCTCGAGAAAGACTACAATGGCGTGCTCAAGGCCCTCAAAGAACAGGGCTGGCCCGCCGTGCAGGTGTCGGGATCACGGGGCTACACACCGGTGCAGATTGCTGGCTTTTTGCGGGAAAATGGCTTCAAGACGGCTGGTTTGCACGTCTCACTCGACGAACTGACCAACGACATGGCGGGTGCCGTGTCACAAGCCCTGCTCTACGGTACGCGTGACATCATCGTGCCCTATCTGCCCCGTGAATACCAGAACGTGCTGGGCTACCAGATGTTCAAGAGCCACATGAATGCCCTCGCCAAACCGCTGAACGCGGCTGGATTCCGCCTCAGCTACCACAACCACGACTTCGAGTTTGCCACCACCATTGACGGTGTCTCCGCCTTAGAGTGGTTGTTGCGCCCAAGTGCCGACAACGCGATTTTGGCCGAAATTGACACATACTGGGTCAAAAAAGGTGGCGCCGATCCGTTGCGTTTCCTCGCACCCTACAGCCAACGCATGCCCATCATTCACCTCAAAGACATGGCCAAAGACGGCAGCGAGGCCTTTGCCGAGGTCGGCGAGGGGCTGATTGACTTTGTGCCCATTCTGCGTTGGGGTGAAGCCAACGGCATCGAGTGGTACGCCGTCGAACAAGACACCTGCCCACGCAATCCGCTCGACTGTCTCAACACCAGTTTGACCAACCTGCGCGCCATGGCCGCCCAGCTCTAGATGAGGGAATGCGCATGTCAGATGGAATGAATTACGCGCCGCAAGGCAAGCCACAACCCGTGGTCAAATCCGGCGAGTTCCGCTTCGCCGCCATCGGCCTCGACCACGGCCATATCTACGGGCAGTGCAACGGTCTGACGGAGGCAGGTGCCGATTTGGTGGCGGTCTATGACCCTGACGCTGCCAAAGTCGCCGAATTTGTCCAAAAATTCCCGCAGGCACGGATTGCCCGCAGCGAACAAGAAATCCTGCAAGATGCGACCATCCAACTGGTGGCAGGGGCGGCCGTGCCGTGTGACCGTGGTCCACTCGGTGTGCGGGTTATGCAACACGGCAAAGACTACTTCACGGATAAATGCCCATTTACGACTCTGGATCAGCTGGCTGATGCACGGGCAGCGGTGGCTACTACCGGGCGCAAGTATGCGGTCTACTACAGTGAGCGGCTACACAACGAGAGTGCGATTTTTGCGGGGCAACTCGTACACTCCGGCGCGATCGGGCGCGTGTTGCAGGTGTTGGGCCTTGGGCCACATCGCCTGAATGCACCCAGCCGCCCCGCCTGGTTTTTTGAGTTGGCCAAGTATGGTGGCATTTTGTGCGACATCGGTAGCCATCAGGTCGAGCAGTTTTTGTACTACAGTGGGGCTACCGATGGCACGGTGTTGCATAGCAAAGTGGCCAATTATGCGCACCGCGAATATGCCGAACTCCAAGACTACGGCGATGCAACGCTGGTGGGCAACAACGGTGCCACACAGTATTTTCGTGTTGACTGGTTTACCCCCAATGGTCTGCGTACCTGGGGTGATGGACGCACCGTGATTCTCGGCACCGACGGCTATATCGAGTTGCGCAAGTACACGGATGTCACCCGGGGTGCCGGTAATCAAGTGTATGTGGTAGACCAGCAAGGTGAGCGCCATTTCGACGTGGATGGCAAGGTGGGATACCCCTACTTTGGCCAACTGATTCTCGATTGTCTCAACAGGACCGAGCATGCCATGCCCCAGGCGCATACGTTCAAAGCAGCCGAGTTGGCCATGCAGGCGCAAGCCGTAGCAGTGCGCGTGGAATAACTCGTGTGTAGTGTGGATGCTGCGTGTGGCATGGGAATTCGTGACTGATATGCGCAAATTTCGATAGGTGATGCCACAATGACTGCATCGGTGACGCGTACACCCTGAAAAGAAAGGACATTTCTATGGCTACCACTCAACACGTCAAAGACAAACTGTTGCGCATATTGCCCATTCACTATGCCATCAGAATGGACAACGATGGAGACATCTATATTGAACGTGACAGTACGTTGTGCTGGGTGATGGTCCGCGAATGGGGGCAACAAAACCCTGACCGTGATGATAACGTGCTCATCAAAGTTGAGGCTCCCGTCTTGTGGGATGTGAAACGTAGCCCAGAAGTTTACCAGTGGGTGGCCACCGAAGGGCAGTACTACTCGTTTGGACGGGCAATTTGCTACAAGGGTAAAGCGGATGATCTGACCAATCTTTACTTTTCATGTACGATTTTGGGTGATAATGTGGACGAAGCAGAGATTATATCGGTGATTAATGCGGTACTCGACAGTGCCAACAAACTCGACGACGAACTCCTCCCCAAGTTCGGTGGTCGGTTGACCCGTGAACGATGAAATCGAGGAACCCACCATGGAGATTTTCCGTGACCGCGCGTTCACCTTTGCCAAACAACGTGGTGATACACAGGTTGATGTCCCCCACCTGCTCTATGTCGTCTTTGTACACTACCGCAACGTTGCGGAGCAACAGGGGCTACGCATGGAACAAGTGCAAGCCACACTCCCCGTGGCTGGTGCATCGCGCAAGCCGCCCCAAGGGTATACGGCCGCCTTTGATGCGGCCATGGCGCACGTTTCTAGCCAAACAGCGGCGCTCACGTGGATGCAGCAGGTGATTGGGGCGAGCGATACGAGTACTCACACAGATGATACGCCACCAGCTAATCGTGTGGAGCCGTCAGCACCCACGACGGCTGCCACGGCAACGCATGCCACCACCAAGCGGAGTTTGACAGAAATTTATGCCGACCTCGATGGGTTGGTGGGGCTCGAGTTGGTTAAACAGTTGGTCAAACAAATTGTGGCTCGCCAAAAGGCACAAGTGACCATGCAGGAGCGCGGCAAAGATTTGGTGTTTAGTAAGCACTTGGTCTTTACGGGTGCACCTGGTACCGGCAAAACCACGGTCGCCCGGCTCGTCGGTGAATTGTACGCTGCCATTGACGTGCTCCCGTCAACCACATTCGTGGAAGCGACCCGTGCAGACCTGATTGGTGGCTATGTCGGGCAAACGGCCATCAAGGTCGTTGATGTTGTTGAAAAAGCTCGTGGTGGCGTCTTGTTCATTGATGAAGCCTATGCACTGATGCCTCGCCACGAGAGTGACTTTGCGCATGAAGCATTGTCCACGCTAGTCCAAAAAATGGAAGATTTACGTGACGAGCTTGTGGTTATCATGGCAGGTTACCGCGATGAAATGCAGCAGATGATTGACGCCAATCCCGGTCTACGGAGCCGCATGACTACCATCATTGATTTCCCCAACTACACCCCAGTTGAGCTCCACGCAATCTTTGGTGCGATAGTTGCGCGCTACGGTCTGACAGTGACCGATGATGCACACGCCTTTGTGTTGACGCATCTCACCCATGCAGTACAGCAGACAAGTTTTGGCAATGCGCGGCATGTGCGCTCGTTGTGGGAGCTCGCATTTACCAATCTGGCCATGCGTGAACATGCCGATGGGCAGTTTAGTGATACCGAACTCCACATAATCACCAAAGCCGATGTGGAAGCAGCCGTTTCGCAACTGCAACACGGACGGACTCAAGCCCCCCGCGGTATTGGCTTTGTGCCCAATCGCGGCAACCCAAAAGAGTAAGCGATGCACGCAGCGACACCACCACCTACACTCGCCGATCCGTTGGCACATCTGATGGCACGCGTTACACGGGTATCTGCCCGATGCATCATCGGTATTGCAGGACCTCCAGGTGCCGGCAAAAGTACCATTGCACGCCAATTGGTGGATGCGGTAAACGCACAGCTCCCTGCGGTGCAGGCAACAGTATTGGGTATGGACGGATTCCACCTCAGCAAAGCACAACTCCGCCAGATGCCTGACCCAGACTTGGCATTTGCGCGTCGTGGCGCACCCTGGACATTCGATGCTGCTGGTTTCATTTATGCCCTGCAACGTATTCGCACGGGACAACAGACGAGCTGGCCCGACTTTGCGCATGATGTGGGTGACCCGGTACCGGATGCCATCACAGTGACACCACAGTCACGACTGATTATCGTGGAGGGGCTTTACCTGCTCCACGATGATGATGGGTGGGGTGGAGCCAAACCGTTGTTCGACGAATGTTGGTATCTCGATACCCCCATGGAAGTGGCTATGGAGAACACCGCATTGACAGCAGTGACGGGCTCAATGCGGCGCTTGTGGTAGCGAGTGCACCACGTGCCGATTGGTATGTCACGTAGCCACTCATTCTTCGAGAGGTGGTTCGCTGATGGTTGGCGGCTGTGTGCGCCAACGAGGGAACCAACGGGCCAAAACATGTGGAGCTGGAGGTGGGCGTTCGGTTTCTGGCGGAAACGGATCGGCATCATTCATTTTGGCGTAGGCGTATCGCAACAGCTCGTATACGGATGCGATGACAGGTGTAGCCAGGAGTGCCCCCAAAATCCCCCACACGGTTGCACCGACGAGCACGCCGGTCATGACTACCAGCTCGGACAAACCGACCGCATCGCCGAGTACACGTGGTACCACAAAACTGTTTTCAATTTGTTGTACAAACAGATAAAACACCAACACGATGATGGCCACGACCCAGGGCTCAAAGGGCAGATAGGTGGATCCCTGTAACAGCGCCACGATGACTGCGGGAATGGTGGCAACAATTGGCCCCAAGTTAGGGATGATTTCGAGTAGCCCCGCCACAATCGCCAGACTCAATGCTCCGGGAATCCCTAGGATGGTCAACCCGATCCAAGTGATAAAGCCGATAATTAGCATGAGCATCAGTTGACCGCGAAAAAACGAATTCCATGTGCGCCCCAAGCGGTTCAACAGTTGCGTGATTTCTGGGCGGTAGGCGGTGGGAATTGTGGCCACCAAGTTGTCCAAATATGTGCGTCCACTCAGATTCATGTACATGGCAGCTAATACGATATAAATGATGAGCAATACGGTGGAAAAGACATTCCCAATGAGATTCGCTGCAGCACCAAAGGTAGTGGTGAGTGCTGCCCCGAGTGACTGCACAATACTCGACATTGTGGGTGGTGCAGGGGTGGTTGTAGGAATGGCGTTTTGTAGCTCGTTGAGGAGCATGTCTACGGTTTGGTCAATGTATACATCGAGTGCTTGTGACGGCATTTGTAGTGCCTTGAGGGCAAGTAGTGTGTTTTTACCCCAGGCAATGCTTCGTTGAATGATGGCTTCATAATCGAGGTCAATGATGTAATTAACCGCATTAATAAGCGCTGGAATCAAGAGCACAAACAACATTGGCACCATGAAAACCAATAGCATATACACGAGGGTGACTGCCCACCCGTAGCGGATGCCGAGACGACGATGAATCCAGTCAATTGCTGGGCGTACAATCACCGCCAGTAATCCTGCCACGATTAGCAACGGAATGACGGAACTACTCAAATTAATCACATAGATGCCAAAAATGACAATACCCACTCCCACGATATATTTTGTTGTGTTGTGCCATTGTGTCTGCATCGCATCACCTTTTGTTTCAATGAGGTGCCACCTACACCGTATTGCGTTTACGGTGTAGGTGTATCTATTACTGTGGGTGTAAATGTGGCCGTATGACTCGGTGTATATGTAGCCGTATTGCTCGGCGTATACGTGGGTGTATTTGTCAGCGTATTGGTCGGTGTATTACTCGGTGTATACGTATTTGTCGGTGTATTTGTTGGCGTATTACTTGGTGTATACGTATTGGTCGGTGTACGTGTTTTGCTCCGTGTCAGTGTGTTTGTGGGTGTTTTGGTCCGGGTGGGGGTTGTGGTCCGTGAACGTGTCATGGTCGGTGTATTCGTGCGTGAGCGCGTTGATGTGCGACTAGCAGGGAATGTTACCGATGGGATGGCCGTCTGAGTGGCAGTATAGGTTTCAGGTAGCGGATACGCAGTAGCCGTTGCCGAGGGTGTGCGATTCGCATTC
>JBEANH010000024.1:0-31801 GCA_041165505.1 Chloroflexota bacterium | reverse complement strand
CGTTTCGCTTCGTATTGCCGAATCCCTCGGTGGAGGGGCTCTGTTTTGGCAACGTGGTGTATCTTAACACAAACACAATCTGCTTGTCAAGGGGGATTTGGGGGGAATTTGGTACAGACGCATGACCATGCGTCTGTACCAAATTCCAATGGCTCCCCCTACCGATGCATCACTGTACCTTCGTTGATTGTTTCCCCGGCCAACAACGGTACCAACACCTTGGGATCAGGACGGACAAACCATACTTGGAGCTGTGGCAATTGTTGTACGAGTCGCCACATCAACTCAACTTTGCTGGCCATTCCCCCCGTCACATCAATGCCATACGACGCACCCGCACTGGCCATCACCAGATGAATGTTGCCTTGGCTGATGACGGGGATGCGTTGAGCATTGGCGTCTTTGTGGGGATCTGCGGTATACACAGCAGACTCCCCCACGAGGATGATGCGGCTCGGTGCAAGATTTGGCACGCCACACAACCACTGCAAGAGCATCTCCGTGGACGCAATAGCACACCCCTGTTGCATATCAAAGCTTACATCGCCGTGAACCACCGGGACCATGCGATACGCCAACGCACGTTCAATGTGGCTCGTGTTCCATCCCACCACTTGGCGCTGAGCCGTTTCCACAGTCGTCGAAGGTTGCAACGACAACGCTGGCACATGCACGGCGAGCAGTGCATCTACCACGATCCGATTCAAGCGCAATGCGGCCCCCGCAGTTGCCGCAAAGCCATACCAATCAGCTTCGGGCACGAGCCCTTTGTGCACCCCATACTTGGCCGCAGCTACATGGCCAAACGACCCACTTCCGTGACTCAAGACGAGTCGCATAGAGGGGCGCAGTTGGCGCGCTTCGGCTACCGCCTGCGCAAGTCGTTTAATGGCATCGAGATCTGCAGACTCGGGAATGCGTTTGTCGGTAATCACCGAGCCACCAAATTTGACAAAGGTGGTCATGGTCACCTCACTTACGGACGAAAGATAATCAACAACGTTACTACCATTACCCCCCAACACACAATCGAAAGCGCCAAGGGGAAATCTTTGAGCACCAACTCGTCAGGACTACTGCCTTCGTGATTATGATGAACCAAATAGATGTAGCGCATGATGGCATAAATCACAATAGGCACCGTAATCATCATCACCGGATAGGGCTCGAGAGGCATGGTGCGTGAGGTAAACGTAAACAACGTGTAGGCGATAATCGTCGCCGATGTCACAATTGATAACATCTGGTCAATCATTTCAATCGAGTATTCCTGCAAGATTTTACGATGCGATGCGGCCCCCTGGTCGAGCAACACCAACTCGCCACGCCGTTTGCCTAGCCCCAGAAACAAGGCGAGCAACCCCATGCACAAAAGCAACCACGGCGTAATGGCGATGTCGAGCACCATGGCACCTGCAATGGCCCGAAAGACAAATCCTGCGGCAATGGTAAAAATATCAATGATGACGATATTTTTTAGCACATACGAATACAACACACCCTGCACCACCAAGTAGGCCACGATGATACCCATGAAATCCGTGTCCCCGTCGAGCCACCACGCCCCCACAACTGCAGTGAGCAACAACACGACAGAAACTGCTGCGGCCACGGGAATAGGTAATAAGCCTGCGGCAATCGGACGATATTGTTTGCGCGGATGCGCACGATCTTTTTCTACATCAACAATGTCATTAATCAGATAGATAGCACTGGCCGCCGCACAAAAAATCGCAAACGCCAAAATCACCGTCAAAATCGCCGTCGGCGAACGCCACAAATGCTCTTCGGAAAAGACAAGTGCCCCAAATATAAAGGCATTCTTGATCCACTGTTTGGGTCGCATCGTGCGTACGACACCACGAATTGTCTGCATAACCGATGGCGCTGCGTGCATAACATCCTCTCGTATGCGTTGCTAACGCCATTGTACACCGAAACAGCATGTCACCGGCACTATTGCATCCACGTGTGCCACATATCGAACAACTAGTGCGTATCAATGCACCACCAAACCGCCAACACACGGCCGCTATCGGCGTAAGTACTGTGTTGCAGGATGCGCTACAATCAGAGCACACGCACCGCCACACTGACACGTAAAGGAACTCCCGTGCATACACGCTTGCTGGTTGCCACTGGAAATGCGCATAAATTAGCGGAATATGCCCAGCTACTCAACATGCCCACACTCACACTGGTCTCGCTCCGTGATGTGGGCATCAACGCAGATGCACCCGAAGAGGGCACCACGTTTGCGGCCAACGCGCTACAGAAAGCGCACTACTATGCAGCCCACAGTGGCCTGCCGACCCTCGCCGATGATTCGGGGATTGTCGTGGATGCCCTCGGTGGCGCACCTGGCGTCTATTCGGCACGCTATGGTACACCGGAGCTCGATGATACGGGGCGCCGGCGCCTACTCCTCGCCAACATCAACGCCCTTGGCTCCGTCAATCGGAGCGCACGCTTCGTGTGTGTCATTGCACTCGTCCTCCGCGACGGACGTGCGTTCCAGACACAGGGAATCTGTGAAGGCCACATCGCCGACCACGAAGCAGGAGAGGGTGGCTTCGGCTATGATCCCATTTTTTGGCTACCCGAACGCCAATGCACCATAGCACAGCTGAGTGCCGCCGAAAAGAATGCCATCAGCCATCGTGGCCAAGCCAGCCGCGCCATGCAACGCATCCTGCAACAACTCGCCATATGACGACCCACCACGGCAATGCAGTGATTCACCGGTGTACAGGTACGTTTTGGCAAAAAAATCGCACCCACGCAGGCGTTTGTGCGCGCACCCCCATACAGAGCACACGGCAATAGGGCGGGCTGTGCGCTATGCGGATTGAGCAGGCTCCAAATAAAAACGCAACGGAAAGTGGTTGATTTGCGCTAATTCGTGCGCCTGGTACACTTTGTCACTGGCTTCTTGGTAGGGCAGAATAGTCACGAGCGCTTCACCGTGCTGATGCGCCATCAACATGACTTCCATGGCATGCTGGAATCCTAGTGCAAAGATATCCGTGAGCACATACACTACAAAATCCATCGGTGTGACATCGTCGTTTTCAATAATCACACGATAGGGTGCATCGAGCATGGTCATATCTGCCACCACAAACGTGGTTTGTGGTGTGGTCACGATATCAGGCGGCTGTGTCATTGTGGGGACACCACCTGGATCCCCGTAGCGCCACCGATGATAGCAGCCTTGGCCATGCCTAGAAAGAGCCCAGTTTCCACCACACCAGGAATCGCATGCATGGCTGTGTTGAGAGCCACGGGGTCACTAATTCCGTCAAAGAAACAATCTAAAATTACATGACCCTCGTCAGTGATTTGTGGCGTTCCATCACGCATGCGCAACACAGGGCGTGCACCCAATTCCTGCAGGCGACGGATACACAGCGAGCGCGCAAAATCAACGATTTCTACGGGGACTGGCGTCACCACACCCAGCGTTTTGACCATTTTGCTACTATCACCAAAGATATAGAATTCAGTAGCCGCACTTGCCACAATTTTCTCGCGAAGCAACGCCCCCCCCAAGCCTTTGATGAGCCCAAGGCGTGGATCAATTTCATCGGCACCATCAAAGGCTACTGCCAATGCGGGATGCGTATGCAAATCAGTGAGTGGGATGCCTTCGGCACGGGCTTGGGCTGCCGTCTTTTCCGAAGTAGGCACACCCAACACATTGTGGATGGCACCTGCCCGTAGACGTGCCGCCAACGCCGCCACAAAGTGGGTCGCCGTTGAACCGGTGCCGAGTCCGATAACCGTATTGGATTGCACCATATCAGCGGCATACGCGCCGACGAGTTGTTTGTAACGCTCGCGCTCATCCATTGTGTGCCTCAGAAATATCAGGAATTTTATCTATATTAACATACGACAGGTATGCCACAGGCGCTACAGACAATTTTTATGTCAATTACGGACGTGGCCAATCCACTGAAGGATAACGCGTACGCAGTGTTTGAATTTCGGTATTGACCGCACGCATCAACGCCATGCGTTTCGTCGTTATTTGTGCATAATTCACCATTTGATCTTGGAGCATTGGATAATCCGATATCATTGTCGCAAAAAGCATGACAAGCACGGATCGAACGGCATTGATATCCTGTTGATACAGATCGTATGTCACGGGTAGACACTGTCGCATTTCAGACGTGTATGCATCAATATACCCTTCTGACCACGTCGTTATCGTGGAGGCGTTCGCACGCAATTGTGCCATTGTCGTTACAGACGTCATATCCAATGCGTTTAACAATTGCTCATCTGTTTCATTATGTAAAATCATAAATGTCGTCAAGGCTGCTGCGCACGAGACCATCGCTGGGTCAGGGGTCGGCGTGAGCGTCACAGTAGGTGTACGGGTTTTGGTTGGCGTATTGGTCATGGTCGGGGTGTTGGTCACCGTTGCTGTGGGCGTATTTGTCGGCGTCGCACTCGGAAAAACGAGTCCTGGAATGGTGGTATTTCTCTGTGTTGCCATACTATGCAAAATAAGGGAAACAATCCCGAGTACAACCAACCCATACACCAGTACGTGCTTCATTATCATTATCCGTGCTATAGCATAGCAAATAGCATATTTACGTTCGTTTACAGATTGCACCGTATATTGTAACGCACACGTGTGCGAGTGTCGCACACTTTGCGCATCTGCGGTGACTATACATATGCGTCTGCGGAATGATGTATTAGCGTCGTGCCAGTAGTTGTGTCACCACTTCACCCACGTCCGCACACACCATGTCGGGTTGGTGGCCTTGCCAAGCGGCCAGCACTGTGGGTGTAGTGGCACCGCTCATGACCACCGCAGTGTGCATACCCGTGTCCCCCATGGAAATATCGGTTTCTAGGCGATCGCCGACCATGATACACTGCGCCACAGGCACCCCAGCTCGGCGGGCCACCGCGTCTGCTGCCAGCTGCGACGGCTTGCCTGCGGTGAATGCCAATGTGGTATCGGCACAGGCACAGATAGCGGCAATCAACGCTGCGGCATCGGGTTGGCCACCACCGGGTACCGGGCAGTACTTGTCAGGATTGGTGGCAATCAGGGTAGCACCAGCACGAATGGCATCAAAGGCGATTTGCAGTTTGGCATAGACAAAGGTGCGATCAAATGACGCAATCACATAGTCAATGCTCCCCGGTTTGTCGCTCAGGGGCACGCCATACTGCGTCAGCAACGCCAACAAGGCGGGCTCTGCAATCGGGTAGACACGCGGGATGGGCGTCTGAGCTGCCAACCATTCTGCCATAATCAACCCCGAAGTGAGCACCTGCGATTCGTTGACTGCGATGCCCATTTTGGTCAGTTTCTGTACATACTCGCTGGGCGTTTTGGTCGGATTATTTGACAAAAAAAAGACGGGGATGTGGGCGGCACGCAGGCGCGCGATGGCGCCCTGCGACCAGGGAAACAACTCGTCGCCCAAATAAATGGTCCCGTCCAAATCGAATACAACAGCAGCAGGGGTGGGCATCATTGTTCTCCCAGCGACACCGATGGTGCGGACACGCCGCGTGACGCGCGCAGAGCGGCATACCGATACCAGGCGCGGATAAGCATCAGGACTACAAAAATTGCAATATAAATCAAGGGAACGCGTGTATCACTTTTGACCAACCAGAAATAGTGCACGAGCGCCGCCGATGCGGCCACATACGCAATACGGTGTAGACGCTTCCACCACACCCCCAGCAGGCGTTGCCACCACTGCATTGACGTCAGCGCCAATGGCACCAACACGGTAGCGGCAACTACACCAGCCACCAAATACCGTTTCCGCAAGAGATTCTCAGCCATGAGCGACCAATCCCAGGCATAATCGAGCCACACATAGACCAACACGTGCATCATCACGTAGGCAAATGCGTAGAGCCCCAGTGGCCGGCGCATCACGCCGAGGCGTGACACACCGGTGATGCGCATGAGTGGTGTTATGGCAAGTGACGCCAACAACAATTTGAGCGACGCATCGCCACTTTGTGCGGTGTAGGTAGCAACAGGATCAATGGGCGTCCCATTACGCCACCAGATAAACAGACTAATGAGCGCAGGAGTCATCCCGATGAGATGCGCCACTATGCGCAGGGAACGTTGCACGAGGTACCTCACCCTAGTAAAATTTCCGCAGATCCATACTCGTGTAGAGTGACGCAACTTCTTTGGCGTAGCCGTTGAACATCAAGGTACGCCGCCGGCCATTTTCCCCGAGGCGACGTTCATCGGCCTGTGACCAGCGTGGATGATCCACACGTGGGTTCACGTTGGCATAGAAGCCGTATTCTTCGGGGGCAGCAGCCATCCACAACGAGACCGGCTGTTCATCCGTCAACGTGATACGCACAATTGATTTGATGCTCTTAAAGCCGTACTTCCACGGCACCGCTAGGCGCAACGGTGCACCGTTTTGATTGGGCAACGGCTTGCCGTAGACACCTGTTACCATCAGCGTCAGGTCGTGCATGGCTTCATCAATGCGCAACCCTTCCACATACGGCCACTGGTACCACGGCTCGTTTTGGCCGGGCATCTGTGCCGGGTCTTGGAGCGTTTCGAAGCGTACGTATTTGGCAGTGGTCAACGGTTCGACGCTGGCCAGCAAGCGATTGAGCGGGAAGCCGTACCACGGAATCACCATTGACCACCCCTCCACACAACGCAGGCGGTAGATGCGCTCTTCGGATTGGATGGCGAGTATATCCTCGATGGCAAAGGTTTGTGGCTTGGCAACCATGCCATCCACTACTACTTGCCATGGCCGGGTAATCAGTTGCGTAGCAGCTGCGGCTACGGCTTCTTTGTCGGTGGTGAATTCATAAAAATTGTTGTAGCCGGTGACCACGTCCTCGGGAGTCAGCGGATCACCGATTTCGTCGGTGGGTATTGCCACCGTTGGAGTTGCCGGCTGTAGCGTCGCCACAGGTTGTGCCGCATTTGCCGATGTCGGCGCGGGAGCAGACGTGGGCGCATCGGGTGTTTCTGCGGGCATACCAGCGCTAGTGGCACAGGCATTCAAGAGGAGGCTCCCCCCCAACATGCTACGCGTGATAAATCGGCGACGTTGCCAAAACAACGCTTCCGGAGTAATTTCAGATGAAGGAATCTTGTCCATATGGCAATCCTTTGTCACGTACACACAACAGCAACACTTTGTACTATAATAAAAGTACCACGAAAATTAGGAGGACAGGTATGCGGCTCACCGAAGAAAAGATTTATCGCATCGCCGAGCGACTCCACGATGAACTCGAATCACGCGAGTTGCTCTATTACAAAGATGCTGCTGGAGTCCATCCGCAGATCGCGCGTAGTATGCGCATCAAGGCCATCGTTGATTTCATTACGGCCGATCTGCGCATCGAAGACGACATTGACGCCGAAGTCGAGAAAGTGCTCGACAGCTACCAACGCACACTGCGTCCGGCAGAACGCGACGTGCTCAGGCGTAAACACAAAGAAGAAATCGCACAACGCCAAAATTACGAACTTTAATTCGGATCCTTCGACTCGAGTGCGCTGCGCTCGCTCATGGAGAGTCGTACGCACATGCACGCCACGCTTTCGATTTCTGTGTTGGGAACACCACGACTCGTTCGTGCCGATAGTATATCCGTGCAACTGCGCCGCCGCCCGCGCCTGCTACTCTTCTATGTGGCCGCACACCACGAAGCCGTCAGTCGCGATCGACTCTTGACGCTGTTTTGGCCAGATTCCCCCACCGATACGGCACGCCAACTCCTCAGAACTGCACTCCACCAAATCAAACTTGCATGCGGTGATGTGCTCAAAAGTGACCACCAACACGTCCAACTCGATGCACGGGTGTGGGTGGACGTACGCATGATGGCCACCCTCCACGCTGGCGCCGCCACACTCGATGAGCTGATACATCATCCCCCCGGAGATTTCTTGGCGGACATTGACACCGGCGATATGGACGCCATCGCACATTGGGTGTATGCCGAACGTAGTCGTTGGCAACGCCGCTTGGCTGATCTCTTTTTTCAGCATGCCAAATTTTACGTACATCAAAATCAACTCCCACATGCACAGCAGATTGTGCGTGTGGCCCACAGCTACGAGCCACTACGCGAAGACATTGTGCAGCTTGCGATGGAGCTCGCCTATCGGAACTCAGATCGTGCAGGTGCCATTGCACTCTACGAGCAACTCCATCGCGAGTTAGACGACCAGTTGGGTGTACCCCCACTCCCCGCAACCACGGCCATCTACCATGCCATTGTGACCGACACGTATACGGTTGATGCGACGCCGACGCCCCCGATAAAGCGCGGCAATTCATCTGCGCAAGAGCCCTTCATTGGGCGGCAAGCCGAGCTGATTACCTGCCACGGCGTTGGCTGGGACGGGCATGTCATCGTGATGAGTGGGGCTGCAGGCATCGGCAAAACGCGCCTAGCCAGTGAATATCTGCGCCGGAGCAATTCGATCATCATCCATGCTGCCGCCTTTGAAGGTGACCAGCATCTCCCCTACCATGTACTCACTGCAGCCATACGGGCCGTTATCCAACAACCAACACATCACCACCTGCTCACCACACCCGTACTCGCCACAATCTGGCAACGCGAGCTACGGCGCTTGTGGCCGGAACTACCCGGTGGCGATCCGGACAGCATCACACTAGGCAACGGTGAGCAACGACTCCCAGAAGCGATCGCCCTCTTGTTGCAACAGCTCGGCAAACATCGGCGCCTGGTCATCTTTTGTGATGATGCACAGTGGTTCGATGATGCGACGGTGCATGCACTCAGCGAACTGCTCAGGCGCACCCTCGATATCCAATGGCAAATCGTCATCACCATGCGCCCTAGTAGTCAACAGCGCAGCGTACAACGCTTGCTGAGTGTGGCGAGTCGTACCCAGCAGCTCACCCGCATCACGCTCGAGCCGCTCAACAGTCACGAGAGTCACCAGTTGGCCAAACTGATTGATCCCAACTACAACGATACGGCGTTGGCTCGTGCTGAGGGGAATCCCTTCATGGTCATTGAGTTACTCCGTCAACACGACACTGCCCCACACCAGTTGCCAGATGCGATCCGTGATGTCATCTCCACGCGCCTCCACAAGGTGTCCGAGCATGCGATGCGCATGCTCGAGAGTGCGGCCATCTGTGGGCGCGAATTCGACATGCAGCAGTGTGCCACTCTCGCCGAGCTGACACCGGCACAGTTGCCGGTCATCGTAGATGAGCTCCAGCACCTCGGGTTTATTCGCGTCGTTGATGCACAACGTGCCCGCTTCGACCACCCACTCACCGTGGAAAGTATCGTGGCGCAGCTCGGTGCAGTACGCACCAGCACACTCCATCGCCGTTTTGCAGAGATGCTGGCAAGCCAGACCCAGCCTGACCATGCGCATATCGCCCATCACTACCACATGGCGGGCGCAGACACGCTAGCACTTCCCTATGCCAAAACAGCCGCACAGCATGCACACCAGCTGGGGGCCTGGCAAGAGGCCACACACTATATGCACATTGCGATTGCGGCGAGTCCAGCCGCCCAGCGCAGTGAACTCTGGCTTGAATTGGGTGAAATGCTGAGTTGGGGTGGTGATTGGCACCAAGCAGCTGATGCGTTCCACCAGGCCATTGCGTTGGACGAAAGCCTCACTGGGACAACGAGTGATTATGCGCAACTCGGCATTGTCAAGACCTATTTACCCCAGGCACGCTACGATGATGTCATCGCAGTGGCCGAACCGCTCACCACCCATCCCAACCCGCAAATTGCCATGGATGCGGCATTTGTGTGTGGCACGGCATATTCGTTGGCAGGTGTACGGCTCGACCGCGCCTGGCATTACTTGAGCATGGCAGAACAGCGGTGCCGGCATCATGGTGCCACTGAAATACTCCCCCGGCTCTTGTTCGAGCAGGGGAGCGTATTGGCACAACAAGGGGATATTAACGGGGCCATCACACGCTACCGTGATGCACTCGTTGTAGCAGAACAGGTACCCGCACACCATGGGCGTACCTGGTTGATTTTTGCCCACAACAACCTAGCTTATCATCTGCATCTCACCCAACAGTACGACGAAGCCGCACGCCATGTGCGTACCGGTTTGCGCATAGCCCAACGCTCTGGGATGCGTATCATTCAGAGTTATCTCTTTTCAACGAGTGGTGAAATTGCCTTAGCACAGGGTGACATTGATGGCGCCGAACGCTTCTTTCATGATGGACTCGACATTGCCACGCACTTCGGTCTGCCAGAACGAATCGCCGGTCTACGCGCCAATCTCGGACTCGTTGCCCGTGCCCGTGAAGACATCCCCCTTGCAATCAGTCAATTCGAGCATGCCATGCACGATGCAGATAGTCTGGGCATTCACCATCTCGCCGCCCAAATCCGGATTTGGCTTGCCTCGGTGACGCCACGTGCACATGCCGCCATCTATTTGGCCGATGCCGAACGCCTTGCACGTCACGGTGGACGTGCCTTTTTGCTCCAGCAAATCACCACACTGAAACAGATGCATCACATTGAAATATGAAGCGGTGGTGCCGTGTTCACGCCGTGTTCACGCTTGTGTTGACAACCACTTGTTATAGTGTGATTGTCACGCCAGCATCGTGTTGGCGCTTACACACAGAGGAGCCACAATCATGGCATGGAACATTGATACGAGTCACTCGGAAATTTTGTTTGCGGTACGGCACATGATGATTTCAACGGTACGCGGGCAGTTCACCAAGTTCAGTGGGAACATTGCGCTCGACGAAGCCAATCCCGCCAATTCGAGCGTTGATGTGAGCATTGACGTGGCAAGCATCAATACCCGCGACGAAAAGCGCGACGGGCACTTGACGTCAGCCGACTTTTTTGATGTAGCGACACATCCCACCATCACCTTCAAGAGCACCAAGGTCGAAGTCACTGGAACCAACGCAGGGAAAATCCATGGCGATTTGACCATCAAAGGTGTTACACGTGCGGTAGTGCTTGATGCCACGTTCACCGGCAAGGCCAAGAGCCCATGGGGCACCACCAGTGCTGGTTTCAATGCGCGCACCACAATCAACCGCACCGATTTTGGTTTGACGTGGAATGTGGCCTTGGAAACCGGCGGAATCTTGGTCGGCGAAGAGATTACGATTACCATCGAACTCGAAGCCGTCCAGAGCTAAATCGGCGCAACGAGTGTGCGCATCATAAGGCACCCCGTCCGAGTACACACGTACTCGGACGGGGTGTCGGGTTTAGGGGATAGTAGCAGTTGCCGTCAACGACGCCGTGAGTGTCCGCGTAGGAGTAGCGGTACGCGTCGCAGTAGCGGTACGTGTTGCCGTGCGCGTGCTGGTGTTCGTGCGCGTGTTGGTCGGTGTACGCGTACTCGTGGCCGTCCGCGTGTTGCTCGGCGTTGACGTGTTGGTGGCGGTGCGCGTGGCGGTACGCGTGTTGGTGTTCGTGCGCGTGTTGGTCGGTGTACGCGTACTCGTGGCCGTCCGCGTGTTGCTCGGCGTTGACGTGTTGGTGGCGGTGCGTGTGGCGGTACGCGTGTTACTCGGTGTAAATGTCCGACTCGGCGTAGAGGTATTGGTCGGAGTGCGGGTACTCGTGGCCGTACGCGTATTGCTCGGTGTATGGGTATCGGTGGCTGTGCGTGTCGCGGTGCGGGTACTCGTATTGGTTCGTGTGCTGGTTGCACTGCGTGTCGGGGTTGCCGTACGCGTGTTACTGGGGGTGTTCGTAGCAGTGCGCGTCGCCGTTGCAGTGCTACTACGTGTCGCCGTACGGGTCATCGTCGCCGTATATGTAGCCGATGGTGTGCGCGTCTGTGTAGCTGTGGCCGTTACAATCGCCCCACCGTTTAACTGGAGCAATGCATCATGGACATCTACACGGGGTACGGTTACCGAACCACCCGTGCGTGTATCGAGAATACTACGCCCACTCGCATACAAGGCACTCAACACATCGGTTACGGACGCATCCGGATTGGCACTGCGTATCAGTGCCCAGACTCCGGCCACATGGGGGGTAGCCATGGATGTCCCCGACAAGCTGGCGTACGAGCTCGTTGCATAGGACGAATAGATGCTCCGCCCTGGAGCAAGCAGGTCGAGCAAGCGATCGCCGTTGGCATTTGCCTCGTTATTCGCACTCGACGGCGCATTCGAAAACGATGACACATTTTCGCTATAAGTACCACCACCGAGTGCAAAGAAATCAGTTGAGCCGACTGCAATTGCCGATGACACACATGCCGGGAAAGCCACTGCACTGGTGTAAGACTCGTTGCCACTCGCAATAATCGTGGCAATGTTGACACTGCGTAGCTGGTCTACGGCTTCCTTCATCGGCTCATCATCACAGAATTGCGCGGCTTCCCCACCCCCAAGGCTCATGTTGACTGCAACGAGCGAGTTCCAGGCTGGAGTTTCACGATTGAGGTAGAGCCACTCTAGAGCGGCAATCTGATCGGAATCAAAGGACATGACACACTTGGTCGAGCCACCACACTGAGACGCCGGGAACTCGGAAAACACTTGGACTGCAAGCAACGACGCATCAGGAGCGACCCCGTGAATCGAACGACCGCTGGTGGTAACACGATTACCGGCCACAATGCCGGCCACGTGGGTACCGTGGGTACATCCACTGATGGTAGCAGGGCATGGTTCGCCACTCCCAACTGCAAACGATGACGGGGCACGTGACGGACAGAGTGAGAGGCTGCCGTAACTCGTCACGTTGCTCGAAAAGCAGGCCTCACCAACCACCTTACCGGTCAAGAACGGATGGCTTTTGGCAACTCCCGTATCAAGCACTGCAACGGTGGTACCTACACCCGTATAACCGGCCGTATAGACGGCAGGTGCATCAATGACATTGGTGCTCCGGTCAAGCAACAGTTGGCGAGGACGATCAATGCGAATACGTGCAACATCGGGGTCTGCCTGCAGTGCAGCGAATGCGGTGGCATCAACCTGCATGGCAATACTTGGAAAGACTTGGAAGCGCTTGGTCACCCGGCGAATGTTGCTCCCTTGACGCGTCAGGAATTTTTGTTGGGCATGCTGAATCAGTGTGCGCCGTACAGATTTTGCATAGGCGCTACTGGTACGTTGCTCGATACGTGTCGTATTTTTGAGCGTCACGATCACGGATACAAGTGGCGATTGCGCCTGCGCATTCACCCGCACTGGCACCATGCCGATAACCAATAGTATCACCACAAACAATGCCAAGAACCGAGTCTGTGCGATGCACATGTCTACCTACTTTAATTTACTCACCCACCACAACACTCACCTACATGGACTGTCGTGGTGGATGATTTGTTCCAGGAACGCACACGCATCCTATGCGTCAGCGAGTACAATCAACATATCTTCTTTGGCGAATGTGACGGTGCGGGCCTTGGCAGGATTGATGACAATGCCGTACTGCTGCGTGGCATCGGTATGCAGTGATTCAATACGATAGCCGATGGCAACTTCTTTGCGCCGACTCGCAGATTCGACGAGCGTGGCAACAGTTACTTCTGTGCCTACCGCTACGTAGTCTTTGATGGGCTTCAAGTAGACTTCTGCACCGTCCGTGTCAAAGAGATCCGTGAAGACGCGATTCAACAGCTTGTTGGAGGCCACCTGGGCCATCAACAGACTCACCAGCCGATCGCTCACGATGAAGTCATCGGCTTTGGTGACTTCGGCCAGTGTCCGATTCCGTACATCGAGCATTTCACTGACAATCGAAAAATGGTGACCGCCCTTGGTCGCAATGTCACGCAGGTGCAATAGGGTGACCAGCGTACGCGCATCGGCGAGCTGAATATCGAGTGTATCTGAGTACGACATCACGATGATGTGGCGATATGTACTCAAGGGTAGGGCTTCGAGCACTTTGCGATTCGTCGTGTCACTTGATTGAAACGTCAACGTCTGATTGCGCAAGGCGACTGCCTGTGCAACTGGTGCAATTTCACCCGTGTCATCATTGGCAACTACGGTCACCGCAGAACCAGCAGCCACGTAATTGTCGAGCTCACGCAACACGGTTTCCGTGCGCCAATTCCACCCGAGAATCAACGTGTGTTCGGGTTTGGTGCGTGTGGCCGTACCTTTTTTGATTGCGTTACTCGTGACTTCGATTGGAGTTGTGGCATCGTAATGAATGGCACTATCGTCGGCCGCAATGAAAATCAACTCATCGGCATCCCCAATCACTGTTTTGGGTGCCGGATTCAGTTTGGTGCCGTGTGTGGGTGAATGGATGCCAATCACTGTTGAGGTAGGGTAACCGTTGAGCGCTGCCTGGAACTGATGCCCCACCAGCGCCGGCTCGTGTTTGAAGTAGATTTCATCTCCGCCAAAATCGAGCAATTCGGTATAGACAATCGAAAGCCCCGATTGCCGACATGTCTGTGCCAGCACCCGTGCCACCAGATCCCCCACTGGAATCAACTCGACTTCATCACCACCGACCATTTTGGCCACATCGTAGTTGTCGAGGTTGTAGATTTCGGCCACAATGTGGTACGGTGCAGCCCGGCGGTGTGGGTCTTTGGTAATCGCAAGTAATATTTTGATGACCTGCGAATCGGGGTCTTCCCCTTCTGGACGCATCACAATGATGGAATTCGCCGTCTGTAGGCTGACAATCGCCAAATCCGCCGCATCAATCGGGTTGCCTGTCCGACAAACAATGCGCGTCGTCTTGAATTCCGCTATTTTGTCGGTGAGTTCATCTTGCATCTCTACCGTGTCTTTGTCGCCGAGGATAACAATACAGGCATCACGCTGACTCGCGTTGGCTTCGATGAGCTCTGCAATCAAGGTGGTAATATGCGGTGACCAGCCCAGGATCACTGTGTGCGCCGATTCAACCACTCGTGAACGACCACGGCGCAATGATTCGAGTCGCCCTTCGATACCCGCACTGAGCACGCCGATTAGCGTACTCACAATGAAAATCCCACCAATGGTTACAGCCAGCATGGCAAAACGATAAGCCCAGCTACCACCATCCCCACCCATGGTACCTGCATCGAGGGTACGCATCAGTCCCATCCAGACCAAGTTTGCAAACGTGTTGTTTTCTTCGGGTGATAAATCAAAGATTTTGACGACAATGGCAATCGCCACAATAATCAGCAACGAAACAATAGCGAGTAACACAATCAGTGCCCCCGTGCCTCGTGCAAAAATGTTATCAATACGATAACGTAATTTGGCCGTGAGTGATGCATTCTGCATACACTTCCCCCTTACATATATGGATTATCTGCTTCCAATAGTGTGTTGATTATACTGCATCTTGTTAACGATTACTAGCACAGAAATGCGAGATTGCACAGAATATCCCACCCCATCCTTACCACAGGCTGTCTTTGTACACTGCTGTATTCCTCGTTCCAGTACGACTGCCGTGAGACAAGAATACGGTGCATCACGTCGTATCATGACACAGTGCAATAGAGTGTCATGTGTTTTATCTGTTTTACGACGAATCATAGTACGATGATATGTGATTGTAATGCGAAAGTCTTTCACAAAATAACTTGCACAATTCCACACAACAATCTATAATAGTGAGACTGCACAAGACCGACCGTGGACCAACGTCAGAGGAATACACATGTCGTATCGCAACATCGCAATCATCACTGCAGTGGTGCTATTCAGCCTCGTGTTTCCATCTGCACAGATACGTCATTCCTTTTCTGATTGGGATGGCGCCCCCGCAGCGCCCACCCTGCCGACCCCAACCGTCAATCCAGCGTGTGTCGCATCAAACAATGCACCAGTGGACAACACCCAATGTGGCAACGTGATACGAGACATGGTTGATACCATCATCCAAAATGTACGAAGCAACTTGGCACTTGTGGGATTCATTGATGTACCAAAGGATGTACCAACACGGGTGGCGGATGCGGGACCAGCGCCAGGGGTGCTCCAACCACCAGTGACCACAGTTGCGCGTATAACCGCAATCAGTATGGTCACCCAAACGGTACCACCGAGTGCAACAAAGCCGCAGAGCATACCAACACAAACGCCGACGCTACAACGCTTTCAAACCATAACAGTCTCTGCAACCACGGCACGGGCACCACAAATCATACAGGTGACAACTCCTGCCGAAACAGCGATTACTGCCACGACTATTGCTGAGACGGCTACCACGATACCCGCCACAGACACCCCAGCCCCTGCAACGGCAACTGCCGTGGTACTGCTACCACAGTCTATCCTCGACGGATTCCGTTCACGGATGCCGGTGGCAGGCTACTGGGAAAACAATAAGGATGGCGTCTATGTGGCGGTAGGCAGCTTCAAATATCTGCGCACTTTCTATTCATCTGAAGCGCCAGATACCAAGCGTTTTGTGGTCTGTTCGATCTTGATTGCCAACACGCGCAGTAGCGGTGGACTTGATGTGTATGTGGACCGCACCAACATTACACTGACCGACATTGATGGCAAACAAACAAGCGCCGTTGTTGCAAGTGATGACCTGGACCAGGCGTTACAGGCGTCACGGATTGCCCCCGGCCAACGGGTGGGTGGCCAAATCGCATTCCTCGTGGATCGGTATGCGGCCCCTGGGCAGATTACGATCAGTAGCGCAAACATGGATGAATATCTGAGTCGTACCACGCAAACCATTGAACTCCGCGTCTGGCCTATTGTGCCGTAGCACGCCATTTGCTAAAAATTCTTGACGAAATACGCCAAATCGTACTATCTGTCATCAATTTATCATCGTGAGGCGCTCTTTTTGCGCGGTTTGCCAACCGGTGCGCATGCATCTCCTCATATACTACAGGAGAGATGTGACAGACATATGGGATTGTCCGTTATGCGCACTGCTGTGGGAATTCTGCTGATTGGGATAATCGTTGTCGTATGTCTGTTTCTACCAGCACCAGCACCTGTCAACAACAGTGTGTATCAGCAGGTCGTACACATGCGCACCCAGAGCCTCGCCATGCTCGGGCTGCCCATCGTTATTACGCGACCAACGCCGCACATTAGTCCAGACATTCGATATACGCCTACCCCAGGCACGACCACGTACCCGGTACAATCAGCTCAGTCTGCCGAGGACATGATGCTGTGGATGCTAGAGCAGGCCAACATTGTACGGGTTGCCACCGTACAAACGTACCAGCCTGTCGTAGCTACCGATACAGCCACCCCAACGAGCACCGCAGTAGTTGCGCCAGCAACACACACAGAAACCCTAACACCAAGCAGTACTGCCACTGCACCGGCGGCGAGTGAGCCTACGGTGACGTCCACCATCCAAGCGCTCCCACGTGAGCTAACCGTCACACCTGTACTGCTGCCCCAACGCATCTTAGACGGCTTTCGGAGTCGCATGCCCGAAGCTGGCTACTGGGTGGGTTACGATGATGGTATCCGCGTGGCCGTGAGTAGTTTTCAATATGCACCACAGCTCTATAGTAGTCTCCCCCATGACAAGATGCGCTTTATTACGTTGACGGTGCAGATTCACAATACACGCGACCCGTCACAACCGGCCATCTATGCGGATCGGACCTACATGACGCTCCGTGACATTGATGGGTACGAACATCTCGCAGAACTGGTCAGTGATGATTTGACCAGTGGATTCATTGCGAGTACGGTGGCGCCACAGCAGCAGGTCACCGGTCAATTAGCATTTCAAATCGGGAGATATGCGGCCCCTGCACAGCTCATCGTGCACTACGCCAACCAGGACACCTACCAAAGTCGACGCATGGTTGTCATCGAATTCCGCGTCTGGCCGATTGTCCAATAACCAAACGCACACCCGCCACGCTGGACACACGTCCAGCGTGGCGGGTGCCAGGTTCCATCCACGCAAGATTTACAGGTCAATGGCGACTTCGCGCCCTTCGCGCTGACTGCGATAAATGCCATCGAGAATGGACATGACGTACAGTGATTGTTCGGCAGGGACTGGTGATGGGGCATCGTTGGCCACTGCTTTGGCGAATTCCACACACTCTTGGGCGTGTGGTTCGAGCTGATCACTGGTCACCTTGAGCTGACGATTATAGAGCTGGCGTGTCTCATAGTTGGTGGACAAAAATTCCGCTTTGGGCCAATGTGCACCACCATCCTGACCATAGAGCCAAATCTGCATGTCTTCGCCCATGGTGTCGTGGTGGAGTGCCCAACTGACTTCGATGACGAGTGTGGCACCGTTTTCGAAGCGCACGAACCCTGATGCGAAGTCTTCGACGTCCATGTCTGCGGGAATACCACCGGGGTGCCAGACGGAGAAGGCGCCCGGCTTTTTGGTGAGTTCGCGACGAGCCACACCGGTAACAGCCACTGGTTTGGGGTGCCCCATCAGCCACAGCGTGAGGTCGAGCACATGCACACCGATGTCAATACACGGACCACCACCACTCAGCTCTTTTTTGACGAAACCAGCAGTAGGAATAAAGGCATTGCGGCGCAACATCCAGCTCCGGGCGTGGTAAATCTCACCAAGCGCACCCGTATTGATTTCTTTTTTCATGGCCTGTGACGTCCCTGCAAAGCGGAAGTGCTGGGCGGTCATCAGCTTCTTGCCCGATTTATCACGTGCAGCAATCATCTGGCGCACTTCGGCGGGGGTTGGTGCCAGTGGTTTTTCGCAGATAACATGCTTGCCCGCTTCGAGGGCGGCAATCGCAATAGGGGCATGGTGCATGTTGGGGGTACAAATGTCAACGATGTCAATATCCGGATTACGCAAAATTTCCTTGAAATCAGTCGTCGTATGCGTGATGCCATATTGTGCTGACCACTTTTCGAGTGCACCTGCACTAATATCCGCACCAGCAACGACTTCGGCATCGGGAGATGCTTTCCAGCCTGGCATGTGGGTATGAGCAATGCCGCCGACGCCAATCACAGCAACTTTTAACGGTGCCATTGTGCTACTCCTTTGGTACTACGGAACTCTTTCATTGTACACCGATACGCATGCATCGCGTGCGACATTCGGTACACTACATTGAAAATTGCACGAGCCCGCGTTGTAGTGCAATGGCAACTGCTTCGGCACGGCTCTGACACGACAATTTGGCAAAGATATGACTAATATGCGTTTTGACCGTGTTTTCGGAAAGATGCAGGGTCAGCGCAATAGCGCGATTGCTGTCACCACGAACCATGCACTGCAGCACTTCGAGTTCGCGCACAGACAATTCGTCGTTGGGGTGGTCGTGTGCCCGTGCCAGCAGCCGTGCGGCCACACTTGGTTCGAGGGGGGCACCACCACGCATCACCGCCCGGATGGCGTTGAAGAGTTCATCGGGGCTCACATCTTTGAGCAAATACCCCTGCGCACCCGCAGCAAGCGCTCGCTGAATATCGTCGTCGCTGTCGTAGGTGGTCAGCACCAGGAAACGTGCCGTACTCCCCTGCGCACGGGCCTTGATCATCACCTCTACCCCGTTGAGATATGGGAGACGTAAATCGAGCAACACCACGTCTGGGGTGGTGGCGAGGACCGCTGCCACTGCGGCTTCGCCATCTGCCGCATCACCAGCGATTTCGATGCCTGGTTCGTAGCGGAGCAATGCCAACAACCCGTGGCGCACGATGGGATGATCATCAACCACCAAGACGCGAATCGGATTGGGGTGCATGTGCAGACTCCTTGAGCGGGATGGTTGCAGTAACAACAGCGCCACGATCATCGTACAGCGCCAATGTGCCATTGAGTGCCGATATCCGTTCACGCATCCCCATGATACCAAAATGCGCATGCGTGGCGGCCAGATTACCGATTGCATCCGCAAAGCCGTGTCCATCATCACGAATGGTGAGTGTCACGGCAGTGGGCGAACACGCCAACGCGACGCGTACCTGCGTGGCCTGTGCATGGCGCACCACGTTGGCCAACGCCTCTTGCGCGACCCGCAACAAAGCTGATTCCACGTCAATCGGCAAGGGATTCCAGTCGCCGTTACAATCAAAGGATGCCTCAATGGACGGATGATGAAAGCGTGCAACGAGGCTCCCCAAGGCGTGGCGCAAATCGCCACGTTCGAGTGCTTCGGCGCGCAGATTCCACACCGAGCGCCGTGCTTCGGCCAGGGATTCGCGGGCGAGCCGTGCTGCGAGATCAATGTGTTGGTGTGCATCAGGGTGTTGTGCTCGTAAGGCTTGTTGTGCGGCACCAATCTGCACAATAATACCGGTTAGTCCTTGGGCCAAGGTATCGTGAATGTCGCGGGCAAGGCGGGTACGCTCTGCCAGCATGGCTTGTTCTCGTTCACCGGCGATAAGGCTGGCGGTTTGGTCTGCGACCCGTTGTTCGAGCTGTGCACTGAGCTCTTCGAGGGCGGCAGCATGAGCCGCCGATTGCTGTAATGAGCGCTGTAAATTACTTGCAAGCATCGAAGTAATCAAGGCGACTGCCATGAACAGACTCACCCAAAATCCGACAACGATGAACATTGTCATGCGCATACGTGGAATACTGGTGATGATTTGTGCGGTAATTACATCCTGAAACATGAATCCAGGGCGCTGCACATGTACCCATGCAGAAAGTGCAACAACCACTGCGGAAATAATCGCCAACACAAAGCTGGTACGGCGCGAGAAAAGCAGGCTACTGGCACTGATGGGCAATACGAGCATCGCCGGAAAAATGGTGTATGCACCAAATCGCATGATGACACCCGTCATCGAGAATGTCCAGAAGGTAATCAAGACCAGTGCCGAAACCGTGGTACGTCCTTGGCGCAACAGTACGAGCGCTGTCGCATTGGCCACAATAAATGGCACCATTGGGAATAACCACGCCGGAATAAGCCGTGCCGGTGGCGTAGGCAGAAAGGAATCACCGTAGATGAGATGGTACATCCCCAACGTAAATGTAGTAACAATGGTGGGCAACGCAAGTATCAGTGCACTACGTAAAATCATTTGACTGCGCTGGCCGGCATGATTATGCGTAGAATCAGAGTTTTGATGTGTCATAACAACATTATGCGGAGATGAGAATTTGCCTTCATCACCCAAAAGAGTGATTCATAAATACAACTTTCAGACATCCACAAACGCATCTCCATTGGTACAGTATACATGGTGTATAAAAATAGAGCCTGAATGAAAGTAGGACTGAACATGGGACAATGGCTACGCAAACCAGTGGTAATCGTCATTATTGTGGTGGTTGTGGCACTTGCTGGGTTTCTGGTATCTCGAGCAGGAAGTGCCGAGGTGACCACCACCAAGAGCAACGTGGCAACAGTCACACGGGGTGATCTGACCACACTTGTGTCTGGTAGTAGCAACATTGTGGCAGAGCAAACCGTATCCCTTTCTTTTCAAAGCACGGGTATTGTAAATACGATTGCGGTCAAAGAAGGCGATAGTGTCAAAAAGGGGCAAGTACTCGCGGCCATTGATGCCCGGGATCTCGAATATCAATTAGCATCGGCCAAGGCATCATACGACAGTGCCAAAGCCAAGCTCGACCAACTCACATCGGGCACCGGACGTAGCAGTGAGCTCGCATCCGCACAAGCATCCGTCACGAGTGCCGCAGCACAGCTCGCAAGTGCCCAAGAAAAACTTGCATCACTCAAGAATCCAACCCGTGACAAAATCAGTGCTGCCCAACTCAAAGTGCAACAGGCGGAAACGTCGTTGCAAACCACACGCGACAGCAATTCGGCAACCAAGACCAAAGCTGAGCTTGATCTGGCCAAAGCCAGTGAATCACTCATCCAAGCGCAATCCAAGTACGGCGTTGCCAAATACAACTGGGACTGGGTAGAGCGCAACAACACGGATCCGTCAACGGGACGTGGCCCCATCAGCGATGCATCCAAGAATTCGTACCGTGATAGCCTCGTGCAAGCGGAATCAGCACTGCGGACTGCAGAACAGAGCGTACAGGCGGCCCAAGTCACCTTTGACAATACCAAAGCAGCCGAAATCGCAAATGTGGCCCAAGCAGAGGCAGCCCTTAGCGATGCCAAGTTGCAGTTGAGCACGTTGCTCAAGCCGACGGCAGCGGATATCAGTGCGGCAGAAGCGTCGGTGCGGCAGAGCGAAGCATCCCTCGAGTCGGCCAAAGCGAGCCTCGACAAAATTGTCACACCAGGTACACAAACAGACATTGCAATTCAACAGGCGGCCGTCACCCAGGCGGAATCGAGCTACAACCAGACCAAACTCAAATTGGAAAATGCATCGTTGACCGCACCATTTGACGGCATCGTGAGTAACGTGAATGTGACAGTAGGGCAAAGCTCGTCGGGTGGCTCCATCGGAATCATAGACCGCGACCCGATGCACATTGACGTCAAATTCGGTGAAACAGACATCGTTTACATCAAGGTTGGTCAATCCGCACGTCTGAGCATTGACGCACTACCCGACTGGCAACAAACGGGGACAGTGACCAGTATTTCGCCGGTCGCGGATACAAGCAGTGGTGTTGTCAGCTATGAAGCACGCATTGACTTCGTGGATAGCGATGCACGTGTACTCATCGGCATGACTGCCATCGTCGAGCTCGTTACCGCCGAGAAAAAGGGCGTATTACTCATCCCCAATTCGGCCATTCTCCCCAAGGGGTCTGGGCGTGTCGTCCAAGTACCCGATGGTGAAAATGCTACCAAGGAAGTAGATATCACCATTGGCATGAGTGATGGCATCCAAACCGAAGTGCTCACAGGGCTTACTGAGGGTCAGGCAATCATCAGTACCCCACTCACCAATACACCACAAGGTGGCTTTGGCGGCCGACCATAGTACCGAGGATGAGGATACGACCGTGATTACAATTCGTGAAATGACAAAAGTGTATACGATGGGTGAGATTGAAGTGCATGCCTTGCGTGGCGTCAACTTACACATCGGTGCAGGTGAATTTGTGGCCATCATGGGACCAAGTGGCAGCGGCAAAAGCACGCTGATGAACATGATTGGCTGTCTCGACACTCCCACATCGGGGAGTTATACCCTCGACGGCATCGAAGTAGCCACACTGGCCGACAACGAGCTATCGGCGGTACGTGCCCGCAAACTTGGTTTCGTGTTCCAGCAGTACATGCTACTCCCACGGCAGACGGCACTCGCCAACGTCGAAATGCCCATGCTCTACCGTGGCATTGAAGCCAAGGAACGCAAACGCCGGGCCCAAATCGCCCTCGAAATCGTTGGCATGGGCAACCGCATTGACCACCGCCCCAACGAGCTCTCTGGTGGTCAACAACAGCGTGTAGCTATTGCACGGGCACTTGCCGGGAGTCCCGCAGTGATTTTGGCTGACGAACCGACGGGGGCACTCGATAGTACCACCAGTGAAGAAATCATGCTCACGTTGCGCCAACTCAATCGTGAGCAACAGCTGACCGTAATTATTGTGACGCACGAAGCAGACATTGCCGCCTACGCGGACCGCACCATCACAATCCGTGATGGTGTGGTGACCAATGATCGCAAAAACGAGGTGACCCATGTCTAGCACCACGCCACGCCGTGTCTTGACACCTGTTGAAGAAAGTGGGCGCAACGGACTCGACTACAACGAGTTAATTCGCGTATCACTCGACAGTTTGCTCGCCAACCGGTTGCGTACCTTTCTGACCATGTTGGGGATTATCATCGGGGTGGCCTCAGTGATTTCGCTGATGACGTTGGGGAATGGCGCGAGTATCGCAATTACGAGCCAATTTTCTGCATTGGGCACCAACGTACTGACCATCTTTAACAGTCGTCCTAATCGTGGTCCCGGACAATCAGGAAACCTCGCACCACTCACAATGGCCGATGTCAAGGCCATCGAAGTCATGCGCCTCCCGATTGTCGGTCCAGTGCCTCAATTCTCGTCAAATGCCACGGTGACTGCGGCTGCTGCAGAGAAATCAGCACAAATCCTCGGCACTACGGCAACCTACAAGCAAGTACAAAATGTCACCATGGAATCAGGGACGTTTTTTACGGATGCCAATGTCCAAGGCGCATCACAGGTCGTGGTACTCGGCGCTGGTCTCAAGACCTATCTCTTTGGTGGTGGCGAAGCGGTCGGGCAAATGGTACGCATCAATTCCGTGGCATGTCGTGTCATTGGCGTGATGGCATCCAAGGGTGGTGGGGCGTTCGGCTCAGTAGACGATCAAGCGCTCGTCCCGATTACCCTGGCGCAAAATCGGCTCTTTTCGGCACGCACTCCTGATGGAAATTTGCGTGTCAGTGTGATTTCTCTCTCAGTGGTGAATGCCGACGATGTCGAATTTACCGAACAGCGCATCCAAATGGCACTTCGCGACAAACGCAAGCTCAACAGTGATGGCAGCGAAGATGATTTCAACGTGCTCAACCAAGCATCGTTTCTTTCGTCACTTTCGACCATTACGTCGTTGCTCACCACGTTTCTCGCAGCCATTGCGGGCATTTCGTTGCTCGTCGGCGGAATCGGCATCATGAATATCATGCTCGTCAGTGTCACCGAACGTACCAAAGAAATCGGCTTACGCAGGGCTGTTGGGGCGCAAAGTCGTGATATTTTGATGCAATTCATGATCGAGGCCACCGTACTGAGTATGCTCGGGGGGATTATTGGAGTCGTCATGGGCAGTATTCTACCCATCGCTCTTACAGTTACCGGCACTTTCGAAGCACCGATTACCATTGATTCCATTCTCATCTCACTGAGTGTGTCATTGGCCACCGGCCTCTTTTTTGGGATTTGGCCAGCACGCAATGCGGCTCGGCTTAATCCTATCCAAGCTCTGCGCCACGAATAAACGACACCCATCACTGTCGCATAGTGCGTCCCGACACGATTACGCTGACGTCGTGTCGGGACGCATTTGGACACCACGAACACGTACCCGTTGACCTGCAATTTCCACGTCGTAGAGTACCTCTGTGCACCAATGATGCCGCAGATTTTTCCACAGCTGGCTCTGCGCTGCCACAGCGGGATCTTGGGCAATATAGTCGAGCACCTGCTCTGCAGCCACCACGATGACTTTGTGGCGCGCCCGACTCAACGCCACGTTGAGTCGGCGCATGTCGAAGAGAAACGATTCATTGCGACGAATGTAGGCACTATCACTTTCCGTGGCACTCACAATCATCACATCACGTTCACTCCCCTGATAGCGTTCCACGGTATCCACACCGGCAACCTCCACGTCGCCAAACAGTGTACCGGCACGCACAGGGAGATGTGGCCGTAGCAACGTCTTGATGGTGGCGCGTTGCATGCGATGCGGCACCACCACACCAAAGCCACGATGTGCATCATAGTCCGCTTGGATGAGTGGCGCCAGAATGGTGGTGACCAGGGTTGCCTCAAACAGATTGCGCGTGCGGCTCCCTGCTTCGTCGTGCTCGATGAGAATAATCGGGTAATCGGGATGCAAAACTGCTGCCACAAACGCATCCCGGCTATCCACCATGCGCATCTGTTCGGCTTGTACCGAATGATAGTGAATGCCATCGTACTGGTAGATTTCATGCCGCAGAAAATCCGCCAATTGCGGGGGGACACGATAACTCGTCGCAAGGCGAACCATGGCAGGGGTCTGCCCAAACAATGCGGCACCATCACGCAAATAGTCAAACAATGCCCGATAAACGGGGTAACGCACAAAACTACGGCGCTGTACTGATTCCCACTGGTGTGCCACAATCACCGGCATTTGGCGCGGATCACCGACCACAATCAACATACCCGTGGCATGCAACACCCGAGCCGCAATCAGCGCATGCGGGATGCTCATCTGTGATGCTTCGTCGAGAATCAAGATGTCGCACCACGTCACATCATCTGCCGCCAACGACTCGATGCTGGTTGGTGTGCCGCCGACCACGCACCACTGTTGCGCCTGGAGGAGTTGGAGCATTTGAGCTTTGTCTTGGATGTGCTGTATCCCCGTCCGGGCGGTATCCGCATCGGGGCGACGATAGCGAAACAACGCAATACGGTGCAGTTGTTTGGCCATCTCCGTCACTTGCGTGGTCTGTTGTAGTTTGACGTCGGCGAGTTTGCTGAGGAGTTCATTGATGGCCGCGTGCGTCTGGCAACTAATCACCACACGCAACGGTCGGTTGTGGCGCATGGCCGCATACATGCGGGCCATGATGGCGTGCGCAGTGGTGAACGTTTTCCCCGTCCCCGGCGGGCCCTGTACGAGCAATAGTGGAGCAGTAGCATGCCCAGCCACAAAGTGCCGTGCATCCCCCGTGAAGTGGGGGCCCTGCGCATCGCAGACGGTGATATAGTCGTGCATGGCTTCTGCGTCGAGGGAATTGGTGGTGACATCCAATTCGGCGAGATGCCGATACAGCGTGTTGTATTCGGCACTGGCCAAGAGCCGTTGCAGTGCACGATGTGCGACCCGCGCAGGCACGTTGTCTGGAGCGGTATCGAGGACATAGCGGGTACCATCCACCGGCACAAACGCCCGCCCACCAAACGAATAGGGCGCATCGTGTTGCATGGACTCCACCTCGAGCGTGAGTACCCCTGTCTCCGTGTTACGCTGTGTGACTTTGACGCGCATCCCCTGTTGCATCAGCTGATCAACCCAAATCGGCTTCCCTGACGCATTGTGCAACGGATTCAAAAGAGCTGCTGACGACTCACCCGCTAACTCATTCAATTCGATTTGTTGCGCCAATGGGGGTAAATCGCCATCACTACAAATCTGTACCACGAGCCCCACCCGATTCATCGGCACTGGGGTACCTTCTGGATATGTTTTCGCAAGTTGAGCAAGCTGCATGGCGGTCTGTTGCGTCTGCATCGCCATGCGAAACTCGACAATCAACGACGTACCAGCACGCACCCGCGCCACTGGAAATGGCTCATGTGCGGTCCGCCACTGGTGTAGTTCAGCCTGGCGCTCGCAGTCCATGTATTCACGTACTACTCCACTGAGCTGGGTGGGTGCAGCATGGGTATGGGCAATGGTCCGAATATCCACCGCATCACAGCGATTGTTCCACCAGCGCCCAGCACGTTTGGTCAGATGTGCAAGCCCCAACAAGCGCTGGCGACAATATGCGGTCAACATCGGCATGGTTACATGGCGGAAACGCACCAGACCATCGGGGTGTGTGGCATCGTGGTACGAGGGCAACGCCTGCCACGCCGCATAGGCGTATTCGAGTGGGATGGTACTACTAAAACGGGCACGTTGGATGTAGTAGCCGTCACCATCGGCCATACGCCCACTCGCATCAAAGTGCATGTACTGGAATTGCGAGCGATAGTTGTAGTCTTCGTCTTGCCAACGAAATCCGTGTAAACTCGCCAACGCCATCAAACTGGGAATCGTGGTGGTGATACGATTCGCATTCCGAATTTCATCGCTGAGCACGGTATAGATGGGCGCATCATGAGGGCGTGGAGTCGTCACAAAATCATGCCACATACGGCACAACGCATCATCGTAGTGGCGATTAAGTGCATCGCTCAGCTGTTGCCAAACTGTTGCATCAAAGACGACGACATGCAATGGTACGGTATGCGTGGTATCGGTATTGCGGATGTGTGCATCCCACAGGCGCACAATCTGGATGAGCCACCGTTGCAAGAGCTGTCGTTCTTCTGCGGGTGTCGTTGGCGGTCGGTCAGCAATTTCGACCACATGGTACTGCGTATATGAGACCCCATTGAGATAATAATCCAACAAGGCACCACACTGCCACACAAACCCAGTCAAATGATTAACATGCAGATCAATATAAAGCACAACCGCCGTCGGTGTTTTTTCTGTGTTAATGCGTGGTAACGAGATGAACGATTGCGCTGGATAGGCGGCCACTGCAGTTTGTCTGTCACTCGTGTTGCGCAGCTGTTGTGCACGCACAATCCAATGATCGAGCAATGGACCGATCTGTGCATCATTGCCGAGCGCCTGCAATTCACGTGTGTAGGTCGGATTATGCTCGAGGGTGCGCTGTGCGTTGGTTGTTTTGAGCTCGGCTACTTGCGACACCGTTTTGATGCCGTGTGCCACAAACGCACGTCTACTCTCCCGATCGAGTAGGGGAATCAAGGCGATATCTTGGCGCTGGTCGCTGTCGGTCAGACAGAGCTCCATGTAACGGCATCCCTCACAAGAGCGACAAATCGCATATGGCAACTCGCTGAAGCGTGTTTCAACACTCTGAAATAACGGGGAGCGGGGGTCGAATGCAAACATGCGCGCGACATCGTTGCGTAGTTGGAGCGGTTGTGCGATGAGCTCAAGGCCTGCACCAGTCACCCCATACCACGTAGTGGCTGTCTGATGCGCTTGCTGTAATTCTTGTGCATGGTGCGCATCAGTAGCCGGTGAATTCGGCATCTGAAAGAGAATGCTGGTGGCAATCGTACACGCAGGACCATGGCGCAAAATCGCATCGAGCATGATATGGTAGATGGCTACCTGTGTGCGGTGTTCTGGCTTCACCCGGAACGCTGATTTGATGTCGGTCACCAACACATGCACATCCCCATCCGGCTGACGCATGATGCGTAGCATGTCGGGACGCCCTGCCACCGTCCACTGCCCAACGACCACTTCTAGATTGGGTTGCATCACGCATACGGTCTGCCCTGCAGGCAGTGTACTTACAAGCTGGCACACGTCGTCGTTGTGTAGTGCGTCAATCCCCCCCAACGCCATCACCGTCATACCCGATTGTGCGATTGCATCGGTAATGGCGTATTCGAATTCCTGACCAACAATGGCCGGAAGTGGTGATGGCGGTTGCACACTGATGCCGTGCCGGCGCATCACCGTACTCAGTGCATTTGCCCCAGTATTATGTTCGAAGAGGCGGAGGCGCATGAAGCGTTGGCACCCGTCGAGGTGATGGTGCAAGGCAATATCAGTGGGGGAAACTCGGCGCGTACCATCGTGGTGTTGTCGAATATCAAATCGTTCGTGGATAATCATCTTCAATATGCCCACAACTTGTTCACGTTATATCTCCCCCTCATTATACGTTTTTGTGACAGATGCGTGCGACGTCCTTGCTCCACGGATCATCGGCGTTTCGCGTGCCATTCGTTCCAGCATACATCGGGCATAATCAGCATCACACTGCGCTACCGAGTTGTGCTATGATGGGGGCACGCACACCACGGGAGAGGCTGCTCGCATGAATCACGACCCACTCAACGTCCGGGCCGAATTCCCAGTCACACAGCAGTATACGTACCTCAATAATGCGGCGCTTGGACCACTGAGTCGCAGTGCGCATGCTGCGGGTGTGGCCTTCATGGATGAACGCATGCTCAATCCGTGGCCCGATCCACCACCAACAGGATTACTCCGAGTACGCTCACTTAAACAACACGTGCGTACCAAGTTTGCCCAGCTCTACGGTGCAGACCCCAGCGAAGTGGCCGTCGTCGAATCAACGAGCGCCGGGGAAAACATTGTGGCCAAGGCACTGCTCAAACCAGGTGATAGTGTGGTGGTGGACGAGCTCCATTTCGAGTCGAGTTTTTTGCTCTACCGTGAAATGGAAAAAACACACGGCATCACGCTCCGCATCGTCCCCCACCGTGACGGCATCACACATGTCGAAGATGTAGCGGCGTACTGCGACCGCACCACCAAACTCATCTCCGTATCGTGGGTCTCCAACCGCAACGGCTATCGCGCCGATGTGGCCGCGCTCGCACAACTTGCTCATAGTCACGGCGGGTATTTGTATGTGGATGCGATTCAGGCCATAGGCACGTTTCCAGCCGATTTACATGCCCTCGATATTGACTTCTTGACCACTGGCTGCTACAAGTGGCTCTACGCCAACTTTGGCGTGTCACCGTTTTATGTCAAACAGTCACTCTTACCGCTCATCCCATCGGATCGTTTTGGGCATACACATGTGGCCGGCATGGCCAATGATTATCGCTTCACGGTCAAACACGATGCCAGCAAATACGAATATTCGGCACAGGCCCATACGTCCACGGCACAGCTCAACGGCGCCCTCGATTTGCTCGGGCGCGTCGGGCTCGAGGCCATTGCTGCTCACGCCATCCCGCTGGCCAATTATCTGTGGCGTGAGTTGCATGACATGGGCTACCGCATGTTTACCCCACCCCACACCCAATCACCGATTGTGGCATTCACGCACGGGATTGACGTTCCCACACTCAACGCACGCATGGCCAGCGAACGCATTGCCATCTTGCTCCGTGAAGGGGACACATCACTACGCGCCGGGGTAGGGTTTTATAATAACCGCGCCGATATTGATCACTTCTTGAATGTGATGCGCGATTTGCGCACACAGCGTACCGATGTGTGAGGTGCAATGATGCAGTGTCCAGTGGTGCCATTTAATCCATTTGGTGACGAGTATTTGGCGGATCCATACGCCTTTTATCGTTGGGCACATCAGCATGCCCCCATCTTTTACAGCCCCGAACTACACTACTGGGTGATGACCCGCCACACCGACATCAAACAGGCCCTGCGTGACGCAGAAACGTTTTCGTCGCGCAATGCGACCGACCCTTTTACGGCGGTGACCCCCGAGACCGCACAGATTTTTCGCGATGGTGGCTATGCGATGCAACGCGTCCTGCTCAACGCGGATGCACCCACGCACACACGGATTCGCCGGCACGTGTATGCGGCCTTCACCCCACAGCGCGTCGCCGCACTCGAGCCACGCATCCGCGCCTGCGCCCAACGCTTTATCGCCCAGATGCACCAGTTGCCCGACCGGCGTTGTGACATCGTGGCCACACTCACCTATGCACTGCCGGCGCTGGTGATTTTCATGCTGATTGGGCTGGACGACGACGATGTGCCAGCCATCAAAGCAGGCTCCGAAAGTCGCGTACTGTTCACGTGGGGCAAACCGAACGCCACCCAACAAGCCGAACTAGCACATAGCATGGTTGATTTCTGGCAACGAGCCGCCGCATTCGTGGCCAAACGCGCCCACAATCCGCAAAACGACTTCACCAGCGACCTCATCCGCCTGCGCAACGGCGACGACAGCATCCTGAGTATGGGCGAGATTACCAGCGTCGTCTTTGGGTTACTACTCGCCGGGCATGAGACCACCACCGGGTTGCTCAGCAATGCCCTGCGCCAGTTGCTCGGCAACCCAGCCCGCTGGCAAGCACTCCACGCCAATACGAGCCTCATCCCCGCTGCCATCGAAGAAGTGTTGCGCTTTGATACGTCGGTGATTGCGATGCGACGTTGGACGACCCGTGCCGTAGAAATTGCTGGGTATCACATCCCCGCCGACGCCAACGTGCTCCTGCTCATCGGTGCAGCCAATCACGATGATGCGCAATTTGCGGATGCACCGTCGTTTGCACTCGATCGTGCCAACCAGCGCGAGCATCTCTCGTTTGGCTTTGGCAGCCACTACTGTATCGGTGCACCACTCGCCCGCCTCGAAGCGCGCATCGTGCTGAGTGAATTAATTGCCACCTTTCCCACCATGCGCCTATCCTCAGATCAGGCGTACGATTATCTCCCCAATACGTCGTTTCGGGGACCACGCCACCTGTGGGTGGAGTGGTAGTCAGCTAGAGGAGTAAATGTATGCCCAAACCACGACTCCAAATCGATGGACACAGCTTTCGTGACCTCAACAACAACGGGAAACTCGACATTTATGAGGATGCCCGTCAACCGATTGAGGCACGCGTCGCAGACTTGCTCGCACAGATGAATCTCGCCGAAAAAGCCGGCATCATGTTCCATCACATGATTATGGTGGGGGATGGGGGGAGTGTGGTCGAAGGCATGGGCATGTTTGGCCCCTTTTCGACCAAA
>JBEANH010000023.1:0-44431 GCA_041165505.1 Chloroflexota bacterium | reverse complement strand
TGCGGCTCGAGCGCACGCGCCAGCACCTTGGCCATGGGGCGGTGCACGCGCCCGTGGAAGTCCATGGCGAAGCTGACGTCGGGTCCCACCGCTTCACGCACCGCTGCCGCCCGCTCGGCAGCGTGCATGATTTTGCCCGGGGTGTCGAGGTACATCAATTCCTCGGTGGCGTTCATTTTGAGGGCTTTAAACCCTTGCGCCACCGCTTTTTTGGCAGATTCGGCGATGTCTGATGGCCGATCGCCACCAATCCACGAGTAGACGCGGATGGAGTGGCGCACGGCGCCCCCCATCAGTTGGTAGATGGGCACACCATAGCGCTTGCCTTTGATATCCCACAGGGCTTGGTCAATGCCGGCGATGGCGCTCATGGCCAGCGCGCCGCCGCGATAAAAGCCGCCGCGGTAGAGCACCTGCCAGATGTCTTCGATGTCGTCGGGGTCGCGGCCAATCAGGTATTCGGTCAGCTCAGCCACCGCCGCAGCAGTGGTGGCGGCGCGCCCTTCGACAATCGGCTCACCCCAACCGACAATGCCTTCGTCGGTGGACATTTTGAGGAAGAGCCAGCGTGGTGGCACCGTAAACAACTCAACGCCCGTGATTTTCATCGTGGTTCCTTTGCGCAATCAGCGACATCTCTGCGTGTCTTTATCATACCCCATACCATGACACCGCACATAATTTTTCATTCTCCATTCTTATGGTATGATGCGAGGCGTCCAACAGTGTTGTTGAAAGGATGCACCGATGCAACTCACCCCCGAGAAAATTGATTTTTACCGCCAAAACGGCTTCGTGCAGATTGAAAACGTCTTTGCGCCCCACGAATTGGCCGAGCTGTCGCAGGCTCTCGGCGAAGTCATGCAGAGCAAAGAAGGGAGCTCGGTGCAGACCGACCGCGCCGGTGGCAACTACTACAAGGTACTCAATCAGCGCGTCAACACCTGGCGCGACCATGGCATCATGGCACGCTACGTGCTCCACGAGCGCATCGCCAATTTGGCGTTGCAGTTGACCGGTGCCACCGGCGTGCGCCTCTTTCACGACCATGCCCTCTGGAAGATGCCCGGTGATTCCAAACCGACCCCATGGCACCAAGACTTCCCCTATTGGCCGATGAACGAGCCTGGCGCCCTCTCGGCGTGGATTCCCATGCACGATGTTGACGAACACAACGGCTGCATGATGTTTGTGCCTGGTTCGCATACCAAAGGCAAACTAACGGGGATTGATTTGGTCAACCCACAGGATATTTTCGCCTTTGAGGAAAGCAATGGTGTCTCACGCACACAGGCCGTCAAAGTACCCCTCAAAGCAGGATCGTTGACCTTCCACAACGGCTTGTGTTTCCACTATGCACACGCCAATATGTCTGACCAACCGCGCCGCGTGCTGGCGTTGATTTATTTCCCCGATGGCACGACGTTTAACGGCAACGAGCATCTGTGTACCAAAGAGCAGGGATTCGTCAAAGGTGAACCCATCCAAGGTGGTCTCTTCCCACTCCTGGCGACGCGTCGCTAACCGGGGATTCACCATGGACATCACCCATTTGTGTGCACAACTGGCCCGCTCAGGGCAGACGATTCTCGGTCTAACCGAGGGGATTGATGACGAGACAGCGCGCATCCGTTATCGTGCCGATGAATGGAGCATCACCGAGGTGATGTGCCACTTGTACGACGAAGAGCGCGAGGATTTTCGCCTGCGTGTCATGCAAACACTCACCGCACCCCATCTGCCCATTCCGGCTATTGACCCCGAGGCGTGGGTGCATAGCCGCAACTACGCTGCCCAATCGCTATCTCGCGTGCGCCAACAATTCCGCACCGAGCGGATGCGCTCCATCCGGCAGCTCCAACAACTGCACAACCCGCCGTGGCAGACGCACCTCAACCATCCCCGCCTGGCCGAGTTGACCGCAGGCGACATTGCGTGGTCGTGGCTGGCCCACGACCTGCTGCATATCCGCCAGCTCAATCAGCTCGTCTACTGGCGCCTGAGTGCCACGTCACCATCGCCCTTTCTCGGTTATGCCGGCGATTGGTGAGTCGTTGACGCTGGAGCAGAAATCGCCGTACAATGGCACTATCAGATGTGATATTCACAACAATGCTGGGAGAAGACGATGACCGTACCATCACGTACCCGCCAAGAGATTCTCGATCTCACCCGTGAAACCACGCTCTACGAATGGACTGCCCAAAAGGCCATGAAGCCGTTGGTGATTGACCGTGCCGAGGGCATCTACATGTGGGATGTGGACGGCAAGCGCTACATGGACTGCAATTCGCAGTTGATGTGTGTCAATATCGGGCATGGCGACCAGCGTGTGATTGACGCCATTGCTGCCCAACTCAAGCAAATCGCCTACGTGGCACCCACCGTGGCAACCACTGCCGTACGTGCCGAGTTGGGGCGCCTGCTCCAAGAAATCACGCCGGGCAATCTGAGCAAAGCATTCTTTACCAACGGTGGCGCCGAAGCCAACGAAAATGCCATCAAAATCGCCCGCACCGTGACCGGACGCCACAAAATCATCGCCCGCTACCGCTCGTACCACGGCGCCACCGCTGGAGCCATCACCCTGACCGGTGACCCACGCCGCTGGGGCGCCGAGCCCGGTATCCCCGGCGTGGTACGCGCCCCCGACCCGTATCGCTACCGCTGCCGTTTCTGTGGCTCCAAAAGTGGCTGTACGCTCGACTGCCTCAACGCCATCGAAGATGTGATGATGTTCGAGGGTCCACATACCGTGGCCGCCGTCATCGTCGAATCGGTGGTGGGCACCAACGGCATCATCATCCCCCCCGACGGCTACATGCAGGGTCTGCGCCAGCTATGCGATAAATACGGCATCATGCTCATCTGTGACGAAGTCATGTCGGGCTTTGGTCGTACCGGCAAGTGGTTTGCCGTGGATCACTGGGGCGTGACACCCGACATTCTGACCATGGCCAAGGGACTCACGTCGGCCTATGTGCCATTGGGTGCCACCATGGTCACCGATACCATCGCCGAATACTTCGAAGATCGCCCGTTGCTGGCTGGTCTGACCTACAATTCACATTCGGTGGGATGTGCCGCTGCAGTCGCCTGCATCAACATCTACAAGTCAGATAATTTGATAGAAAATGCGGCGCGCATGGGTGAAATCGTCAAGACCGAATTCGAAAAGATGAAGGCCAAACACGCCTGTGTCGGCGACGTGCGCTGCATCGGTTTGTTCAACATCGTCGAGTTGGTCAAAAACAAAGAAACCCGCGAACCGCTCGTCCCCTACAACCCCAAGCCCAGTGAATTGGGGGCCATGCCCGCGTTCAATCAGTTCCTGCGTGAGAACGGCATCTTTACGCTAGTGCGTTGGAACACCTTTTTCTGTAATCCACCCTTGACCATTAATGAAACCCAGCTCCGTGAAGCACTCGACGTGATGGATCGTGGGCTCGACATCATCGACGCCAGTCTCAAATAAGGAAACGCCGCCATGCAGGTCTACAACAATTTCATCGCTGGAGAGTTTGTACAATCCACTGGCACACGCCGCATCGCCAATGTCAATCCTGCCGACACGCGTGAGGTCCTAGGCGAAATGGTACTCTCCACCAAGGCCGAGGCCGAGCAGGCTGTATCTGTGGCCGCCAAAGCCTTCAAGACATGGCGCAACACGCCCGCCCCCAAGCGCGGCGCGATTGTGGCCAAAGCCGCCCAGCTCATCAGCGAGCGCCGTCAAGAGATTGCCCGCACACTGACGCGTGAAGAAGGCAAACTGCTCAGCGAGGCGCTCGGTGAGATCCAACGTGCCGTCAACATCGCCGAATTCTGTGGTGCGCATGGGCGCCGCCTCAACGGCGAAGTGATTCCGCTCGAATTGGCCAACAATGTCGGCTACACGATGAAAGAGCCCGTGGGTGTGGCCGCGATTATCACGCCGTGGAACTTCCCGGCAGCCATCCCCATCTGGAAGATTGCACCGGCGCTGGTCGCCGGCAACACCGTCGTCTTCAAGCCGGCCTCGCTGGTCCCTGCTACCGCCGAACTGCTCATGCAGTGCTTCGTGGATGCCGGGTTGCCGGCCGGCGTGCTCAACATGGTGCTAGGATCGGGGGGCGAAGTAGGCAACACCTTTGTGGATCATCCCGATGTACGCTTGGTGTCGTTTACCGGCTCTACCGACATCGGCCTAGGGCTCTACAAACGTGCTGCCGCCAAGGGTATTCGTGCCCAATGCGAGATGGGTGGCAAAAACCCTGTCATCGTCTGCGACGATGCCGACCTCGATTTGGCCGTGTCGGGTGTCTACAACGGGGCCTTTGGCTCCACCGGACAGCGCTGTACGGCCACCAGTCGCGTGATTGTACAGCATGCGGTGGCGGATGCGTTCCTCGAACGCCTGATGGCACAGGTGAGCAAAATGAAAATCGGCAACCCGCTCAACGCCGATACCGACATGGGACCGAGTGTCGATGAATCACAGCTCAAAACGGTGCTCGACTACATTGACATCGGCAAAAACCAGGGTGCCGAGCTACTGTGTGGCGGCACGCGCAATACCAGCGGCGACTGCGCCAACGGCTTTTTTGTCAATCCGACGATTTTCGACAAAGTGCGTACCGACATGCGCATCCACAACGAAGAAATCTTTGGGCCAGTGCTGAGTGTGGTGCGTGTTGAAAGCTTCGACGAAGCCCTCGAGGCCGCCAATCACAGCGAATTCGGCTTGACGTCGAGCATTTACACGCGCGATTTGACCCGCACCTTCCGCTATATTCACGAAATCGAGACGGGTATCACGCACGTCAACTCGCCGACGCTCGGTGGCGAAGCGCAGATGCCCTTTGGTGGCATGAAAAACACGGGCGTTGGCCCGCGTGAACAAGGCACCGAGGTCTTTGACTTTTATACCGAAACCAAGGCCGTCTATATTGACTTTACCGGCGCCAAGCGCGAAGGAAAGTTGTACTAGCTGGGGATGCAACGCTGAGCGCGGAGGCATGCATATGCATGCCTCCGCGTTTTTTATGACAAATCGCCACCCTCACCCAACAACACTTGGGCGTGGTGACGCACACTATCACGATCCGTTGCGTCGGGTTGTATGCGCAGATAGCGTTCGAGGTAGGAAAGTGCGAGATGTGGCATCCCCAAGCGTCCCAAAATCAACCCGTAGTCACGGACATCGGGTGCTGACGCATGATCGAGTACGAGCATGCGTTCGAGGGTACTCGCAGCACGCGCATAATCCCCCGTCGCAATGTACACCCCTTTGAGATTGCGTAACACACGCACCATTGTCGCCTGAAATGTCGGGGGCACCAGCATGGCACGCAAGGGGAGATCAACGCGATTGTATGCCAAAAAATTGGCACATTCCGACATGCTCCAGCGCTTTCCACCACGAAATGGATCAATCACGATTGGATCATGTTCACCGTCGCGGTACTGCACCATGTAATGGCCGGGAAAGGCCAATCCATAGCAGGGCAACCCCAACAAATCAACGACCCATTTATAAACCAACGACAACATGATGGGCAACCCTGTTTTGCTGGTCACCACCTGATCAAGATAGCTATTGGAGGCCGCATAGTAGTCGTTGCTATTACCCACAAAGTTGAGTTCATCGAAAAAGAATTCGTTGATAATGTCAATTTTTGCGATAAGTGGAGCCTGTGCGGGGATACGAAGCCGGAGTGTGTCAGCGTACTTGGACAACGTCAATTTGGTTTCGGCACGGGCATCCACATCTTGATCTTCCCAGGCGATACACAAGGCAGCCTCGACTTCGTCGGGGGTGGGGCGCCGGATGGCACGCAAAAATGCTTGGCGTGCTGGATGTGCCAGTGCTCGCGACCTCATGCGAGCCAACTCTGGTATGACGCTGCAAAATCCGGGATTTCGTTGAGCCACGCATCGAGCTCAATAAAGGCGTGGGCGACGCGTTCTACGGCCACGCTACGCTCGGTCCCCTGCTGATAGCGGCCCAACACTTGCAAAAGGCGCACGATGTAGACCAAGCGCATCATGGTGGGAATGGCGGCGATTTCGTCATCGCTCAGTTCGATTACGTCATGGAAGCCACGCACAAAATGGCGCATGGCAGCATCATCGAAGTGCCCACCAAATCCCCCCCATGCGAGGAGGGCGATTGCCACATCAATCACACGCACATCCCAGCGACACAATTCAAAATCGAGCACTGCCGAGACGAGGTCGTTGAGCAACAACACGTTGCGCGGCACCATATCACCATGAATGATTTGTTGTGGTAATTGTTCGTAGAGCGTCGGCAGCTGCTGTTGTAACGTCTCCACCACATGAATGACATGGAGCACATGTTCATTACTGATTGGGGCGGCGCGCAAGGCAGCTAACGGATCAATGATATACGCGTGGATGCGATTGAGATTCAGTGCTGCCGCCGGCGATGGTGGGGTAACGGTTACTTGTGCGAGGGCGGCCAAGAGCCGACCGAAGGCCTGCCCAGATTGCTGGCATGCATTCACATCATCTACAGTGGGGTGCTCGCCCGGCAACCAGGGCATCATGGACATCAACCATGTACGGTACCCATCATCGTGCCGATAGAGGCGCTCACCACTAGTCGTCAGCAACGGATTCGGTATGGCAAAGGGCAAATCGAGTGTCGCAAGGGCGCTCGTTACCGCCATCGTATATTCGAGCAGATGTGGTTGATCGTGACCATAGGTGCACAAGACGGCATGCTGATTGTTGGCAGCCACAATCAACGCCAAGTGGTTGTGTGAGCTCCCACTCATGGGCTCGATGTGCCAAGGAGTCGGCAAATCCCATACGGTGGCCAGATCATTCATTTTCATGGCACACGTCTTTCTTGTGCTGCATGTGTACTCGTGCGGAGCATGCGCCGCACCAGCAACAACACGGGGATCAATAATGGCAATAGCACTGCGGGACGCGCACCAGCCCACAGCAAGGCACGCACACCTGCACGCATACGCGCCACTTGTTGGTAATACTCATCAGCAGGAGGAAGCACTTTGGTAACCCATGCTTTTTCGACAATCGCTGCCACAAGTTCGGGACGCATACACGCTTCCTGCATATCTGCGATATAGATGTTGGTAATGCCACAGGCGGATACATGGCCCAAATCTCGCATCAGTTCATCTACGGTCATGGAACGATGATGGTCATCGGCACGCATACTCCCGACCATCACACTACTGGCTTCAGGGGCATAGGCCGCAATCAGACCAGCACCATACGGGCGGACATAGCTACTTTGCAGTTGCATCACGGTCCGATCCGCCATCACATCGGGGAGTCCAAGCAAGCGTCGGGCGATGGTTGTGCCACTCACACGATCATCACGCACAAATGGAATCTCAAATAGCTCGATGACAAAACCAGCATCCCGGATGTGTGCAAGCACGTGCGTATATGCGTTGGTGGCTTCTTCGATGTGCCAGCGGTCACCGGTACGCCGGATGAGTGTGGTCAAATCAACGGTGGGTTGGTCACCAAAGCGCACAGCATCACGAACATCGGGCTCGATGTCGAGTGCGACGGCATCCCAGCCTAGCCCATGTTGGGTACTCCACTGTTGAAATGCATCAAAGCAGGCGCGCACCTCGTGAGCGTCGTGCATGCGAAAATCGCGCTCCGCATGGACCAGCCATGCCACCACGGGAATGCGTGCCCGGTTGAGGCGCCGTACCAGCTCGGCCCGTTCAGCACTATAATCACGCAACGCCAATACGACACGGATGGCGTGTACATTGAGATGCGCAATCAGTTGTTCACTAAAACACTGCGCTAGCGTTGCTTCGGGCACGTCATACATGTATGTTAGTTGGATTCGTTGCGTCATTGTTTCGTCATCTATGCCTATTACGGGTTGTCATGAAGTTGTAACACTCGAGCAAATAATAGCATACCCATTCATGATTTGAGCATTGAAAAACAACAAAATGATTACAAACACTTGATACGACAATGACAACACACCATTTTCACCACATTCACGCACGTTTTCTCCAAAAGTAATTTGCATTCCACGGCGAGACATGCTATAGTACCCGAGGTAATGACTCTGTAGCTCAGTGGATTAGAGCGCTTCCCTGCGGAGGAAGAGGCCGTGCGTTCGAGTCGCACCAGAGTCACCACACAAAGGCGGCTGATGCCTACGGCGTCAGTCGCCTTTCCAATCACGGGAAGGTGACGGAGCGGTTGAACGTGCTCGTCTCGAAAACGAGTAGGGTGCAAGCCCTCGAGAGTTCGAATCTCTCCCTTCCCGCCATATTCTCGGCGACCTGTTGCACGTTCTGCGGCAGGTCGTTGTGCTATTGGGAGCGAGGAAGGCACCATGGCAACCACATACCGGCGCCCTCGGGCGTTGATTCCAGGCGACACAGTCGCCGTCTTGTCGCCGTCATGGGGAGGGCCACACTCCTTCCCCCACATCTACGAACGTGGCATCGCCACCTTGCGCGGCTGGGGATTACATGTCAAAGAATACCCGTCTACGCGCATGGACGCAGCAACGCTACGCACCAACACGACACAGCGGGTAGCCGATATTCATGACGCATTTGCGGATCCACACATTGCTGCGATTATCGCCTCGATTGGCGGCGATGACAGCATGTTGCTGTTGCCCAAACTGGACGCCGCGTTGATTGGGCGCAACCCCAAAATCCTGCTCGGCTATTCGGATACAACAACGTTGCTCACTTTTGCGCATTTGCAGGGGATGGTCACCTTTCATGGACCAAGTGTGATGTCCGGCCTCGCACAACTAGCGTGCATGCCAACATCCCATCGTAGTCACATCCACACCATGCTCTTTTCGACACAATCGTCACTCGAATATCAGGCAGCCCGCCACTATAGCGACGGGTACATTGACTGGTCTGATGCACAGCAACGTGTTGACATACTTCCCACCCAGTTCAGTCGTGGTTGGCAATTTTTACAGGGTAAAGGGGTGCATCGTGGTCAACTCTTTGGCGGCAACATCGAGGTACTCGAGTTTTTCAAAGGAACCCACTATTGGCCCGAGCCAAACTTTTGGTACGACAAACTCTTTTTCTTAGAAACGTCCGAAGAAAAACCGAGCATCACCGACGTGGTTCGTTGGTTGCGCAACTACGGCATTCAAGGCGTTTTTCACAAAATCGCCGGTCTGCTATTTGGGCGAGCCAAAGACTACTCGTTGCGTGAGCAAATCGCACTCGATGCGGCCATTTTGCAGGTCGTGCGTGATGAATTCGGCGCCCGTGAACTCCCAATTGTGACGCACGTTGACATTGGGCACACCGAACCGCAGTGGATAGTACCACTCGGCGTGATGGCGCACATTGACTGTCGAGACCAAAAAATGAGTCTGGTTGAGCCCTGGCTACGGCAGTGATGTGACAGCTGGTGTGGACTGACGAGCCAGCAACACCATCAGGATACCGAGCATGAGCGTAATCACTGCTGCCCATGTCCCGGCCTGCATGGGTGTGAGCGACGGATCAAGCACCGGATGATGCCCGAACCCGTAGTCAACCACCACAGACAATGCCAACCAGGCAACCCCGATTAAGCGCACCGGAATGGTGACCTGCATCAGGGCGGGGAGCAAGAGCAGACCTTGTGCCATTAGCGCCACATGCACGATGACGAGTCCGATTTCGAGAGGCAGATATTCGCCGGTGGCGGCCCACTTGGTACTCCAAAACACCACCGTCCAGATACCATATTTGATACACGAAAGACTCGCAAGCACTGTCAGCCAGTCTGCAGGTTGATTGGCGCGTAGCCGCAGATAGGCAAACAGGCCGAGTAATGCGGCGAGTGGGCAATCGGGAATAAACGGCCACGCCCACCACGGTGCCCGCATCAGTTGTGGTCCATACCAGATGACGGTGCCCACCAGGAACCCGAGCAAATCCCCAATCATGCAGGCCCAAAAAATCAGCGGCACATCCATGATGAGTTGGAGCAGACGACGTGCGGTTTCTGAGGCAAATTGCCAGACATGGGTCATAGCACGGGCTCTTCTTTCTGTGTCACTATTAAACGAATCGGCACCCCCCCAACCATGGCACCTGCGGGCACATCACAATGGACGAGACTGCCGGCTGCCACCGTAGCACCGTCACCAATCACGACCCCGGGGAGAATCGTCGTGTTGGCTCCAATCAAGACATCCTGTCCGATTACCACCGGACCCCGACGCCACTCGTGGCGTAAAAATTCATGACACAAAATCGTCGTGTTGTAGCCGATGATGGTTTCGCGGCCAATCTGGATGTCCTGCGGGAAAAAAATGTCAATCATCACCATCAGCCCAAATGACACGAATGGATCGGCCTGCACCCCGATGGTACGCAACAACCAATGCTTGAGCGACAACCACGGCGTATAGCGCGACACCTGTACGATGAGTGCATTCCGCATCACACGCCACATGCCACCCGTCACCTGCGGGAAATACCACAAGCTGTTGTGGTTGCCCGGTGACGGATGGACGTGGAGGCGGGATTTGCGCGTGGCACTGCTCCCGAGTGACCGCTGCACGCCTTAGGCTCCTGGGAGTTCGGCGATAGTCACTTTGATAATCTGATCACCCTGGCGAATCGCCAACACCTCGGTCATGTTTTTGGTAAGACCAAACACCGTGTGCTTGCCATCGAGGTGAGCCGTCCCTTCACGGTTGTGCACCAAAAAGAACTGACTGCCGTTAGTGTTGGGGCCGGCATTGGCCATAGAAATGGCACCCGGACCGTGCTGCAATGGGTTGCCCACGCACTCATCGGCAAACTTGTAGCCAGGGCCCCCACGCCCCGTCCCCGTAGGATCACCACCTTGCGCCATGAAGTTGGCGATGACACGATGGAATACGACCCCATCGTAAAAACCCTGGCGTGCCAAGAAGACGAAGTTGTTGACGGTGTTGGGCGCATGTTGCGGGTACAGCTCGATTTCGATGTCGCCCTTGGTGGTGCTCATCGTGGCCACATAGCGCTTGGTCACATCAATTTCCATGGCTGGTGGCGTCGCCCATTGTTTGGAGCTCATGCGTGTATCCTTGTCTTTGATATCAACGAATCTGACTGCGTGTTTGTGCAAATGCAACACGTTCGTGGGTATTATACCCGTGTCATGCGCAGATGTGAAACCAGCGCTGATGCTTCCATCCACAATGCCGGTACAACTACCCGCGAAAAGGTGGTATGCTAGTCGCGGTTAGCGTGGAACTACAAAGGAGTTGTACCAAAGTATGAGCACATCCAACCCAACCCGTGTAGGCGTAATTGGTGCTGGCGCAATTGCCATGCACGGCCACATCCCCGGCATCAAAAAACACCCTGACGGTCACGTGGTAGCCGTCTGTGACACCAACAAATCGCGTGCAGATGCACTTGCACAGGCCCACGGGGTACCTACCGTATACACCGATTGGCGCCAGCTCATCGCCGATCCCGCAATTGATGCGGTGACCGTGGCACTCCCCAATGCGCTCCACGCCGAAGTATCAATCGCAGCCCTCAATGCGGGCAAACATGTGCTCTGCGAAAAACCGCTCGCCATGACCGTCGCACAAGGCGAAGAGATGGTTGCAACTGCGCACAAACACGGGCACGTCTTGGCCATCAACATGAGCAATCGCCCTCGTTATGAAATCCAATATATGCGCAGCAAGGTGGCTGCCGGCGACTTGGGGAGCATCAGCTATGCAACTGGACGCATGATTCGCCGTGCAGGGATTCCTGGTTTTGGTAGCTGGTTTACACGCAAAGAACTCGCTGGTGGTGGCGCCCTACTCGACATCGGCGTGCACATGCTCGACATGGTGCTCCACATCCTCGGTAATCCCAAGATTAGTGCCATCCGCGGTGAAGTCCAGGCGGTACACGGTCCACAACGCAAAGGGCTGGGGGGCTGGGGCTCGGATCGTGTCATGGATGGCACATTCGACGTTGATGACCTGGCATCACTGCACCTGCGTATGGCTGATGGTGGTCTGATTACCATCGAAGTCACCTGGGCGTTCTATGGCCAAAACGAAGAGCGCATCCAGATTGCAGGTAGCAAGGGGGGATTCGATTTCTTCCCCACGTTGTATGGCACTGAAAAGCCATTACGCTTTTACACGGACGACAATGGGAATCCCGTCGAAGTCATCCCGAGCATTGCCCGTCATGATTCAGCACCACACAATCAAATCTATTTGCGCTACATTGACGCAATTCGCGGTCAGGGGTCGCTGATTGCAAGTGGCGACGATGGGTTGGCCACATTACGCCTCCTCGAAGCCACCTATCGCTCTGCCGCAGAAAAGCGCGAAATCACATTGTAGACTGGGCTACTGCCACCACCGCGCACAGACGCGGTGGTGGCGTTTTTGTTGGAACTTTAACATGCAATTAACGCATCAACGACGAAAGAAACGTATGATACAATGAATCACCGTGCGTAAAGGATATCATCTATGACACGCTCACGACGCACCACCACGATTAAATCGAAATCACGCCTACTCAATCGCGAACAAAGTTGGATTGAGTTTAATGCGCGTGTCCTCGCGGAAGCACTCGACGAGCAGACTCCACTGCTTGAGCGGGCCAAGTTTTTGGCCATCGTCAGCACCAACATGGATGAATTTTTTATGATTCGGGTGGCGGGATTGCACCAGCAGCGGCGTGCCGGCGTGCAGACCACGTCGCCTGACGGACTCACGCCGAGTGAGCAACTCGTGGCGATTCGGCAGGCAGTCATCAAACAGTTAGCCGAACAACGCCGTTGCTGGCTCGAAGATGTGGCGCCCAAACTGCGAGCACAGGGCATCTGGATTCTCGATTACACGGAGCTCGACGACACACAGCGCCATTATGTGGATGAGTACTTCATCAACCAGATTCAACCCGTCCTCACCCCGTTGGCGTTTGATGCGAGTCATCCATTCCCGCAGATTTCCAATTTGAGCCTGAATTTAGCGGTGGTGATTGGCAACCAGCACGACGAACGCTTTGTGCGGGTCAAGGTCCCAGCCGTGTTGCCCCGACTCATCCCGATTACCCCCAGCGAATCACAAATTCCCGATGGCATCCGACGCGAGCAGTGCAGTGTGTTCGTGTGGATTGAGCAGGTCATTGCGGCCAATTTGTCACGCCTGTTTCCCTCGGAACATGTCCGTGAAACGCACGCCTTTCGCATCACGCGCAACGCAGACTTCGAAATCGAAGAAGACGAAGCCGATGATTTGCTGCAAACCATCGAAGAAAATGTGCGTCAGCGGCGATTTGGTGCGGTGGTACGCATCGCAGTACAGCCGAATATGCCACTACGCTTGCGCAAATTGCTGTTGCAAAATCTCAATCTCGACGACGACGAGCTCTACGAAATCAACGGCCAGCTCGGGTTGTCGGCACTCATGCATCTGCTCAAACTCGACCGCCCTGACCTCAAAGATGAGCCCGACAAGCCGCGTATTCCCAGTGCGTTTCGCGATTTGTCGGCCACACAATCCTTGTGGGATGTGATCCGCGCACGCGATGTGCTGATGCACCATCCCTATGATTCGTTCCAACCGGTGATTGATTTTATTGAAAATGCGGCCACCGACCCACATGTACTCGCCATCAAGCAAACCCTGTACCGCGTTGGTAGCAATTCGCCGATTGTGCGGGCACTCATGCGTGCCCGTGATCTCGACAAACAGGTCACCGTCCTGGTGGAGCTCAAAGCACGCTTCGACGAAGAAAATAACATTTCGTGGGCACGTGCGCTCGAACGTGCAGGCGTACACGTCGTCTATGGCGTGCCCAACCTCAAAACACATGCCAAGATGGCATTGGTGGTCCGGCGTGAGGGAGACTTGTTGCGCCGATACGTGCATCTCGGCACGGGCAACTACAATGCCAGCACGGCACGCATCTACACCGATATCGGCCTAATGACCAGCGACCACGACATTGCCGCAGATGTGGCAGATGTGTTCAACTACCTGACGGGCTACGCCAAACACGATCAATACAAGGCCTTACTCGTGGCGCCAGTCAATTTGCGCAGTCGGCTTACGGCGCTCATTGACCGTGAAATTGCCCATGCAACTGCGGGCACTCCCGCACACATCATCTTTAAAGCGAACTCACTGGTAGACCCTGCCATGATCGAACACCTCTACCGGGCCTCTGCGGCGGGCGTTGATGTTGACCTGATTATTCGTGGCATGTGTGCACTACGCCCCGGCGTACCTGGCCTGAGTGAGCGCATTCGTGTGCGGAGCATTGTGGGGCGATATCTAGAGCATAGTCGCATCTACTGGTTTGGCAATGGTGGGGACCCACATGTCTACGTGGGGAGTGCGGATATCATGGAGCGCAACTTGGATCGGCGTGTTGAGACGCTGTTTCCCATCAAAGATGTACACATTCGTGACTGGATGCGCACGGTGCTCCTCGACACGTACCTCAAAGACACGCATCGTACGCGGGTCTTGCAACCCGACGGAAGCTGGCAACGCGCGCCATACGATGCCGAACACGGACTCGATTGTCAGCTTCTTTTTCAGCATGCTGGAACATTGGAGCCGTAAGCGATGAGTGAACACAGCCGCTTAACCGCAGTCGCACTATGGTTGTTTGTGGTCGGGGCAGGCCTCTACTTGATTGAGCGCATTGCAACCATCACAGAACGCCTCGCCACACCACTACTCATGTTTGTGATTGCCTGGTTGCTTGCACTCATCATCGAACCCATGAGCGATTGGTTGTCACGCCACCGAATTACACGCCGGTATTCGGTGCCACTCATCTATGTGGTGCTGTTAACGTTGATTACCGTGGCGGTAGTGGCCATCATTCCCGTGATTTATACGCAGTTGAATGCACTCGTCGGCAGTGTGCCGACCGTGTTGACCAGCGTAATTGAGTTTCTTTCCCAAATTGACACGCAGCTACGCAAATTCGGCTGGCGTGCCGACCTGGTGACTGTGGTCCGACCCGAAGCCATTGCCAGCCAGTTCGGCAGCATGGGGGCCACCGCAGTACAACAATCACTGGGGCTCGCAGGGAGCATTGCATCCGTCGTATTCAACATCATCATCGTCTTGATTTTGAGCTATTACATGGCGGTAGACGGGCCACACCTGTACGAACGGATCATTGACCTCATCCCCAATGAGTGGCGTCCTGAAGCACGCACATTTGGTACCATCATCAGCCAGACCTTTGGTGGCTACATGCGAGCGCAAATTCTCAGCTCACTCTTGTATGTCATCGTTAATGCGGTGGTGATGGCGCTGTTCGGACTCAACAGTATTACGCTGACGAGTTTTATCATCAGCATCGTCGTCATGGTGCCATTGATTGGTGGAGCGGCCGCACTTATCCCCCCTATCGTGGTGGCAAGTAGCAGTCAACCAGATAGCATCATTCCTTTCGTAATCATCATGCTTGTAGTGCAACAAGTGCTCTTCAACATGATTCTGCCCCGCATCGTAGGGCGCATTGTGGGATTACACCCGCTGTTGGTCTTTGCGGCCTTGTTGATTGGTAGTGTGGTAGCCGGACCATGGGGCATCTTGTTTGGTATTCCGTTGGCGGGCGTCACCGCTTCGATTGCCAATTACTTTCGCGTCCGTAATCAGGTGATTGTCACAAGCAGTGAGTAAGCCGCCCGCCGAGACGAGGGTCTCTTTTTTCATATGCGTATCAGTAAACTATCAGTGATTGGCAAAATTGTGTTTGCTACACACTATGGTAGAATGACAACGGTGTGGTTGTTTACATGAATAGCTAGCCAAGGAGTGCGCAGTTGTATCGACGTTTCATTTCAGCAATGGTGCTGGTTACGGCTTTGGTGACGAGCATGTTGGGCACACCCAACATTGCGCTTGCCGTACCACACAGTCCCAGTGAAGTTCCTCAGTCACAAAGCTATGCCGGGTCACGCACATTTAGCGAAACTGGTTTTACCATTTCGAACTACTTCTACAAGACCTGGATATCGACACCAAATGCCTTGTTTGTTTACGGTATGCCGATTTCGCAACCATTCATCGAAGAGAGTTTCACCACCCCAGGTGAATATTACCGCGTGCAGTACTTTGAGCGTGCCATCCTCGAAGAGCACCCCGACAATGCGGGCACCCCGTACTACATGCTCGGGCGATTGTTGGGCAGCAAATTGGTGGCAGCCCGTGGCGGTGAGACTGCCTTCAAAGCCGTTGCCGATCCTGGTGATGGCACATTTGACAAGGTGACCAAGCACACGTTGCGCAATTCACCGGCACCATTCCGCACCTTCTACAACAACAACGGCGGTATCTCGGTCTTTGGGCGCCCACTGTCAGAGCAATTCCAAGAGGTCAACAAGGCCAACGGCAAGACCTACTGGGTGCAATACTTTGAGCGTAACCGCATGGAATGGCACCCCGAAGAAGCCAACCCCAAGTACCAGATTCTGTTGGGATTGTTGGGCAACGAATATCGCGACACCAATCACAAGAGCAACCCGGCCTTTACACCCGGCGCATCACTGCCCAACGAACTCTCTGGTGCCAACAACGGGAATAATGCGGTTGCACCAACTGCAGTGCCCTCCGCACCAGTCAGTGGCTTTGTATACGGGTTCAACGCCATTTTGTACAGCCAGGGTGGTTCCGTTGATCGCCCACGCACCTTGCAGTTGGCCAAAGATGCTGGTATGCCGTGGATTCGCCAGCAAGTGCGCTGGATGGATTTGCACGACCGGTCAGGCACCATTTATTGGGGTGAGCTCGACAATATCGTCAGCGACGCCTCCAACATGGGTGTCAAATTGCTCATCAGCGTGGTGGCGGCACCGAGCTGGGCTACCAGCAACGGCAAAAACGGCATGCCCGATCGCGACCACTTCAACGACTACAACTATTTCATGGGTTCAATGGCTGCACGCTACAAGGGGCGTGTTCATGCCTACGAAATCTGGAACGAGCAAAACCTGGCACACGAAAATGGTGGGCGGGTAGCCAATGCGTCGTTCTACATGGATATGTTGGTCGGAGCATCCAATGCGATTCGCGCTGGTGATCCATCCGCACTCGTGGTATCGGGGGCGCCATCATCCACCGAAACCAACGTGTCAACGATTGCCATCAGCGATATCACATTCCTCGACCAGATGTTCAGCGACCCGCGCTTTAACGGGGCAGTGGACATCGTCGGTGTGCACCCCGGTGGACACAGTAATCCACCCGACACGTACTGGCCCAGCAATCCTGGACCAGGACCACACTACGTGACCAGCAAAGAGTTCTACTTCCGTCGTGTCGAAGACGTGCGTGCGCTGATGGTACGCAAGGGACTGAGCGACAAGAAGGTGTGGGTCACTGAATTCGGTTGGGCAACCAAGAACAACACCAAAGGCTACGAATTCGGCAACTACATCTCATTCCAGCAACAGTCTGACTACATCGTACGGGCCTTCCAGTTGGCGCGCACCAACTACAGCCCATGGATGACAGGCATGTTCTTGTGGCAGCTCAACTTTGCCGTGCCGTGGAAAGCAGCTGGCAACGAATTACACGAACAGGCCGCCTTTGGTGTGCTGAATGGTGACTACTCACCACGTCCAGCATACGAAGCACTCAAGGCGATGCCAAAGTAACCAGATATCGTGTATGATTGAGTAGTCGCTAGTGAGTGTCGATGAGCACACGCAGGTGTGCTCATCACGTCTACACAATCAGATGCATGTCTCGATAAAACGATTCATCACAGTGTGGAGTTATTACATGAAACACAAGGGTCTCTCGCGAATCCTAGCAGTCCTCATCTGTCTCCTGCCACTCCTGGTAGCCTGTGGCGGTGGCGGTGAAAGCACGGCAAGTGCACCAACTGCGACCAGTGCTCCGGCTGCAACCGCGGCACCAACCGCAGTACCTGAGCCGACGGCGGTGCCAGAGCCGACGGCCACTCCGGAGCCCACTGCAGAACCGACTCCTGAGCCGGGCAAGCCGCTCACGTCCAAGTACATGAACTTTGGCGTGGTTAATCATCTCTTCTACACCGACCGCGAACGCGTACTCGCGCTCACCGAGATTTCCGGTCTCGACTGGGTGCGCCAGCAAATTGTCTGGAAAGACATCGAAGGTCCAGAACCGGGGCAGTACATGTGGTCGTCGGAGCTCGACGGCATCATCAATGACGTCAGCGCCCACAACATCAAGTTGCTCATCAGCATTGTGCAGGCACCCGCCTTTTACAATGCATCGCATGGCATGCCCGAAGATCCAGTTGCCATGGGCAACTTCGTAGAGGCCCTGATGTTGCGCTACGGCAAGAAAATCAGTGCCATCGAAATCTGGAACGAGCAAAACCTGGCCCATGAAAATGGGGGGCGCATTGTACCCGAGGATGCGGGACGCTACGTAGAGCTCTTGGTGGAGTGCTACAAGCGCATCAAGGCAGTCGAGCCATCCACGATTGTGGTGGCTGGAGCGCCATCATCGTCGGGGGTGACTGATCCCGCCTTGGCAGTTGCCGACGAAACCTACTTCCGTGAGATGTATCGCTACAAAGATGGGCTCATCAAAGAACACTTCGATGTGCAGGCCGTACACCCCGGTGGCTCTGCCAACCCACCCGAAACGATGTGGCCCGATAACCCGAGCAAGGCTGAAGGGTGGACGGATCATCCCACCTTCTACTTCCGCCACGTCGAAAACGTGCGTAAATTCATGGTTGAGGAGGGTGTCGGAGATCATCAGATCTGGATTACCGAATACGGCTGGGCCACACAAAACGAAACCCCCGGTTACGAGTTCGGCAACCAGGTCAGCCTCGATCAACAGGGTGAATACATCTTGGGGGCGATGAAGTGGGCCTACACCAACTATCGCAACCCGGATGGGTCACCATGGCTGGGCAACATGTTCTTGTGGAACATGAACTTTGCCGTGCTGTGGGGCGCGCAAAATCAGCCACTCCATGAGCAAGCTTCGTTCGGTATTCTGAATCCGGACTGGAGCCCACGTCCTGGCTTTGTGGCAGTCCAAGGCTTCATGAATGCAATCAAACAAGAGGGACGCCGCTAACACGGCATCCACGCAACACGGTAGCAGGGGCATCCCTGCTACCGTGTTCATTTTTTCTACAACGAAGTATGTCATAATATGCGCATGAACTACACGAAAACACTCTTGATGATGCTCTGGGTGTGTGGCATCCTCTTGCCGACATCGGCATTGGCCGCACCACACAGCCCCGCCGAAGTCCCCGCCTCGCAACGGACGAGTGGTCAGCGTACCTTTGCAGAAACCGGCTTTACCATCAACAACTACTTCTACAAGACCTGGGTAAACACCCCCAACGCCCTCTTTGTCTACGGCATGCCCATTTCACAGCCGTTCATCGAGGAGAGTCTGAGCAATCCCGGTGAATACTATCGCGTGCAATACTTTGAGCGCGCCATCCTCGAAGAAAATCCCGACCTCGCAGGAACTCCCTACTACGTACAAGGACGCTTGTTGGGGAACACGCTAGTGGCTACTCGCCGTGATGAGCCCCCCTTTGTGACCGTACGTGATCCGGCGGATGGAAGCTTTGATGGCGTAACCCAACACACGCTCCGCAACAGCCCGGCACCATTCCGTACCTTTTACCAGAACAATGGTGGGCTGAAAGTCTTTGGGCGCCCCCTTTCCGAACAATTCCAAGAAATCAACAGTGCTGACGGCCAAACCTACTGGGTGCAGTATTTTGAACGCCAACGCATGGAATGGCACCCTGCAGAGCCCAACCCGCAATACCGCATCATGCTGGGCTTGTTGGGGCGAGAATACGCGACGACCCACCATGCCAGCAACCCGGCGTTCCGCGTGAATGGCGTGGTGACGACACCTGCACCCACATTGGTAGACCCAGGTGCACGCAATCCACTACCTGGAATGGTCTATGGCTTCAATGCGGTCCTGTATGGTGGCAATTACGGTACCACCTGGCAGGATCGCCCCCGCGCGATGCGGCTGGCTATGAATGCGGGCATGCCGTGGATTCGTCAACAAGTGCGCTGGATGGATCTGCACGACAAATCGGGGGCTATCTATTGGGGTGAGCTCGACGCCATCGTCGAAGATGCGGGGAAATGGCAGGCCAATTTACTCTTTAGTGTGGTGGCTGCACCCCGTTGGAGCACCGACAATGGGCTCCACGGCATGCCGAGCCGCGCCCACTTTGCCACGTTTAATGACTTCATGGCGCAAATGGCGAGCCGCTACGCCGGGCGTGTCAAAGCCTACCAAATCTGGAACGAACAAAACCTGGCCATCGAAAACGGCGGTACGGTGAGTGATGTGGGCTACTACATGGACATGCTGGTTGGTGCCGCACAAGCAGTCCATGCAGCTGATCCACAGGCATTGGTGGTGTCAGGATCACTTGCCTCCACCGAAACCAACTGGCCGACAGTTGCCATGAGTGATACCCGCTTCTACGCTGGCATGTTCCAAGACCCACGCTTTGCACAGGTAGTTGATATTGTAGGGGTACACCCAGGTGCAGCGAGTAACCCACCCGAAACGCTGTGGCCCGACAATCCGGGGCCTGGGCCCAATTATGTGACCAGCCGCGAGTTCTACTTCCGCCGGGTCGAAGATGTGCGGGCACTGATGCTCCAACACGGCATCGCACACAAACCGGTATGGGTGACAGAGTTTGGCTGGGCCACGCAGAACACGAGTCAGTACTACGAATTCGGTAACCAGATTAGCTACGACACACAAGCCGACTATATTGTCCGTGCCATCACCTATTCGCGCACCCACTATGCGTCGTGGCTTACCGGCATGTTTGTGTGGAATCTGAACTTTGCCATTCCGTGGCAAGCCGAAAACAATCCGCTCCATGAACAGGCATCATTTGGCGTACTCAACGGCGACTGGAGCCCACGCCCCGCCTATACCGCACTCAAAAACCTGCCCAAATAGAAAGGGACGCTGGTGCACCATCTCCGTCGTATCTCGTGGAATGATGTCGGTCTGATTGCCACCATTTTGATGTGGGCGGTCAACATGCCTGTGGTCAAACACACCTTCACCTATGTGCCACCACTCGCATTCACCACACTCCGCTTCTTGTTTGTGCCAATACTGATGCTCGCCGTGGTGTGGCTCATTGAACGAGACGTGCGCATCGAACGCGCGCTGTGGGGCAACGTGATTTGGGTGGGGCTGATTGGCAACACCGGTTATCAGCTCTTTTTCATGCTTGGGCTGAACTACACCAGTGCCTCCAATGCCGCCTTGTTGGTGGCAACCACACCAATTTGGGTGGCACTGGTCAGCCAAATTCGTGGCTGGGAGCGCTTGTCGTGGCGCGGCTGGCTGGGTATCGTCATCTCGTTTGTGGGCGTCTTTGTGATTCTTTTCAACGGCGAGGTGATTACCACCGAACATCTCATCGGTGACATCTTTGTCTTGATTGCCTCGGCCTGTTGGGCCTACTACACCATTGGTGCCAAAGCCGTGCTGGCCAAATACTCGCCACTACGGGTCACGGCAGTCACATTGACCGTGGGAGCGGTACCACTGGTAATAATCGGCTTTGCAGAAGCACTCACGGTGAATTGGCTGGCTGTACCGTGGGATGGCTGGGTGGGCATAGCCTACTCGGTGATTTTTTCGATTGCCATCGCCTACATCCTGTGGTACAACGGCGTTGTCAAAGTCGGCCCCACCCGTACTGGCATCTATGCGAGCCTCCTCCCCGCCTGTGGTGTCATTTCTGCCTACTTCATCCTCGGTGACCCCATTACGCTTCGTGATACGCTCGGCATGGTTGGGATAGTGGGTGGATTGTTGTTGACTCGACGCGGCTAATCCGTCTACTGCGACAAAAAATCACGGGCGTGGCCGCTCGCCACGCCCGTTGCTGTATCGCTGTGCTATGCGAGATCACGGCTCCATGCGGCTATCAACTCGGGCAAATCGGCATAGACGACGTGGGGTGTCTGATCGGGTGTGGCTACTGCCACATCGGCGCGGGTAGCCACGCCCGTCAATACCAGCCCCGACGTCAAGCCGGCCGCTAGCGAGCCGGCGATATCGGTATCGAGGCGATCCCCCACGGCAATCGTGCGCGCAGCATCGCACTGGAGCTGGGTAATGGCAATATGGAACATGGTGGCACCCGGTTTGCCAATGACAAAAGGGGCAACTCCGGTGGCCGCCTGCAAAAATGCGAGTTGGGCACCGCACCCAGGGACGAGCCCCTCGGCCACGGGGAGCGACACATCGGGGTTGGTCCCGATGAAGCGTGCGCCGGCGTTGATGAGTAAACAGGCCTGGCGCAATTTGGCGTAGGTGACCTCGGTGTCGAGCCCTACCACCACAAACGCCGGCGCGTCGGCACTTTCCACGAAATAGCCATCATCGAAGAGGGCAGAACGCAAACCGTTCATGCCAATGCAAAAAATTTTGGTCCCGCGCGGAGCCTGCTCACCGAGCCATAAGCGCGTACCAATGGGCGAATTGATGATGTTGCGTGCCGGATAGGTGATGCCCATGCCGGCCAGTTTGTCGGCAAACTGGGCCGGTGTCATGGTGGCATTATTGGTGATACAGGCCGTCTTGATAGCGTGGGCATCACAGAAGGCAAACAACTCAGCCACACCAGGCATGCGCTCGTGACCGCGGTAGAGCACCCCGTCCATGTCGAGCAACAAGGCATGGTAATTGCGCAAATTCATGTGGGCGACTCCTTACATGCGCTCAGGAACGTGAATACCGAGGAGCGCTAACCCGTTGCGCAACGCTTGTGCGGTTGCAGCAGTCAAGGCGAGACGTGCCGTACGCAACACCTCATCATCGGCTTTTGCAACTGGGCAATCGCGATAAAAGGCAGCAAACGTACGTGCCGTGTCGTAGCACCATTCGGCGATGACAAACGTGGCATAACGATCGGCCGCATCACGAATGGCATGTGGCATCTTGGCGAGCTGCCGAATTAAATCCACTTCGGACGGGTGTGTCAACACCGTGGCATCTGCCACACCCACCGTGGCATCTGCCTGCTCACCGAGCACACGCCGGACAATTGAACGACAGCGCGCATACATGTACTGGATGTAGGGTGCACTGTTGCCTTCGATGGCCAACATGCGGTCCCAGTCAAGGGTAATGTTGCGCCGTGAGTCCTGGTAGAGGTCGTTGTACATCACCGCACCAATCCCGACCTTTTCGGCAACATCGGCGCGCTCAGCATCCGGCAAATCGGGGCTAGATGCGTCCACCACTTGGCGGGCACGGTCACGAGCATCGTTGAGCAAATCGGTCAAATAGATCATGTTGCCCGCACGTGTCGAGAGTGGTTTACCGTGCTGGTCAAAAATCGTCCCAAACTTGACGTGTGACAACTCCACGCCACTCGGCACATAGCCCACGGCTCGTGCCAACGCAAACAGCTGGCGGAAGTGGAGCTCTTGTGGTGCACCAACCACATAAATAATCTGTGTGGGGGCAAACTCGGCCATACGAAACTTGATGGTGGACATGTCGCGCGTGTGGTAGAGCGTGCCTGAGTCACTGCGTTGCAACAAAAAGGTGGGCATGTTTTGTTCGAGCTCGGTGACGACCACCGCACCACCTTCATCGCGATAGGCAAGACCACTTTTCAGCACATCCTCGATGACACCTGCATTCATGGGCGCATAAAAACTCTCGCCATAGGCGTGATCAAATTTCACCCCCAAGCGCTCGTAGTTTTCTTGGATGGCGGTCAGTGTCAAATTGACCATCCATTGCCAGAGCTCAACCGCCGTAGGGTCACCTTGCTCGAGCTTGAGCGACCAGGCGCGTGCCTCGTCATCCATGGATTTGTCTTCTTTGGCCTCACGCGAGTATTGTGCATACAGCTTGTCGAGCTGTGCGAGGGCTTCTTCGTCTTGCCCCTGCGGTTTCCCCCATTTGGTGATGGCCGCAATATTCATGCCAAATTGCTTGCCGTAGTCGCCGAGGTGATTATCACCGATGACGGTATAGCCCAAGGCACGAAAGATGTTGCACAACGCCTGCCCGATGATAGTCGAACGAATATGCCCTACGTGCATCAGTTTGGCAATATTCACCGCAGAATAATCAATGACAATGCGCTTGTCTGTACCCACATCGTCGTTGCCGTAGTGACCTGCCAAGCGACGAATGTCGTCGAGCACCCCCACTGCATAGTTGGTCACGTTCATGGTGAAGTTGAGAAAGGGGCCAGCTGCCGTGACACCACTCAGCAATGAGTCAGCGGGGATGACGATCTTGGCGGCCAGCTCACTTGCGAGCTGTGGAGGTGCAATTTGTCGTTCGCGTGCCGCCTTGAAGGTGGGGAAGGCCAAATCGGCCGGGATATTGGGCTTGGGTGCCACCAGCTCTACTTGGTCGGCACTTGCCAAGCCGGTAGCCACGATGACCTCGCGTGCTTGCCGCATCAAGCGATCGTGCGTATATTCCATCTGTCGTACTCCATTGCAACACTTATCTCCATCATACCATTTCGCAGTCATGCAGGCATCTGTTAATCGGCGTAAAAGGGTGCTACCCAACCACGTGCCACCATAACAGTGCGCAGCTCCATCATGGCCGTGTAGGTGGGCAAAATGGCAAGAGTCTGTCCAGCCGGTACCTGCATGAGTGCCGCATCCAACCCGGTCGCAATATCATCCACGCAGCTGACTCGGTCACGGGGCATCCCCGCATAGTACAGGCGCACCTGCATGTCAGCGGCACGCGTGCCACTCACCACAGCGTGGGTGAGCCATGGCACGAGTTGTTCAAAATCGGCATCCCACAACCACGACACGTCAGTGCCGTCTTGGTCGCGGTCGTTGATGATGATGAGAATGGGTTGTGGGGCCTGCCACGCATCCACAAACATGCGCATCGTTTCACTGGCACCCACTGGATTTTTGATGAGTGCCAAGACCACTTGACGGTCATGCACGGGTACCACTTCGTAGCGCCCAAAGGCAGCCTGCATTGCACCGAGGGCTACAGCCACATGTGCTGCACTACCAAGCACGTCGGCACACGCATAGGTCGCCACCGCATTCATGGCATTGTAGAGGCCGGGCAACGGCAGACGCACCTGTGCGTCCCCTTGCGGGGTACGGAGTGTGAGGCGACTACCGACGAGGCCGTCAGCCACGAGTGTGGTTAGCGCATAACGGGGCTGGGGTCGAGCAAATCCACATGTTGGGCAATGATAATGACCGATATGCGCATAAAAGCGTGTGGTGTAAACGAGCGCCGTCCCACAACGACAAAAACCGGCATCGGCGAGATGGGCAACAGCATCACGTGCACTTGCCACATCATCGTTGCCGTATGCTACCGTCTGGCAAGCGAGGGTATGGGCAAGGCGCGTCAGCGATGGATCATCGGCAAAGTAGAGCACCGTCGTGGTAGGAGAAAGTGTGTGGAGCGCCGTCCCCCAGTTGGTTGCAATCGTGTCCACCTCACCGTAGCGATCGAGCTGATCACGGAACAGGTTGTGGAGCACGACCACCCGTGGGTGCGTGGCACGCACGATGTCAGGCAAAGCGGCTTCGTCACATTCCAACAGCGCCACATCCGCATGAATACGACCACGCCAATCCGCACCAGCCAGCATGGTAGTGGTCACCCCAGAAAGCAAATTGGCGCCTGAGCGATTGTGGAGTACCCGCCATCCAGCCACAGTAAGCACATCGGCAATCATGCGCGTGGTGGTAGTTTTGCCGTTGGTGCCCGCCACACAAATCACACCACGGGGCAGTTGTTGGGTGAGTGTCGTCAACACCTGTGGGGCAATCCGCCGTGCAACTGCACCTGGCAGTGTGGTTCCCCCACCCCGCCCGAGGCGCCGACTCAACCAGCCCGCCAGTTTCCCCACCCATATTGCAACAATGTCACGCATGCTGTTGTTCCTCGTCACACATGCATCGAGACCATTATACCGAGGCGCGTCGGTAGACCCACGCCCCCGTCCATTCGGGGAGGATGGCGCTACCGTCAGGCTGTACCACGCCAGGCATGGCCACCCCAAAGAAAAATCCCGTGAGTTCAGCACATTCAGCCGATGACACGAAGCGATAATCGGTGGCGATGGGGGTGCGTACGAAGGCAAACTCGTCTTCGAAAAGCGCGTAACACGCAGCCAAGGCGGGGGTTGGTGGGGCAGGCTGATCCACACCTGAGCCCAACGTTTCGAAAATGATGGCAACGCCGTTGGGGCGGAGCAACCGCTGCATCTCGGTTACTGCGGCACGCACATCGGCTTGCCAGGCACCAGGCACCCACTCGGTGGCATGCCCAAAACTCCACCCCGCCGTAATCAGGTCCATGCAGGCATCGGGGAGGGGAATCGTGCGATTATCGGCAGTAATTGACGTCACGGTAGCGGGGAGGTGGGTGCGTGCCACAGCCAGCATGGCAGGCGCACGATCGCTAATTGTCAACGTGCGGACATGGGGAGCCAAAAGTGCGGCCACACGCCCCGTACCACACCCCATGTCGAGGGCATCAGCCGACCGCAATCGCACATGGCGCTGGATTTCACGGAGCAAATTGCCCTGGTAGTCTTCACGCGATACGAGCGTGTGGTAGCGGCGCGCATGATTGATGTCTTGATATATTTCACGATAATCAGGCATTGCTGTCTCCTTTAGGCACGGTAGCAATCACAATAGATAGCCGTGCTAACAGGTGCTGCATCCAGTGCAGATGCGCCACCGGCACATGCCACGTGATACCGTCACGATCGCTGGTGGCCCAGCGATTGGCACACTGAATGTATGGATGTGGCAATACGGGCGTGCGGAGCACGACCACACCGGCTGATTGTGGCGTCAGTGGTAGGGGTGCATGCACATACGTGGCAGCCTGGGCTAGACCGCACAACACGGCCGCATCTTGGTCAATATGTGTCAACTGAATGGTATCACTCCCTTGGACCATGGTGCGATACCATTCACCGCCACCACGCCCACGGCGCCGCCGCACCAGCCAGCCCGGCGTGATTGCAACCACTGCGCGTGACTGCTGGTCCCTGACAGTACAAGGAATAATGGTGCGTGATGGTGCATCGTAGTAGCTCCATCGTTCATCGGCATGACCGATGACGTGCCAGCGCGGTGTAGCCGCCAGTGGCGGTGCGGGTGGCAATGTGGGGAGTGCAGCGATTTGTGCATCGAGTGAGGCAACCTCGAGACCACGGTCGCGGATGCGCGCAAAGAGGCCATCACGGCGCCACGATGTGAGTACGAAACGATTCCCCGTGTAATCACCTTCACCGTGCAAAAAAGGACGCACCCGAATGTCATGCACAATAAAGACATTCGGGGCGCATTCTTCGAGGGCTACACGTGGCGGATTATTCGCCTTCATTCTTGCGTTCACCAATCAGGTCGGGGCGGTTGGCATCGAGCTGCCCGTGGCCGGCTTGTACCAATAGGTCATGGCGTTGTTGCGCCATTTCCACCAGATGAGCACGCTCGTGTTGCACCATCCAGTTGCCTTGGTGGAGCAAATTAATCTTGCCATAGGTGACATGCGTGGCCGGGCGATGCCACGCCGCACTCGTCAGCCCACGGAGCAACAACAGGCACTCGCGCCGCGAATCGTGGAAGGCTTCGAGGATGATGGCAATGGGGCGACCACGATAATGCGCTGCCGCATTCAGACGCGGTGGATGCGCTGACGGCAGTTCTGGATTATCGGTATCGAGAATCAAACGTACCCGCTCACAGAACACCAGATTCATGTCGTTGAGATGACCGAGCACTTCTTTGAGTGACGGCGCATTTTCTGCACCTGGATTAGCCAACACTGACTCGTCGAGTTCTTGGAGCATGGCACGCAACGTTTGTTCGCTGTGTTCGAGGGCATGCATGATGGCGTGGGGGCCCAGTGTGCCCATGGTTTCGATGGCGAGGAAGGCTTTGTGCGCTTCGGGTACCGTGTCACACACAGCACATGCACCAGCGAGCACCCCTTCACGTGTTTCACCACAGGTGGTACACACGTATAAATCACCGATTTCATCGGCGAGCAAATCGCGATTTTGCGCGATTGCACGGGCAGCCCGCCCCAACAGTTCGCGCGATTGCACCGATGTCCCCGTGATGCGTTGCATGGCCACCGCCTGCGGCTCATCGCCGTGGAGCGCATGCTCAACGTTTTGCAGGGTGGCCTCGACGCCGCCAATGCGCATAAACGCACGCATGGCACGAGCGCCCCGTGCTTCACACAGCGCATCAAAGAGGCGTGCAATGTTGAAGCGGCGCTCGCGGCGTGCTTGCACGGCCCATGCACGATACGCAACCTGTCCCATGCTGGCGCTGGTAAAGAGCTCACGGAGCTCTTGTTCGGACATGTTCATCTGGATTCCTTCACCACACTTATATTCAACGACCAAGGATTCGTGTCGCATCTTTGCGCCATCATACTATAATAGGATAATCACATTCTGTGAAGAGGCAAGCGGTTTTTGTGCGTATCGCATTCGTTCATGATTATCTCAACCAATACGGCGGTGCTGAGCGGGTGCTCGAAGCACTGCACGACATTGCGCCAACAGCTCCCGTGTATACGTCAATTTATGCGGCCGAAGTGATGCCCAGCGCATATGCCACATGGGACATTCGTCCCTCGTGGATGCAGTATTTACCTGCGTGGCGCACGTTTTTCCGCCACTACTTCATGCTCTACCCCATGGCATTCGGGGCATGTGACCTGCATGACTACGACCTCGTCATCAGCAGTAGCAGTGCCTATGCCAAAGGAGTACGGGTGCGCCCCGGTGCCGTACATATCTGCTACTGCCACACACCGATGCGCTTTGTATGGCAAACTGACGCCTATGTGGCGCGTGAGCGCATCCAAGGGGTTACGCAACACATGATGCGCTTTTTGCTACAATTTTTGCGGCGCTGGGATGTCGCCAATAGTGCGGGTGTGACCCATTTCATTGCAAACTCACACGTGGTTGCGGAGCGCATCCACACCTTTTATGGACGCCAGGCTACCATTATCCCCCCACCAGTTGACCTGGCTCCCGTCAACACACAGCCCCCCGGCGACTATCTGCTCACCGGCGGACGGCTTGTGCCCTACAAACGCATTGACCTGGCCGTACAGGCCTGTAGTGCCCTCAACCTCCCCTTGGTCGTCTTTGGCGATGGACGCGACAAAGATGCCTTGATGCGACTCGCAGGGCCGAGTGTGCGCTTTGTGGGGCGCGTCAGCGACGCCCAGCGCCAGGAATTGTTCAACGGCTGTCGCGCCTTTCTCTTCCCCGGCGAAGAAGATTTCGGCATCACACCGCTCGAAGCGATGGCGGCTGGCCGACCGGTGGTCGCCTACCGCGCCGGTGGCGCCCTCGATACGGTCAAAGAGGGCCAGACGGGCATCTTTTTTGACCAACAAACACCCGAAGCACTGATGACAGCACTCCACGCACTCATGCGCCACTCGTGGGATGCACACGACATCCGCACCCACGCTGAATACTTTGGACGAGCGCAGTTTGACCAACGTATGCGCGCCTTTATCCGGCATGCCACAGGTGAGGTGACACCATGAATGATCTCGTACGCATTATGGCACGGGTCCGCCAACGGTGGTGGTACATGCTGGTACCTGCCCTGCTCCTGGCTGGCATCCCGCTGGTAACACAACTCCAACAGCCTCCCCTGTATGCGGTGAGTGTGGAAATAATGTTGACCAGTCGTGCCCCCATGAACGACACAGGTGATACGCTGGCCTACGACTTCCCCGCCGTTAGCCGCGGCCAAGACTTCGTGCAACGTGTCGCCACGCTACTGGGGAATGGCGACGCCAACACGGTGGCTGCCACACTCGATGTACGCAACGCTGACCGCGTGGTGAGCATCAGCGCACGTGGCAGCGATACGCGCCAGCTCGTGCCAATTCGTGATGCCGCACTTGCAGTCTTGGCGCGTGATGGTACACTGCTATGGGGGAAAACGAGTGGTGATACCGGGGTCAACATCATGGTGCTTCGCCAAAACGATACCCCACAACGGCAATCCAATACGAGTGCCATGGTGGTCACCACCATGCTGCGTGCCCTCGCAGGAGCACTCATCGGCGTGTTGTTCGCACTTCGGCCTTTCCGATAAGGACTATTTCTATGCGCATGACCGAGTATCTACGAATCTTCCGGCGCCGCATGGTCGCCATTGGGCTGGCAGTGGTCTTGACCGCTGTCGCCGCCTACGTCTTTAGCAAACTGCAAGAGCCCCTGTACCGTTCGGAGGCCAGCTATCTGGTGGTACCCAACCGCAACGACAACGGCTTGTCAATTGTGCTTACCAACAACATGAATAGCTACAAGCAGCTGGCCCTGGCGCGCCCACAAATCGAAAAGCTCAATGCCCAGCTCCAGCTCGACCGCACGCCAGAATGGCTCCTCGAGCATATCTCCATCCAGGCCAATGCCGATGACCGCAAAATGATTGTACAGGTCGATTACCCCGATATTGACATGGCGCCACGTCTCGCCAATGCAGTGGGTGAAAACATGGCGGCCCTAGTCAGCTCGCTCAACGACGGGCTCGAAGGCACCGACAAAATCAACATGCGTGTCACCACCCCCGCCACGCCCCCCATCCTCTACCGCCCACAGACTCGCATCAACGTGGCTGCTGGTGCATTTTTGGGGCTGATTATCGGCATTCTGCTGGCCTTTGTGCTCGAAGCACTCGACGACACGCTTAAAAGCGCCGACGACGTCGAACGCCATGTGGGGCTGACCATTGTCGGCGCCATCCCTGCGGGTAGCTCGCTCCCTGATCGCCGTACACCGACAAGGAAACGTACATGACGACGACGCCTGTCACCACCAATACCACGCTTGTAGCGCTCAGTGACCCGCAATCTGCGGCTGCTGAAGCCTTTCGTAGTCTGCGCACCAACATCCAATTCGCCGGGCTCGACCAAAACCTACAAATGCTCACCGTCACCAGCGCCGGCATTGACGAGGGCAAATCACTCGTCGCCGCCAATTTGGCCATCACCATGGCGCAGGCCGAACAACGCGTCATCCTGGTGGATGGTGATTTGCGCCGCCCCGCCCTGCACACCCTCTTTGGCCTACAAAACGACACTGGCCTGACCAGCATGCTCTTTGCCAGTGCCGATACGCCAGCCCCGCTACAAGCCACGTCAGTGCCCGGGCTCCAGCTGTTGGCCAGTGGGCCGTTGCCACCCCGCCCCGCCGACATCCTCGGCTCACGGCGCATGGGCGAGATTTTGCAGGCGCTACGCACGCAAGCAGACGTCATCATCATTGACACGCCACCTGTGCTGGCCGTCAGCGATGCCGTGGTACTCGCACCACGCATTGACGGCGTGCTACTGGTGATGCAGGCCGGGCGTACCCGCCGCGACCAAGCCAAACAAGCCCGGGCGACCCTCGAAAAGGCCAAAGCACACATCGTGGGCGTGGTGCTCAACGGCGCCGAAATGACCCAAGCCACGGGGTACTACTAAGCATGATTGATATTCATTGCCATATTTTGCATGGGCTCGACGACGGCGCACGCTCCTTTGACGTGTCGTTCAACATGGCACGCCAAGCCGCCCAAGCCGGCGTCAAGACGCTGGTGTGCACGCCACACAGCCCCGATTCTGACGCCTCGCGCCACTACAGCCCACAGCTCATCGCCGAGCGAGTGGCCGCCCTGCAGGCCGCCGTAGACGCATCCGATTTTGATTTGACGCTCTTGCCGGGCACCGAGATTCGCTTTGTGGCGGATGTGGCCAAAAAATTAGCCACCGGGCAGATTCTAAGCCTCGCCGGCAGTCGTTCGGTGCTAATCGAGATGCCCGTCTTTGCCGTCGATTATGGCTTTTTGCCGGTGGCGCGCCAACTCATCAGCACCGGCTACACGGTGGTGCTGGCGCATCCCGAACGCTACCTCTACAACCAACGCGACCTCGATGCGCTCCAACAGATCCGCGAGGCCGGTGTGCTCTTTCAGGTGACGGCTGTGGCCGTGGACGAGCCTAACAGCACCACACTCTTCCAGCACGGGCTGGTTGACCTCGTGGCCAGCGGCGCAACGCCTGTTTGTGGATGTACCGCAACACCTATTGGCGCGTACGTAAATAGGCCAGCACCGCATCCCAATCGCGGTAGCTGGGCACGTCCCAGTCAGGGTAGTGTTTGTCACCGAATTTGATGATTTCGCCTTTGAAGTGGCGCGCGCCGTTGTTGGGACGATCGTCAATTAAAAAATGGCCGCGGTTTTTGTCTTTGTGATGCGACAAAATCAGACGCTTGTGGGCCACATCGCCCAAGTGCCGCTGCACCCACATGATTTTGTCCGACCAGGCCGACGGGTTGTGCCACGGCGCCGTTGACAAAATGTAGGTGTCGAAGAGTCCACTCAGCTCGCGGTAGGCTGCCAGCGCCCCCTCTAGCGGATCCATCAATGCAAAAATCCCCGGACATTCGTCGTAGTTGCCGCGGTAGCGCTCACGCAGCTCTTTGGGCAGGCGATTGATACCCGATTGGAAGTCAACGAGCACGTTGTCCATGTCCACGTAGAGCACTTTTTTCATCTGATTTTTCTTTCTAGTAAAAGCTCCCATGCGTGGGCATATGGTGGGAGCGTCGGGCATATTGTAGCACGCGGGCGGGAGGCAGCGGGCACCGCCAGCGCATGACACCCCATCATAATTCATAATTCTTAATTTTCCCACGTCCCCACGTGCTGCCATACATCCCGTCGGGGTGCCAGCGAATGGTATTCGCCCCTACGATGAGGGGGGGATTGCGGGTGAATATTATTCGCCCCTACGATAGGGGGGATTGCGGGCGAATATTATTCGCCCCTACGATGAGGGGGGATTGCGGGCGAATATCATTCGCCCCTACGAGCGGCCTGGCGTCCATCCCGACAAGGCGCGCCATGACGGCTGTTGCAGGGATTCAGTGCGGGCGAACCACACCGACAACGTGTCCTGTAGGGGCGCCATAAAATGACGCCCTTACTTAATTTTCTCGCGCTGGATTGTATCCCGTGTCGCGGCGCGCGTCAATGACGTCGGGCAGGCGGTTGAGACGATCGAGCAGGCGCGTCAACTGTTCCACGCTCTGGATGCGAATCACCGCGCGCAGAAACGATTTGTTGGCCTTGCGCGTGGGCAACTGCTCCACCACGTCAATATTGATGCCGGCATCGGCAATGGTGCTGGAAATATCACGCCACAGGCCGACGCGATCCCACGATTCGATCTGCAGGGGCACCAAAAAGCCACGCTTGGGCACCACGCTGCCCCATGTCACCGTCACGATGCGGTTGCGGTCGGGCTCGTTGAGGATGTTGTGGCAGTCAGCGCGGTGGATGGTCACGCCACGCCCGCGGGTCACGTAGCCGGCGATGGCCTCGCCCACTACCGGGTTACAGCAGCGTGCAATGCGCGTCAGCAGGCCGTCCATGCCGCGCACGCGGATGTCGGCGTTGGTCTGCTCGCTCATCTTGGAGGGTTGGGTGGGGGCGGGTGGCTCGGGGATTTCTTCCACCGCCTGCATCTGCGTGGCCAGCACCTTTTGACTGATGGCACGGGCCGACAGGTCGCCGCTGCCGATTTGTGCCAACATGTCGTCCACCGACTTGATGCCCATGACGGCAGCCGCTTCGTCGAGCACCACGGCCAGACCGAGGCGCTTGAATTCGCGTTCGAGCATGTCGCGCCCCGCGTCAATGTTTTCGTCGCGGTCGGCACGCTTGAAAAAGCGCTTGATATGCGTGCGTGCACTCACCGTTTTGACGAAATTCAGCCAGTCGCGGCTAGGACCATTGGATGCGCGGCGCGTCATGATTTCGACCATGTCACCCGTCTGCAACTGATAATCGAGCTGCACCATGCGGTTGTTGACGCGTGCGCCCACACAGTTGGTGCCCACGTCGGAGTGGATGCGGTAGGCGAAGTCAACAGGTGTGGAGCCCACCGGCAGGTCAATGATTTTGCCGCGTGGCGTAAACACAAAGACCTGCTCTTCGAGGAAGTCGGACTTGAGGCGCTCCACGAATTCGGTGGCATCCGTTACTTCGTTGCGCCACGACATCAGGCTACGCAACCAGGTAATTTTGGCTTCGAACGAATCATCCGACGATTTGAAGCCGTTTTTGTAGCGCCAGTGTGCCGCAATGCCGTGCTCGGCCGCTTCGTGCATACTGCCGGTGCGAATCTGCACCTCGCACGGTTGCCCACCCGGGATGAGCACCGTGGTGTGCAACGACTGGTAGAGACTTTCTTTGGGGTTGGCAATATAGTCGTCGAACTCACCCGGTACCGGTGGCCAGGTCGTATGCACCAAGCCCAGCACCTGGTAGCACTCGGGGACGGTATTGACGATGACACGCACTGCCAGCTGGTCATAGATTTGCTCGATGCGCACGCCTTTGCGCTGCATTTTGCGGTAAATGGAGTGGATGTTTTTGGGGCGGCCCGAGACTTCGGCGCTGATGTACTCGCTGGTCAACACCTCACGCAACCGTTCCATGACACGCTGAATGGTGCGCTCGCGTACATCGCGGCGCATGGCCAGCTGGCGACTGATTTCTTGGTAGTGCTCGGGTTCGAGCACGGCAAAGGCGCGGTCTTCGAGCTCCCATTTGAGCTGACTGATACCGAGACGATGCGCCAGCGGGACGTAGATTTCGCTGGTTTCGCGGGCAATGCGGCGCTGCTTCTCTGGTTTGGTCACGCCAATGGTGCGCATGTTGTGCAGACGATCGGCGAGTTTGACCAGCACCACGCGCGGGTCGTTGGCCATCGAGACGAACATTTTGCGGTAGTTTTCGGCCTGGGCCTCTTCTTTGGGGCGCACTTCCAGTTCCGACAGCTTGGTGACGCCATCCACCAGGCTGGCGATTTCTTCACCAAAGTAATCGGCAATCTGGTCATACGAAATATCGGTATCTTCGATGACATCGTGCAAGAGTGCTGCAATCACTGTTTCTGCGCCAATGGCCAAATCGAGCAGAATGGTGGCCACCGCCACGGGATGCGTGATGTAGGGTTCGCCCGAGTCGCGAGTTTGGTCGCCGTGCGACTGGTAGGCGATGGCATAGGCGGCGCGGATGAGCTGCCCGTATGTTTCCACCTGGGGGTCGTTTTTGGCTACTGTCCGGAAGCGGTTACATAGGTCGTTGGCAGCCGCCGACTGCATCAGTTTTTCGTCGGGTACGAGGCGCACAATGGTCGCCGTGCTACGCCGCGTATCTTGGGTTGTGGTGTTATTACTCATCGGTGGCTACTCCCTCGTGTGGCCGTCACGATGTCTGCACATTATCAAAAATCCCACCAGCCGAATCATCAAATGTTTCGACATACAATGCTGGCACCCCGGGTGATGGCATGTCGGTATCGAATGATGTCAGTATCTCACCGTTTACTGCAAACGTATACTGGGTGCCTCGTACCTCAAAATCAATGTGATTGGTGCGATCAGGATAGATGGCGCTACTTGCGGTGACCTCTTGGACGGCTTGCCACTGGTCGCCATCCGAACGAAAACAGCCAAAGCGTTGTAACGGGCTAATCCAGCACACCACATAGTCGCGGGTGTCATCTGCGCGTACATGAAAACGCAGTGCGGTACCGATACGTGCCGCACCCTCGAATGCCGTATCAACTGCGATTTTTTGATCGGTGCGGGCGATTTCAGCAGGTGCACTGAGATAATAGCTATCGGCCATGCGCAAGTAAATGCGGTAGATGCCATCACCCACGGTAATTGCGCGGCGCACATCGTCACCTTCAAACCACGTACCATCGGCGGTATCAAAGGTGTCAGCGGTATAGGGGGCAGGGGTTGGTGTCGGCAATGGTGTGGCCGTAGGGAGGGGAGCAATGACGAGCTCGTCAAACATTTGCCCGACCAACGGCTCGATGAGTGCAATATCACGTTCGGGCACACTCATCACCACAATTGCCACGCTGTCTTCGAATTGTTGCACGATGACTTGCAACCACATGGTGATATCCGCACCGTCACGGTTCTGTTCGGCACTTGTGGCCTCTGCAATCAACCGTCCACGGGCATCCTGGCGCATATCGCCCACAATGGTGGCATTGAGCCCCTTGATGGTTTGGAGCATTAGTTCCTGGCGCATGCTATCGGGGAGTGCCACTGGGCTCGAAATCATCAGCAGTGAGATGAGCCCACGTTGACCAGGTGCATTCCAGATCCACAAGGCACGCCCTGCATCGCTGTGACTTTCGACGGGCCAGGCTTGGGGCACCCGTAGCTGCACGCGGCCATCGGGCGAACTCCACTGCGTCAAGGCAAGCGGGAGTGGGGTGGTGACCACCGTTGCGCCGAGGACTTGGGATGCGAGCACAGGCGTCGGCGTCGCAAAGGCGGCCGTCGGTGTAGGGACACCACACGCAGTCACACTGAGTAGCAGTGCCGTAATAACGGTTGTGAGTACGATTGTATGTTTCACGCCTTGCATTATATAACCAAACCTGATTACTGCATATCGGTGAGGTTCAGCTCATGAGAGATTTTCGTGTTAGGATAAGAATAACGCATCATTTTTGTGAATCGAGGATACTCCTCTATGCATAGTCGTTGGCACGAAGAAACGGCACAGGCGTGTACCACACCGCTCCAGTTGCGCATCTACACATCACGCCTGCTCGGCGCCGAAGCCAGCCTGGTGCTCCATGGTGGCGGGAATACGTCGGTCAAAGTAGACGAACCCACCATGTTCGGCGACATGGAGACTATCCTCTACATCAAGGGGAGTGGGCACGACCTCGCATCAATTAGCGAACGCGGCTTTGCGCCAGTGCGCCATGCACCACTCGTGCGCATGGCACAGCTTGCTTCCCTTAGTGACGCAGACATGGTCAATGCCATGCGTTGCGCCATGACCGATGCGAGTGCACCGACTCCATCAGTGGAAGCCATCCTGCATGCCATCATCCCCTACCGATATGTTGATCACACCCATGCAGATGCGGTACTCACCCTGCTCGACACCCCGTTTGCCCAACGCTACATCAACGAAATCTACGGCGACACCCTGCTGGTGGTGCCCTATGTCATGCCTGGCTTTGCGCTGGCCAAACACTGTGCCCAACAGCTCGCTGCCGAACTCAAACCGCATCACCAAGGGCTGATTCTGCTCAACCACGGTATCTTTACCTGGGACGACGATGCGCGGGTCAGCTACGAGCGCATGATTCAGTTCGTGGACATGGCAGAACAGTACGTGGCTCGCCATACGCGCTTCAAACCACTTGCACCACGCCCATCTGCACCAGCCCGGCTCGCACGCGCCCAGCTGCGCCACGCCGTGTCACAGGCTGCGGGTACACCCATGCTCTTGGTGCCACGCACCGATGACGTCATTGAGTCGTTCGTACAGCGTGCCGACCTCGCATCCCTAGCACAGCGTGGCTGTGTCACCCCCGACCACATCATCCGCACGCGCCAAATCCCGCTGGTTGGGCGTGATGTGGCCGCATATCGGGCACGCTACACGCAGTGGTTTAGCACACATCAAGCCACAGTGGCCGACGATTTGACCATGCTCGACCCGGCGCCACGTATCATTCTCGACCCCGAACTAGGCATGCTCACCGTGGGGCGCCGCATGCGTGAGGCGCTCATCGCCGGCGACGTCTACCGCCAGAGCATCCCGGTGATGGTGGCTGCCGAACAACTCGGGGGCTATACACCACTCGGTGATGCCGATTTATTCGACATCGAATACTGGGAGCTCGAGCAAATCAAACTCACACTGCTCGGCCGCCCACCCCGCTTTAGTGGGCAGGTGGCACTGGTCACCGGGGCGGCATCGGGGATTGGCAAGGCGTGTGTGGATGCGTTGGTGAGCCAAGGTGCTGCGGTTATTGCGCTCGACATCAATCCCAACCTGCCCAACGTCTTTACCAGCCCCGATGTGTGTAGCATTGTGTGCGACATCGGCGATGAACAGGCCATCAAAGCAGCGATTGACCGCGGCGTCATCGCCTTTGGGGGCATTGACATGGTGGTGCTCAATGCGGGCATATTCCCCAAAAGTAGCACGGTGAGCACACTCGATAGTGCGGATTGGCGCCGAACCATGGCCATCAACCTTGATGCCAATCTGATTATCATGCGCGAATGCTACCCCCTACTCAAATTGGCACCAGCCGGTGGACGCGTGGTGGTGATTGGCTCCAAAAACGTGCCTGCACCGGGGCCAGGTGCAGCCGCCTACTCGGCCTCCAAAGCCGCCCTGACTCAGTTGGTACGGGTAGCAGCACTCGAATGGGGCGGCGACGGCATCCGCGTCAATGTGGTGCATCCCAATCAGGTCTTTGATACGGGCATCTGGAGCGACGAAGTCTTGGCGAATCGGGCGGCGAATTACAACATGAGTGTGGAAGAATACAAGAAGCATAACATTTTGCATACCACGATCACCAGCCACGATGTGGCCAAACTGGTGGTAGAGTTGTGTGGGGATGTCTTTGCACGCACCACGGGTGCCCAGATTCCCATTGACGGTGGCAACGACCGCGTCATCTAATCGGCACACCAAGGAGTGACACGATGAAACTGATTGTGCAAATTCCTGCACTCAACGAACAAGACCACATCGCCGAAGTCATTCAGCATGTGCCACGCAATATTCCAGGCATTGACGTCGTCGAAGTGCTGGTGATTGATGACGGCAGCACCGACAACACGGTGGCAGTAGCCCGTGCCGCCGGTGCCAACCACGTGGTGAGTCACACCGCTCGGCGCGGGCTGGCCTACGCCTACCAGACGGGCATTGACAGTTGTTTGCGCCTCGGTGCCGATATTATTGTCAATACCGATGCCGACCATCAGTATCCAGGGCACGAGATTCCGCGCTTGGTGGCACCGATTCTCGCCAAGCACGCCGACATGGTGGTTGGTGACCGCCAAGTGCAACAGCTCGAGCACTTTTCGCCACTCAAAAAATTCCTGCAATACGTCGGTAGTAGTGTGGTCCGGTGGGCGTCGGGTACCGATGTGCCCGATACGGTGAGTGGCTTCCGTGCCCTATCGCGCGAGGCCGCATTGCGCACCTTTGTAACCAGTGATTTTTCGTATACGATTGAAGTGCTGATACAAGCAGGCAAACGCAAACTCGCCATTCACCACGTGCCCATCCAAACCAATATTGTGACGCGTGAGTCGCGACTATTTACATCCAACTGGAACTTCATCAAGCGCCAAGCAGCCACCATCGCCCGCACCTACGCCACCTATGAGCCGCTCAAGAGCTTCTCGTATTTGGCACTGCCCTTTTTGTTGGTCGGCATCATCATGCTCGGGCGCGCCGCATATGTCTATATTGGGCGCTATTTCGGCCTCGTTGCCACCAACGATCAAGCACTTGCTGTTGGCAGCACCGCACTCATCATCGGCTTCATCATCTTTTTGTTTGGCGTCATCGCCGACCGCATTGGTGGCCTGCGCCGTGTCGAAGAAGAAGTCCTCTATCGCTTGCGCCGCGCCGAAATCGAACGCATCCATCCCCGCGAATAAGCCGACGGCCGGCGGCAGGAAATCCTACCTCCGGCCGCCGTACCACGCTACTCCTACTTACTGTTGTCTGCCACAACCTCACGATTGTTACTATTCTGTACCGGCCGCGCATTCCCGGTGTAGATGTGCGTAAATGCCGCAATTTGCGCGGCACTCATCTGCAGTGGTGTCTGAATGACCAACCAGTGTACACCCTCGGAACACGGCGGTGTGGTCAAACTCCCGATGTAACGAAACGTCATAACTTCTGCCGGAAGCAACGCTGGCCAATCCAATGTCGCTGGCGTCGATTCCGCGGTCAACCCTTGCAATGTGGTGGCATAGGCATCCCAGGCCGCGTTGGCAGCCGCTCCCTGCTCCACCAGCGCTCCGACCACCGCAAGTGTACCATCCGATGCCTTGTGTACAAAATGCAACTCTATGGCTGCCGGTACACCGTTGATGGTATGCTCGCTCGGTGCGTGGAAGTGCATTTGTGCGAGGGTATAGGTCACCCCGTCAATCGTCATCGTGTTGCCAGCGGCCGCATTCGCCTGAATGGTGTGCCCATTGTTGACCACGGTCACATCACCGGCCTGATACTGGAATGCAGGATTCACCAAGGCTTCGCTGTTGGTTGGCACAATGTCAATGGGCGTCTGCGCCGTGCCACTCCCACACAACGCAAAATCAGCGGATAATTCGTCCCAGTGCTCTGGGCCAACATCACCACTATACCCCCAGTGTACTTTGTGTGCTTCTGCCGGAGTTGCCTCTTTGGCAGCAAACGGCCACATACTACATGCAACACAGACGAATCCACACAGCACAAGCATAGCGTGTTTCATGAGATGCTTCATCACTCCACTCCTCTTCTTTTGTACCACCACATGTCTCCATTGCATCATGGCGCACACCACCACACACTAGGTTGGTACGCACACCATACCTGGCATTTTTGACTTCTACGACAGCACACACAGTATACAGCACGTATTTATGTAAAATACAATACCGACGCCAAAATCACGGAGCATAACAATGGCTTTTCCAACATTGCCGGCGTGAATGGTATTCGCCCCTACGATGGGGAGGATTACGGGCGGTATGGTATTAAAAATACTTCCGCCTGTGGTGCAGAATGGATTAAACATCCCGCGTGAGGGAGCATTTTTGGCGCACGGGCGTATCAATGCACCGCCAAACCAACAACATGCGGCCTAGATTGGCGTAGGTATTGTAAAATATACAACATTTTTTAATACGTAAAACAATTTCTAGCATATCGTTGGGGTATCACAATCAGCACCCAGTAGCATCATCATCGGCATGTGAATCACATGCTGGCATACGACTGCCACACCCCATGGCATGCATCTGTGCATTGAGTTGATGACACACCGCCGCAAACACGTCACATTGCGCCTGCGGTATCGCAGCCAAGACTTTGTGTGTCTGTGCCACGTAGTGCGCCCAAACACGCTGTGCGTGGTCACGCCCAGTATCAGTCAGTGAAAGCTGACTGGCGCGACGGTCGTGGACATCCGGCGTACGCACCAGCATGCCACTCCGCGTGTATTCATCCACCAATGTCGTCATGTGTGCCTTGGAAATACCCAGCATCTGCGCATATGCACGCATCGGCAGTTGCGGGGAATGCAACAGCATCACCAACAAACGAGTCTTGACACCCTGGTACTCAACTGGCAGTTGCTGCTCGATCCAGCTACTGTACAACGGTCCCAAGACTAATAACGCCGTGGTAATGTGCTCAGTTTGCTGCATCATTGTTGCCTCATTCACACCGTGACCGTCGTGCCATTGTGGCATACCACTCCCTGTTTGACAATATTAGTACGATACTGTACTATTTGCAAGTAGTTCAATTATGAACTATATAGCAGAAAGATATCATTCTATGGGGAGTCTTTTGCGCCGCGCCACCGTGGCGTCACTCATTGCAGCAGTCATCAATGCGATTGTCTTTTTGGTGGCCGTACAAATCAGTGGCACATTGGTCGTCACCATGCCTGATCCGATGGATGTGAGCGTCGTACAACCCGTTATTTTTACGGTGTTATTGGGGGTGCTTGGTAGTCTAGGCGCGGGATTTATCGCCTTGCGCACTGCTCAGCCACGGCGCACATGGGTTATCGTCGCAATTGCCGCACTGGTGCTGTACGGGGTACCACCGTTTTTGTCTGCTGGTGTGACCACCGCCATCTGGTTCAACGTGATGCACGCAGTCGCTGGTATCTGCGTAATCCCCGCCGTTGCGCGTGAATTACCCGAGACGCGCTAAACACACACTATGCGCCCCGTGCCAACAAGCACGGGGCGCAACCGTGAATCACTGTACTAGATGGTTGAGACCGCATTACTATACGGCGCATAGAAGGCTTCGATGTGGCTACGCGCTTCATCGAGGGTAGGTGCACGGTGCACCGATTCGCGCAGTTTGGGGGCGCCTGGCAGGGCAATACCGAACTGACCGATGAGTTGTTTGGTTTTGTTGAGCGCTAGGCGTTCGCCCAGTTCGATGCGCATCAACTCGAGGTAACGCACCAAAAACTCACATTTATCGGCAGGTTGCGGCTCAAACGGCGTTTCGCCACGGCGCAACTGGGCGATTTGCATGAAAATCCACGGGTTCTCCATGGCACCGCGCCCAATCATGATGCCGCTGGCGTTGTAGACCTCGAGGCGGCGCAGGGCTTCGGCGGCATCTTTGACATCGCCTGAGCCGAGCACGGGGATAGAGACGACTTGGCGCACCTCGGCCACACGGCTCCAGTCGGCCAGGCCGGTATAGAGCTGGGCGCGCACCGACTCGGCCATGCGTGCCGTATCGAGGTAGTTGAGCGAGGTGTCGTCCCAGCCGGCACGATATTTGAGTGTAACCGGGATTTGCACCGCATTGATGACCGCTTTGAGCACCTGTTCCATTTTGCACAGGTCCTTGAGGAGCGCCGAGCCGTGCCCGCCACCAGTCACTTTGGGCGAGGGGCAGCCACAGTTGATGTCCAAAATATCGGCACCCAACTGCTCCACGGTGCGCGCCGCATTGGCAACCAGGTCAGGGTCGTTGCCACTCAGCTGAATGGTGATGGGGCGCTCTTCGGGCAGAAATTCGAGTTGGTTGTGGCGCGCCCGCGCCTTGGGGCTGACACTGGCCGCATTGGTCATTTCGCTGGATACCAGGCCACAGCCACCGAGCGCCAGAATCGAGCGCCGAAAGACGCTGTCGGTGACACCCACCATCGGCGCCAGCACGATGTTGGGGCTGATGCGGATGTGGCCGACGAAATATTCGTTGGGTAAATTTTGATATACACTAGACATGTGTGCACACACTCCAAACCCTGCATACAATTCGGCTGTATTATACCAAATCTCCACCGTACCTACCTAAAGGCCTTGTCTATGTACGAACTCACTCCTGCCCAACACGCCATGTGCGCCATCACGCGTGAGCTCGCAACGAGTTTTGCGCCACGCGCCGATGCCTTCGATCGTAGCGGGACATTCCCGGTGGACTTTTATCGCGAGCTGAGTAGCGCCGGATACCCCGCCTTTGTGGTACCCCAAGAATTCGGCGGGCGTGGTGCATCACTCTACGACATGGTCCTCACCCAAGAAATCCTGGCTAGCGGCTGTGGCTCAACAGCGATGGCCATTGACATGACCATCCACGTCATCGGGCGCATCGGCGAAATGCGCAACTACCCAGCCGACATCTATGCCACCATCTGCCACGACATCGTGCACCACGGAGCCGTACTCAATGCGGTGGCCAGCGAAAAAGAGCTCGGTAGTCCGTCGCGTGGGGGGCTACCGCAGACGACTGCCCGTTGGGACGGGCAGCAATGGCGCATCAACGGGCATAAACTCTTTGTGAGTATGGCACCTATCCTCCGTTACCTGATTACGGCGGTCGCACTCCCCGAAAGTAGCGACATGCCCCAGGGTGGCACAGCCAACGCCATCGTACGTGGTGATAGTCCGGGGCTTGAGATTGTGGATACCTGGGGCGAAGCACTCGCTCTGCGCAGTAGTGGCAGTGGCGACATCATCTACCACGATGTCCCCGTGGCCGATGCCTGGCTGATTGATCGCAAAGCGGTGGGGGCGCCACCAGCACCACCAGAGGCGCCAACAGGCATGGCGTGGTTTGCGCTGACACTGGCCGCAGTCTACTTGGGCATCGGCCAAGCGGCACTCGACAGCGTGGTCACCTACGCCAAACAGCGCGTCCCCACGGCGCTCGGCAAACCTATCGCCACGCTGCCACTGGTACAACGCCACATGGGCGAAGCTAGCATACCGCTACAGTCAGCACGCGCGCTGTTGCACGAGGTAGCGGCTACCTGGAGTTATCGCCCCGAGCAGCGTATGACGCTCGGGCCCCGGATTGCCGCGGCCAAATATGCAGCCACCAATGCGGCTCTCACTGCCACTGACCAAGCCTTGCGGATTGCCGGTGGGTTTGGGATTACACGCGACCTGCCCCTCGAGCGGATGTTTCGTGATGTGCGGGCGGGGATTACGCATCCACCCAACGATGATGCGGCCCTCGAAATGGTGGGGCGGAGTTTATCGTCATGAGAATGCGGCGCGCCCACAAACATGTGCTATAATGGGCGGCGCATTCATGCAGATTTATGGGAGCTAGGCATGACCATTACCGACGCCGCCGTCCAGACATCAACGTTTGATCCTACGGTCCCAATTACCAACGATTTCACTATCGTCGTCGCCACCGAAAACGGATCAGGCAGTCAGACGGCCAACAACGCCCTCATCCGTGCCATGTTCAAGATGGGTATTCCGGTGAGTGGCAAAAACCTCTTCCCTTCAAACATCCAAGGGTTACCGACCTGGTATAGCATTCGCATCAGCAAAGATGGCTATACGGCACG
>JBEANH010000022.1:0-32642 GCA_041165505.1 Chloroflexota bacterium | reverse complement strand
CTACGGGTGCGTTCACTCAGCCCGAGCGAGCCGAGCAACGTACGAATGATGCCGATATGACCGAGGCTGACGCGATAATCGTGAATTCCCACTGCATCGAGGCCAGCACACGCCAATGCGAGAATTTCGGCGTCGCCACGTGGTGCAGGTGCGCCAATCATCTCCACGCCAACCTGGGTAAACTGGCGCCATGTGCCACGTTGTGGGCGTTCGTAGCGAAAGACGGGACCCGTATAGCTCAAGCGGAGCGGGAGCGGCTGATCGCTGAATTTATTGGCGATATAGGCACGCAATACCGATGCCGTCCATTCGGGGCGGAGCACCAAATCACGCCCATGAAAGGCAAATTCATAGATTTTGCCCACCAGCTCTTCGCCCAGCTTGCGCATGTAGAGATCGCGGTGTTCGAGCACAGGCAAATCAATGGCGTGGTAGCCGTGCAAGGTGATGAGCTGATTCAGTTGGCGGGTAATCACCTGTTGGCGAATGTATTCTTCGGGGACAACATCACGCATCCCACGTACTGCATCAACGATTTGATCCACCACGCCACCTCATCCAGTCACGGCTTACCTCTTTGTGTCTATTTTAGCACGGAGGAATGGGTTAGTCGTGGTAGGATGGCACTATATCCATTAATGATGTGAGGTGTGATATGCAACGTGTCTGTTTTTTGTTGAAAGTGCGCGCCGACATGCTCGCCGAATACAAACTGCGCCATCAGGCCGTCTGGCCCGACATGCTGGCGGCCCTCGCCAAACACGGCTGGCACAATTACTCACTCTTTTTGCGCGATGATGGGCTCTTGGTGGGGTATGTCGAAACACCCGACTTTGCCGCAGCAGTTGCGGGGATGCAAACCGAAGAAGTCAACGCCCGCTGGCAAGCATCCATGGCACCGTTTTTTGAGTCACTCGACAGCGGCGCCGCAGACACGTCACTCGTGACGCTCAGCGAAGTCTTTCATTTGGCGTAGCTCAGCTGACACACTCACGGGCAAATTCACTATCCGTAAGTGTGAGCAAACGCATACCATCAACGAAGCCAAGTGCCAGCGAATAGCCGGTCCAACACATGACGACACAGGCCACACCCGCAGCATAGCGCCCCATATAGAAGTACTGTGCGCCAACCACACCCCCCACGAATGCCAGCAATGCGGCCAGGCCACGTTGCCGTGGCGTACGTCCCGCAGCAGACATCTGGAGGGTGGCGCCACATGCCACACACGTGGCACTCAGCCACGAGTTAGGTGCACCACAGGCACGACAATCCGCCGAAAGCCACGATCTCGTTGTGGTGTTAGGTGTCTGCACAGCAGGAGCGGTCGTCTGAACCACGGGGAGCGCTGACGGGGAAGGAACTGCAGGAGATACTGCAACGGCTGGTGTACCACGGGCTGACCCGCAGTTGGGGCAACTACTATCGAGGGCTGAGCCCATCGCACCACACACAGCACATGTCCAAAACGCTGATCCCGATTGATTGGTCATCGTATTACCTGCATACTATCATAATTACGTATGCATGCATTATAGCATTCATCCATCGTGCTGCCAGAGATCGGCATACTGCTCGCGCCGGCGCATCACCTGCACATGGCCGGGGCGCACCAGCAGCACACACGGGCGGGGCACCATGTTGTAATTGCTGGCCATACTAAGCGTGTATGCGCCAGCAGTTGCCAGGGCTACCACATCTCCAACCTGTGGGGTCGGGAGCATCACATCGCGCAACAAGACATCACCTGATTCGCAGTAACGCCCTGCCACATTCACCACTTCGTCACCGATATGGGCGGCACGATTGGCCACGAGAGCAGTGTACTTGGCGCTATACAACGCCGGACGAATGTTGTCGGCCATACCACCATCCACGTGCACCCAGCGTGGCAAATCACGCACCGGTTTGCTGCCCACCACGCGGTAAACGGCGATGGCGGAGCGCGCCACAATCGAACGCCCCGGTTCGAGTTCGAGGCGCAAACGCGGCACACCATGGCGTACACGTGCGGTCTCAACCTGTTGCCACACCGCAGTCACTGCCTGCAGAATATCGGTTGGCGTTTGCGTGTCTACATACGCCACCGCAAAGCCGCCGCCAATATTGATGGCTTCGATGGGCAAGCCGTACTGGGTGCGAAGCATGGCGATTTGCGCCAGGAGCACATCCACGGCGGCCACGTGGGTGTGGGCATCAAAAATCTGCGAGCCGAGATGCGTATGCACTGCGGTTAAACGTAGGCCGGTGGCGTGTTGGAGCATGGCTCCCACGTGGGGCAAAGCCTCGAGCGGGAAGCCAAATTTGGAGGCATAGTGCCCCGTCTGAATGTGATGATGTGTATCGGCTGCGATGTCGGGGGTCACCCGAATCTGGATAGGAAAGGGCGTCGGGCGATTGCGCGTTTTTGCAATCAACAACGCCAGTTCATCCAGATTATCCACCACAATAGCACCAATGTTGGCTGCTAATGCTTCATCCAGTTCGCGGGGTGTCTTGCCGTTGCCGTGCATGTGAATATGGGCAGGAGTCACGCCCGCATGCAATGCCAAGGCGAGCTCCCCCCCTGATACCACGTCGAGGGCGAGCCCTTCACTATGCACTAATTGGGCGATGGCCGTATTGAGGAGGGCTTTGCCCGCATAGTGGATGATGGCATCATCTGCACCACAAGCCCGACAAGCCTGTGTATAGGCGTGACACATGTGGCGGAGCGTTTTTTCATCAAACACATACAACGGGGTATCATAGGTATCTGCGAGGGCCACCACATCGTGACCTGCGATGGTAAGATGTCCGTTCCCGTCAATTGCAGCCGTCATTGGCCAAACATGACTCAGTGTCATCGCCCCAACTCCTCGTACATGTGCGTCGTACTGCGCTGATTATACCGCACCCCCGTGGACGCGCTAGCGTCCACGGGGGTGTCAGTGATGGTCGTGTATGTACGAAAACTAGACCAGCGTCGCCAAAACGTTCAACGCGGCGTCGTAGTTGGGGTGTTGACCAGCTACAGGCACGTACTCGACGTAGCGAAGCACGCCACTAGCATCTACTACGAATACTGCGCGGCTTTCGAGGCGAATTTCTTTGACGTATGTGCCATACGCAGTGCCGAACGCCATGGTGCGATGATCGGTCGCAACGACGATGTTTTTGATGTCGTTGGCACCACAGTAGCGCCGCAATGCGAAAGGCAAGTCGGCACTCACCGTGAAAAAGACAATCTTATCACCGTATTTGCCGGCTTCCTCGTTAAAGCGCTTGGTCTGCAGGTCACAGACCCCCGTGTCAACGGACGGCACCACGCTAATCAGCATCGGTTTGCCGGCATACGTCGCGCTATCAACGTCTTTGAGGTCTGCACCGAGGAGCACAAATGCTGGAGCCTTGGCACCCACTTGGAGTTCGGGGCCAACGAGTGTCTTGGGACCGATGAAATCGAATGCGTTTGCACGCTCCATGATGATATCCTTCTAGATGAAAACAAATACGCTGTACGGGCAGATATACTGCCCGTACAGTGACACTACATGCTAGAGCCCAGCGGCGCGGCGCAATGCGTCGGCCTTGTCGGTGGCTTCCCATGGCAGGTCAATATCGGTACGCCCAAAGTGCCCATAAGCGGCCGTCTGGCGGTAGATGGGGCGGCGCAACTTGAGGTCGCGGATGATGGCACCTGGACGCAGGTCAAACATCTCGTCAATGAGTTTGGCGATTTTGGCTTCGTCAATTTTGGCCGTACCAAAGCTCTCGATGCTGATGGACACTGGGCGTGCCACACCAATGGCGTACGACAACTGCACTTCGAAGCGCTCGGCCAATCCGGCAGCCACGACGTTTTTGGCAACGTAGCGGGCAGCATAGGCAGCACTGCGGTCTACCTTGGTCGGATCTTTGCCCGAGAAAGCACCGCCGCCGTGGCGCGCCACACCACCGTAGGTGTCCACGATGATTTTGCGGCCAGTCAGACCTGCATCACCATGGGGACCACCCACAATGAACTGCCCGGTGGGGTTGATGTGCACCTTGGGATGGGTCTGCATCAGGTGGGCAGGCAACACTTTGGCGAGGATTTGCTCTTGCACTTGCTCGCGCAAATCATCCTGTTTGATTTCCTTGGTGTGTTGCGTGCTCAGCACCACGGTGTGGATACGCACCGGTTTGCCGTGCGCATATTCCACGGTCACTTGGCTTTTGCCATCGGGGCCGAGGAAGGGCATCTTGCCACTTTTGCGGGCTACCGCCAATTCACGGGTCAAGCGGTGTGACAGGCTGATGGTCAACGGCATCAGCTCGGGGGTTTCGTTACAGGCAAAACCAATCATCATGCCTTGGTCACCGGCACCGACGGCTTCGACTTCGGCATCGCTCATTTCGCCGACTTTGGCTTCGAGCGCTTTATCAACGCCCTGCGCAATATCGGGGGATTGACCATGGAGCGATACAATCACGCCACAGCTATCCGCATCGAAATAAAACTTGCCTTCGGTATAGCCGATTTCACGCACGGTTCTGCGCACGATGTCCTGGATGTCGCCCACGTTCCCGTTGACGGTGACTTCGCCCATCACGGCAATCAAGCCGGTGGTGGTGGCCGTTTCGCAGGCCACACGTGCACGTGGGTCAACGGTGAGAAACGCATCGAGAATCGCGTCCGACACTTGATCACACAGTTTGTCGGGATGCCCCTCTGTCACCGATTCGGAGGTGAACAAGAGTGAGGGGGACTTCATAAAATTTGTCGCCATATATCTTCCTTCACCAATCACAGCACATGAATTCAGCACATACTGCGATACATCAAACCGCGTGTGTCTGGCGACACACGCGGTTTGCTACGACAACTAGGTGCCTTCTTCCCATGAGCCGAGGTACTTGACCTGCTCAGTGGTCAACACGTCGAATGAGATACCCATGGCACGCAACTTGAGCGCGGCAATCTCGGCATCAACTGCCTTGGGCAACGCATGCACTGCCGCCGACAACTTCCCTTGGTGCTTGAGCAAGAACTCGGTGGCCAAGGCTTGGTTGGCAAACGACATGTCCATCACGGCGCTGGGGTGACCTTCGGCGCTGGCCAAGTTGATGAGGCGTCCCTCGCCGAGCACGTTGACGCGGCGGCCATCCTTGAGGATGTACTGGTCCACGAAGGGGCGGGGTTGGCGCTTTTCAACGGTAATTGAATCAAGGGCATCGAGGTTGATTTCGACGTTGAAGTGACCACTGTTGGATACAATACAACCGTCCTTCATAACGGCGAAGTCTTTGGCATCGAGCACGTGCTTGTTGCCCGTAGCCGTCACAATGAAGTCAGCTTGTGCTGCGGCCTGCTCCATCGGCATGACGCGGAAACCGTCCATGGCTGCTTCGAGCGCTTTGACCGGGTCAATTTCGGTGACAATTACCCATGCGCCCAAGCCACGAGCACGCTCAGCAATACCACGTGAGCAGTAGCCGTAGCCTGCCACCACAAACGTCTTACCGGCCAACAACACGTTGGTGGCGCGAATAATGCCGTCGAGTGTGCTTTGACCCGTACCATAGCGGTTGTCAAAGAGGTGCTTGGTGTCGCTGTCGTTGACGGCAATCACCGGGAATGGCAATACGCCATCGGCAGCCATGGCACGCAGACGAATCACACCCGTGGTGGTTTCTTCGGTGCTCCCGAGCATCTGTGGGATGAGATCACGGCGGTTTTTGAGGATACCCGACACCAGGTCGGCACCGTCATCTTGGGTGACGTGTGGATTGTGGGCCAAGGCCGCTTCGAGGTGTTTGTAGTAGGTCTGGTTGTCTTCGCCCTTGATGGCGTAGACGGGAATTTCTTCGTGGGCAACCAACGTGGCCGCAATGTCGTCCTGCGTGGACAACGGGTTGGAGGCGGCCAATACCACATCGGCACCACCCGCAGCCAAGGTCGCCATCAAGTTGGCGGTTTCGGCGGTGACATGTAAACATGCTGACACACGCATGCCTTTGAACGGCTTCTCTTTCTTGAAGCGTTCGCGAATCTGGCGCAACACGGGCATTTCGTTCTCAGCCCAGGCCATGCGCTTTCGGCCATGCTCGGCCAAACCGATGTCCTTGATGTCATACTGCTTGGTCATTGAATCCCTTGCTCCTATCTTGCATGTGATACACCACACATGACTGACGACGGTCTATAACGAGTGGGAAATAGTACACACAAAGGCGTTGCGGTGCCACGCATTGGCATGCTTTTGAGGCACATCAGCGTGCTCCGCATCATCACTTTGGCATATCAGTCATACGCCACTTATCAAGTAGTATACTACACTCTGGCTATTCTGCACATGACGACTCATTGACAAGTAGCTTATATTCGCTATGCGGGCACACCCAATGCCTTGGCTACCGCATCATCCGCACCAAATGCTGCCACATACCGCGTGTAGAACTGAGTTGCGCTGTACATGTGCTCTTGGCAACCGTGATGTTCGATGGCAAATGCCCCCGCCAATGATGCCACACGCCCACAGGTCACTGCCGGGAGATGCTGCGACAAACCAAAGACGAACCCGGCCAAATATGCGTCACCGGCACCCGTCGGGTCACGGACTTCATCCACAGGTGCAATGTCCACGGTGGTGTCTGTGCGCACACCATCACGCATCTCCGATACGACCGAGCCTTTGTCACCACGGGTCAGGACGGTCAGTGGTACACTTTCGATTAATTCGCGCTCACTTTTACCGGTGACCTGTGCCATCATGGCAAACTCGTAATCGTTGCCGATCAATGCATATGCGCCATCGAGTCCGTCGAGGATTTGCGCGGCAGTCAACCGCGGCGTCTGCTTGCCCGGGTCGAACAAAAATGGCACACCCATTTGCCGACATTCGCTGACGTAGCGCGCCATCGCATCGGGGTCGGTTGGTGAAATAATCACCAAATCATTGCTCCCCAGCCCAAAATTCAACAGCGACAAATCACGCGAACGAGCCATGGCTCCTGTATAAAATGCCACCAACTGATTATTGGCTTGATCGGTGTTGATGAAACACGATGCCGTAAACTCGCCGATGACTTCGTGGATGCCACTCGCATCAATCCCCTGTGTTGTCATCCACTGCCGATATTCACCGAAATCCTGCCCTGCAGCTGCCACTACGAGTGGGCGCAATCCGAGCAGCGCCAACGAGTAGGCGATGTTGCCTGCCACACCACCACGCATGCGTTTCATTGAATCCACCAAAAAGCTCACCGAAAGCATGTGGACACGGTCCGGCAGAATGTGATCTTTGAACAAGCCAGGAAAGTTCATAATGTAGTCGTATGCCAACGACCCGGTAACTACTACGCGCACGATGTACTCCTTTTGTATGTTAGCGAGCATGCAATGCCTGGTTGAGGTCATCTGCCACAGCACAGGTCACTGAAATCACTTCTTCGGCAATCTCCACAGTCGTCTGACCAAGTGACGACACCGGCATAATCATCACCTGTTCACGCAACAGGGCATACGCAATCCCCGCATCGTGGAGCTGATGCAACAATGTGTGCATGCTGGTGCGTGCCTGTGCACCACGTGCACCATCACCAGCCACCGGGACACACCCACACGCCAATATCCCACCACGTTGCATGAACGCATGAATGTGGGGCGCAGCCTCGACGATGCGTTGGACATGCTCGCTACTATTGACCATCAACACGTTCAACGGCAATTCGCACAGTGGCGCCAACGGCACATCACCACTAATCGCCAAGCCACGCATCACAGGAATTGCATCGAGCACACGGGCCAACCCCATCCACAATTCGTCTTGGTCAATGCTCAAAAACGGCGACGAAATCACATCAATGAATGGTTCGTCGAGACACAAAAGCACGGTACGATTGGTGCGTCGCAACAGCTCAGCCTGCCAGCGAACTCGTTGGCACAGATGTTGTACCAGTCCTTCAAACAACACACTATCACTAATCAGCGGATTCTGCGCTTCATCGGTCAACTGGGCTGCCAGTGAAATCGGGCCGAGCAACTGCCCCTTGCAGCCGACGTGCGCTGGTTGTGACTGGAGCATGGGCAACACGGCAAACAACCCGGCAGCTTCGGCGGGGGTCATTGCAGCCCGTGCATCGCGTCGTTGCAAAAAATCGAGTGCCAACTGTGGCATGCCAGATTCGCTCACAGCCCGTTGTACAAAGACCCGTCGTTGTTGCTCGTCAATAACCACACCAGGGAATCCGTATGCGGCCTGCACCACGCTCCGTTCACGGAAGCTCCGCTGTGGTAGCTGTGGCCAGACAACATATGGCATCGTAAAACGATGCAACACCGATAGTGCAGCATCGAGGGTGGTATGTGGCAGGGCACCATACAACAGCGGCGCAATGGGCATACCCGTTACTCCATAACCCGTGCGAGTGATGCTGCGTATGGGGCGGTGAGCAGGCCCTTTTCGCAGATTATCCCATTAATCAACCGTGCCGGTGTCACATCAAACGCAGGATGTGCTGCGGTCACCCCCTCGGGAGCGAGACGCACCCCTGCCACCATGGTGACTTCATCCGACGAACGCTCCTCAATGGGAATCATGCTTCCATCAGCGATCCGCATATCAATCGTGGACGTTGGAGCTGCGACATACATGGGAATACCGTGTGCATGGGCGAGTACCGCCAATCCATAGGTGCCAATCTTGTTGGCCACATCACCATTGGCGGCAATACGGTCGGCACCCACAATGATACAGTCTACCAGACCACGTCCCATGAAATAGGCGGCCATGTTGTCGGTAATGAGGGTGAGTGGCACACCCGCACGTTGCAACTCGAATGCGGTCAACCGTGCCCCCTGCAGATAGGGGCGTGTTTCGTCAACATAGACGTGCAACGCCCGACCTAATTCGTGGGCGCGATAAATGGGGCCGAGGGCGGTGCCATAGCCGGCCGTTGCCAATCCCCCCGCATTGCAGTGGGTGAGTACACGCCCACGTACGGGAATGAGCGGCTCACCGTGCATGCCAATGGCGCGACACATTGCTACATCTTCGTCAAAAATCGCCTGTGCCTCAGTCACCAATGCAGTCGCAAATTCTCCCAACCCCAAGTGTTGATGCACTACCGCATACTCGTACATGCGCCGCGTCGCCCAAAAAAGATTGACTGCGGTAGGTCGCGATGCATCGAGCACACGTCGCGCTTCGGCCAGTGCATCAAGCAGATCAACACCCGTTGCACCCCGCCCATGCACCGCCACCAGCGCCATGCCGTAGGCCGCAGTACAACCGATGGCAGGGGCGCCACGCACCTGCATCGAGCGAATTGATTCGGCCACATCGGCAACCGTGGTATATCGGTTGACAATTTCTTGGTGCGGTAAACGGCGCTGATCAAGCACGTACACCCCACCGTCATGCCACGCTACTGATTGTAACTGCGTCATGCACTTCGTACTTTCTGTGTTTTGGTCATACCGGTAGCGTAGTATACCATGCAATGAATGAAGAATTAAAAATTGAAAATGCGAGCAATACCGACGTCCATCTCGGTCGCACGTTGTTGGTGAGTCGGTGCATTGATACGCCCGTGCACCAAAAAATGCTCCCTCAAGCGGGATGTTTAATCCATTCTGCAATACGGGCGGACGTATTTTTAATACCATACCGCCCGTAATCACCCCCATCGTCGGGGCGCATCATATTCGCCCATAATCACCACCATCGTCGGGGCGCATCATATTCGCCCGTAATCACTCGATGATTTTGGCGTAGGTATTGTGCGAGAAAATGCAATTTTTAATTTTCAATTTTCAACTCTCAATTTACAAGCACGACATGGTAGAATACCTGTAAGATACGCCAAAAGATAGGGAGTATGCATCCATGTCATACGGAGTCAAGCTTGACCCCAAGCCGATTGTGCCTGGATTGAGTGTCAAAGCGCTCGTCGACAATCATTTTTATTCATACAATGCGGGTCGTATGCGCGAAGCATGTCAGCTCTTTGCGCGCAAAATCGCCCAACCCGACGTCACCATCGGTGTCACATTGTCCGGTGCATTGACCCCCACCGGGCTCGGGACGGCATCCATCGTGCCGCTCATCCGCGCTGGGCTGGTGGATTGGGTGATTAGCACGGGTGCCAACCTCTATCACGACATGCACCGCTCCCTTGGATTTAGTCTGTATGGTGGGAGTCCATTTGCCGATGACGTCGCCCTGCGCGAACAAAAAATCATCCGCATCTACGACATTTTGTTCGACCAAGAAGTCTTGCTCGAATCAGACGCATTTTTGCGACGCTGTCTGGCCGAAGCCGAATTCCAGCAGCCGATGTCCACTGCCGAGCTCCACTACCGGCTTGGACGCTACACCCAGGCACGTGAGCGTGCCATCGGCACCGAATACGTCTCTATTCTGACTGCTGCCTACGAGGCCGGTGTACCACTCTACACGTCAAGCCCCGGCGACTCCACCATTGGCATGAATGTGGCGGCACTTGCACTGGCAGGCAACAAGTTGCGCTTCGATGTCGAAGCCGATGTCAACGAGACTACATCCATCGTCTACAACGCCAAAAAACATGGTGGTAAAAGTGCGGTGGTCATCTTTGGTGGTGGGTCACCCAAAAACTTCATCTTGCAGACAGAACCGCAACTCCAGGAGATCATGGGTATCGCCGAAAAAGGGCACGACTACTTTGTGCAGTTCACCGATGCGCGCCCCGATACGGGCGGTTTGTCAGGCGCCACTCCCAGCGAAGCCATGACGTGGGGCAAAGTGGATCCCGACCAACTGCCAGATTCTATTGTCTGCTATGTGGACAGCACGGTGGTCATGCCGATTCTGACTGCCTACACCCTCGAGTCCACCACACCACGCCCCCTCAAGCGCCTCTACGACAAGCGCGCCGCCATGCTGGCCGAGCTAAGCACCGATTACGCCAACGCACGGAACGGCTAGATTGCCCACGCCCGTAGGAGCTGGGCAATCATCTCCTACGGGCGATACACCAGCCAACCGAGCAAGGCGGCAGTCGCCACCACAATCGCAGGGTTCACTTTGGTAAACGTCAAGATGGCAAATGCCACCACCGCAATGAGGATGCCATCCCAGCGCTGGATGAGACCGGTGATTGTCATTCCCTGCTTCCAGAATACGGATCGTGCAATGTCGAGGGTAGTCCACAACAGGAGACCTACTACCACGGGACGCACGGCTTTGAGCATGGCGGCCACCGTGGGTGAATCTTTGACCTGGAAATAGAGCACAATCATCACGAGCATAAGGATGGTCGTAGGGCCCACAGTGCCGATAACTGCCGAAATCGCCCCACTCAACCCGGCAACTTTGTAGCCGACATATGCGGCCACCTGAGGTGCAATTGGGCCGGGGAGCGCATTGCCCACGGCCAAAGCATCTGCAAATTCTGGTGGTGTAGTCCAGCCTTCATCTACGGACATGCGTTGCATCAACGCCATAGAGGCGGGGCCACCTCCCCACGAGAAAAGTGCCACTTTGGTAAACACCCAAAACAATCGCCACAGTAGCCAGAGTTCTTGCATCGGATACCCACCTTCCGTCCAATATTGCCGGTTTTTCATCATACATGCCTATGGTATAATACCTGTGGTATATCTGTGCATGTTATTACACCAAATTTGCGTGTATTCAGGGGTTTTCGTATGACCATAAAGATGAATGTGCAACGTGTGCGTTACGCCATCGCAACACTCCTGATTGCCATAGCTTTCTTCGTACCTACACAAATCGCATATGCCGGTACCACCGTAATTCAGGTGGATGCCAACGGCAATACGTACGACCCCAATAATTCTAGTAATGTGCGTCTTTTGGCAGGGAGCTCGTTGTACGTGTATGTGAAAGTCACAAACAACAACGCAACCACGCTATCATCGGTCGGGGTAAGCGTCGGTGGTACCACGTGTGCAGGGGTCAGTTCGGTCATTATCAACACGGGAACTGCCGATATCGCTTCTGGTGCGTCGCGTACGTACCAGATCACCATTAACGCAAATGCCACTGTCAACAACCTTTCGTGTAACACGATGACAGTGTCTGATACTTCGCCTGCACCATCGTCGGCTGGACTCAAATTCGAAATCGGGGCTGCTCCTGCGGCCACAGCGACACCCGCAGTCACACCGACCACCGTGGGATCTGCCTTCTGTGCCAGCGAAACAGACGACCCACCCAGCAACTTACAGACTGCTAAAATCTTGGTTGGCGATATCGAATACAACCAGGGGCTCTGTTATGCGGGTGATGTTGATGCGTTCTCGATGGGGTTTAACCGCGACAAAGTGTACAACATTGAAATCACCAAATCGGATCTTGGGCTCGACCTCATCATGGAGTTATACGATCCGCTGTATCGCCTCGTCGCCGTCAGTGATGACTTCTACGAGCATTCGTCGGCAAATTCCACCAACATTGACCCGCAAATTCCCAATTTCCGAGCCCCCATGGATGGTGTCTACTACATTCGTATCCGTGATGCTACCGGATACGGTGGCTACTTCAAGAGCACCTATTCCATCAAAATTAGCAACCAGAGTTATGGTGGCATTGCCCCCGACAACACGGGGGTGTGTACAGACAAATACGAACCCGATGGTCTCCCCGAGCAAGCACGCCTCATTCTGTCCAACCAACGCCTCACCGACCATCGCCTTTGCCCCACTGGTGATGCGGACTGGATTATGTTCTTTGCCAAAGCCGGCAACACCTACTATCTCTACACGGATACACGGAGCTACAGTTCGGGGATGCTCAACGACCAATTAGCGGGAACCGATACAGTGCTGACGCTTTTTGAGCGTGACGGGGTAACGATGATCGGCACACCCAACGATAATGCGGATACGAGCACCTTCGATTCACAGATTCGCTTCCAACCCAGCGCTGATGGCTTCTATTTTGCCCAGGTCAAAAACGTTGGCGACATCGGTGGCCCCACCATCAAGTACGACATCGTCAACGAGTTGTGCAAACCGGGCAACGACGCCTGTGGCCGGAGCCTGGGTGAAGCGCTCATCCTTACGCCCACACCAACTGCGGCGAGTGACCTGATTGAACCATCACCGACCATTGACATCAACGTGGAACCAACCACGGTATCGTTCGAGTTGGCGAGTGCACGCAACAGTGGTGAACTGTTCAACGGTGCACTCAAAACATTCGTTGACAAAGCCTTCGAAGTCATCTGGAACCGCAGTGATCGCCCAATAGCACGCCAACAAGTATCACGCAGCTGGTTGTGGGGGCCCAGTGGGCTCATCGCCCGTTCTGAAAGCTATCTGCAGGTCAATGGTGGCTTACGCCAAGTGCAGTACTTCGACAAAGGCCGCATGGAGATCAACAATCCCAAGGCCAATCGGCAAAGCACCTGGTACGTCACAAGCGGATTGCTGGTGCGCGAACTCATGACTGGACGCATGCAGGTAGGCAACAACGAATTCGTCGAACGCGAACCGAGTAATGTCCCGGTTGCTGGTGACCCCAGTGATAGCGTGGGGCCAACATATGCCAGCTTTAATGCGCACGTCGGCACGCGAAGCATGGACCGCACTGGTGAGTCGGCAGATCAGCGCATCATGCGCGACGGCAGTGTCATCGCCTTTAATGGGGTGAGTACACCAGCTACCACGTTTACCAAATACGTACCCGAAACAGGGCACAACATACCCCGTGTGTTTTATGACTACTTGACCACACGTGACACCATCTACGTCAACGGACGGACCACCCAAGGCCTCGTAATGGACTGGGTCTTTACCATGGGATATCCCATCAGTGAGCCATACTGGACTCGTGCCACCATCGGTGGTAGCGAGCAGTGGGTGCTCGTGCAGCCATTTGAACGTCGTGTGCTCACGTATGTGCCCACCAATCCGAGTGCGTGGCAGGTCGAACAAGGCAACGTGGGTCGTCACTACTATCGTTGGCGCTACGGCACCGAACCGTCGTAAAGAGAACGGTATATCAACCATGCTGTCGCACGAGCCCGATTTTTCAACGATGCCACTCAACACGGTGGAATTCGCATTACCCATCCACCGGCACCGCGAAAACCCGATGGAGGCCGTCAGTAAAATTGCTGACGAGTTTGGCGCCCGCCCAGTCACCTCATTTGCCGAAGCACAGACCGCCGCATATGTGGGTAGCCGTTTGCGCCGCGCAGGCATGCAGGTATGGACAGACCCCTTCAGAACCAGTCCACCCACGGGGAGTGGCTCGTTCATGGTGGCGCTTGTGGCAATCAGTGTGGTGATTTTGTGGGGAATCAATCCGGCGTATGCATTTGCAAGTGCAGTGGTCGCCTGCGTGCTGGCACTGCTGAGTGCATCACCACGCATCCGTCACCTAGGCATTCATGACCGTGAAAGCCAAAATGTGATAGGCATCCAACCCGCACTCAAACCACCGACACGCCGTGTGGTCTTGCTCGTACCCCTCGATTCTCATCAACCACCAGACCCGATTAGTAGTTTCGAAGCGCGCATCGGTGCAACCGTCGCCCTACTCACCATTATGGGCATCGAGCTCCTTGCCCCACTCGACATTCCCGTGGTGGTGCGCTTCCTGTTACTCATCATGCCTGTGGCATATATCGTGGTAGCATCCATTGCAGAGCTGTGGGTGCGGAGTCAGCCACACTCACGTGGGGCAGTCAGCTATGCAGGGAGTCTCGCTGCCGTCTTGACCGCAGCCGAGGATGTGGGGCGCTTGTCGCACACCGAAATCTGGACTGTCGGACTCGGGGGAGGTACCACGGGGGCTGGACTAGCCGAACTCATGCGCCGATACCCGTTTGACCCACAAGCGACGTTTTTTATCGGTATCGAAGGCATCGGTCGTGGCACATTGAGCTACATCGTGCGTGACCTCAACGAGCGCCTGCGTAGCGCCGACCCACTGCTCATCGAGCTCGTCACCGAGGCAACTTTGGGGGTCAATGCCGAAGCACGTATCGCCGCCTTCAATAGTCTGGTGCGCCCCTTGACACGCGCCAAACGACGCACCATTGGCATTGCCTGTCTCGACCAGCATGGACGCGTTCCGCTCCAAGGCACACACAAAGACACGGTCGAATCAGTCAACCCGGCACTCATCGAACAAACAGCACGCCTCATCGCAAATACGATCCGCGCTCTTGACCCGCTCACCATCTAGGCACTAGGCACGCACCTGTTGCAGGAGCGCCAATAATACGGCGCCATAGGCGTCGGCGACATCCGTGGCTGATGCTTCGTAGCGCCAGTCACCACACTGTGCACGACAGCGCGACCCCGTGTGTGTGATATCGAGCGTGATACTCGCATCGGGCCCGAGTTTTTCGATGAGTGCATCTTGGAGCTGTGGCGCTGTGGGGAGCCACACTGCTTCTCCGGCCCACACCGTATCGAGCGCCCATTCACTCGCACCATGAAACATGAGCACAGGGCGGCCGTCCAGCATGCCCAGCTCGACTCCACTCGGTGCGATTAACCAGGGTTCATCCGCATCAGTGAGAAAAAACCAGTCACCGTGTTGTGGCCGCCAACGGAGCCCAGCAGCCTGTAGCGCCTGTGCCAAGGTGCCATCAATCATGACGACACCTTCCCCGTGTCGAGCCCAGCTCGCACCCGTTCAATGGCACTGAGCCGATCACGTTGCATGCTCTGCAGGGTATGCGACCACTGCTCGCGAAATGGCTCCATGTGATGACACAACAGCGCTGCAATTACCAAATTACGATACCATTTGCGATTAGCGGGCACCACATACCATGGAGCGTAATCCTGGCTGGTCTGACGCATCGCCACATCGTATGCGCTCAGATATGTGGGCAACAATGTACGATCACGCCAGTCCTCTGCAGCCAATTTCCAAGCAGTTGCCAGTGATTGCTCACGGGCGAGGAGTCGTGCTTCTTGTTCGTCCGCATCAATATGTAGGTAGCACTTGATGATGATAGTCCCGTTATCGTGAAGCAGTGCTTCGAAGTTGCGAATATGCGTAAATCGTTGCTGGCGAATCGTGTCGGTAATCGTGCCCCGTACAAATGCGGCTACCACGTCTTCGTAGTGAGACCGATTGAAGATGCCGAGATACCCTTTGGGAGGGACTGCGGCATGCACCCGCCACAAAAAATCATGGGCCAATTCGTTGGGCGTGGGCATTTTGAACGGTTGCACCACCACATTCAACGGGTCACCGTGACTCACCACAAAGCGCACCACGCCATCTTTGCCACTCGCATCAATGCCTTGGAGCACCAACAACACTTGGTGTGTGGCCGCACCAATCATGAGCGCTTGGAGCTCACTCATTTGCTGCATGATGCTCGCCGCACGTGCTTTCCCTTCATCCTTGGAGATACTCATATCACCGACCGCAGAAAGGAGCGTCAGCGCATCAGTTTGTTCAGTTACACGGGTCGGCAAAAACGACATATCACAACCTCACTACCCACCGCTCTGTGTTAGATGTATCATCATACCATGAGTTCTTAACAATTGTGGACAGCACGTAGTAAAGGTGTCAATCACCGGTATACCATGTGTTCTACACAGATATGCACATCCACCACGGTAGCGCATGACACGCCTGTGGTATAATGCACATCGTATTTGAATGAGGTAAGGCAACAGTCGATGAAAGAACTCTTTCGGCGGGCTCCGAAGGCATTTACTCCAGCCGAGCAAACGCCCGACCAACAAACACCCAACAACATGTGGGTTAAGTGCCCTAGTTGCGGCGAACTCACCTACGTCAAACAACTCCGTGACAACCTCAAGGTTTGTCGCTGTGGTCACCACATGCGCTTGAGTGCCGTGGAGTGGACGGGGCTCTTCGACGAGGAATCATTTATCGAGCATGACGGTGATATTGCCCCCTTAGACCCACTCAATTTCGTTTCTCCCAAAGACAACTACGCCCAAAAAATTCGTGAAAGTCAGCAACACACGGGGCTTTACGATGCCATTATCGGTGGTGAAGCCAGCCTGATGGGTCAGCCCATTCAGTGTATCGTCACCGAATTCGAGTTCATTGGTGGATCCATGGGGAGCGTCTTTGGCGAGAAAATTGCCCGTGCCGCCGAGCGCGCATACGAACGCCGAGAACCGCTGTTGACCATTAATGCATCGGGTGGGGCGCGCATGCACGAAGGGGTCATTGCACTCATGCAACTCCCCAAAGTCAACCTAGCACTGGCACGCTTGGGGAGTGTGGGTATGCCCCACATTGCGGTGATGACCGACCCCTGCTATGGTGGTGTGTTGGCATCATATGCGTCGGTTGCCGATGTAATCATCGCAGAACCTGGCGCTCGCATCGGCTTTGCGGGTCGGCGTGTCATCGAGCAAACCATTCGCCAGAAACTCCCCGCCAACTTCCAGAGCGCCGAATTTTTGTTGGAACACGGGATGATTGACATGATTGTGCCACGCAACGAAATGCGCTCCACGTTGGCACGCCTGTTCCGTCTTTACACCACGCGCACCACCGGTATCTCACCCGTGGCTGCCGCCATTTAGGAAGTGTCCATGAAGACTGTATTAACTGCCTGGGACAAAGTCCAAATCTCACGCAATGTGCAGCGCCCACGCACCCTCGACTATGTACGCGTCCTCTGCGAGGAATTTTTCGAATTCCACGGTGATCGCCGCTTTGCCGATGATGCGGCCATTGTGGCTGGCGTAGGGCGCATGTTGGGTCGCTCGGTGGTGATTGTTGGTCATCAAAAGGGGCGCGATACACGTGACAACATGAAGCGCAACTTTGGTATGCCCAAACCAGACGGCTATCGTAAAGCGATGCGCCTCTTTGCGCACGCCGAAAAGTTCTCGCTGCCAGTGATCTGTCTGATTGACACCCCCGGCGCTGACCCGAGCATGGAATCTGAAACACGCGGACAAGGCAACGCGATTGCTGAGAACATCCTGCAGATGGCGCAACTCCGCACACCGATTGTGAGCTGTGTCATCGGGGAAGGTGGGTCAGGTGGTGCCTTGGCCATCGGTGTCACCGACCGTATCTACATGCTCGAACACTCCGTCTACTCGGTGGCTGCACCCGAAGCGAGTGCGGCGATTTTGTGGCGTGATTCGTCCAAAGCTGCCGATGCGGCCCGCACCATGCGGATCACGGCCCAAGACTTGACCCAGATGGGGATTGTGGACGGGATTATTCCCGAACCAGAGGGGGGAGCCCATCTCGATGCCGATACAACCGTCCGCAAAGTGGGCGATGTCATCATGGCAGCCGTTGACGAGTTGATGCTCGTTCCCACAGATCACCTCCTCGCCCAACGCTACGACAAATATCGGGTGATTGGCGCATACAACACACTCGCAACGCCGCAACAGGGGCATGGCGATCCACTTGCCTTCTAAACGATGAGCACTGCACCCATACCCACCATACTCGCCGCACTGCATCAGGCTACCGCCCAACTGCAGGCGGCGAGTTCGTCGCCCCGGCTCGATGCAGAGCTCTTGTTGGCACACGTGATGGAAGCAAGCCGGACACACATCCTGACACGCCTCCGTGACCCCTTTCCTACACACCTCGCTACACACTGGCACCAAGTGCTTGCCCAGCGGGCTACCGGCGTGCCAGTAGCGTATATCGTCAACCAACGAGAATTCTATGGGCTCAGTTTTTATGTGGATGCACGGGTGCTTGTCCCCCGCCCCGAAACTGAATTGCTGGTGGATGTAGCACGGGATGCGGCAACCATACTCGCACCACACTGCGTCGCCGACATTGGCACGGGGAGTGGCTGTATCGCCATCAGCTTGGCACACCATGGCGTAGCACCACGCGTTATCGGTGTTGACGTCTCACCTGCGGCCCTGGCTGTGGCACACATCAACCAACACCGCCTCGGCGTTGTGGATCAACTCCAACTCGTGTGTGGTGATTTGTGTGGCATGCTCCCGCCCCTGCCATTACTGGTGTCGAATCCTCCCTACACCATCCTCGATGATATTGACATCAACGTGCGTACCCACGAACCACATCTCGCACTGGTGGGTGGTGGCGCTGATGGCGCAGACTACTACCGGCGCATCGCCCAGCTGTTACCGCACCATCTCGCAGCACCGGGCATCTTTGCCTGCGAAATTGACCCGCGCCAAGCAGCACTCGTGGTCAGCATGATGCGGGCGACCTTGCCTGATGCGCACATTAGCGTGCATGCTGACCTATCCGGCTGGGATCGCGTGGTACGCGTACATCGTAGATGACCGGCAGCACCGTGCAGGTGGTATGGTGCCGCCTACATCCAACCATGAGCAAATGAGCGTTGACAGTAGTAGTATTCTGTGAAGTTGAGAGTGGATACATGCGCCGTAAATCCGTGAAAATCGTGTTCGCAACAATTGCAATGATTGCCCTGGGTGCCGTCATCTGGACATGGGATGAGATTGTCTACAATGTGCGACTGTTTAATGCGTATCGTGATGGTCAAGCGTACTACGCCAATCATCCCGCTATTGACAAAGATGTCCCCTACGGAAATCAAGCACACCAGCGGCTCGACATCTACAAGCCCGACAAACCGGGGAGCTACCCCGTCATCGTCTACATATACGGTGGTGGCTGGAACAGTGGCAACAAAGAATTGTACGCACTCGTAGCCAAAAAACTCATTCCCTATGATGTGGTGGTGGTGGTCCCGCGCTACCAACTCTACCCGGATGCCACCTACGCACAGATGAGTGACGACGTGGCCAGCGCATTAGCATGGACCGTCAACAACATCGCACAGTACAACGGTGATCCACGCCGCATCATCTTTGGTGGACAATCTGCAGGTGCACAGCTGAGTGCGATGACCGTCTTTGATCGCAACGTGCTCGCCGCTCACAACCTGACACCATCCGCAATCTGTGCCTACTACGGCATCAGCGGGGTCTACGACATCAACGCCCAATATGCGTTCATGCGCGACGAAGGACGTGATAGCACGGTGATGACAGCCGTGATGGGTGGCGTGTCTGGATTTGCAGCCACATCACCGATTACCACGGTACATGCCGATATCCCTCACATTCTGCTGGTGCACGGTGATCAAGACGAAACAGTCCCACTCCAGCAATCCCAGGATTTCCATGCGGCACTCCAGCGCGTGGGAGCCAACAGTGCCCTACACGTGTATGCGGGCCGTGGTCATTCCGAACTCCTCTTTCATGCGCTCACCCAAGACCCTGGTCAGTTGATTACCGATGTCATCGCATTAACGCGCACCTGCCCGTAGGTCACTCTACGACAGATGCTCAGATGTGGACGTTGCCGCATATAGCCGCTGGAGTGTTGCTCTTTCGGCCACAAGCAACACCAGCAGATACACGGTGCACACCACCATCCGCGCAACGACGGTAGGCATGGCGGTGGCAATCCCCGCCGCAATGCCAGTCATCCCCATGGTGGCGAGCATGCGTACATACGCATACGGGTGGGGCTGGAGTCGCTGCGATTGCCACCACATCACCACGGGCATGACCAATGCGGCGATGCCCGTGGCAATCCCCGCACCCATGGCCGCGTATGCGGGAATCAACAGCATGTTCAAGAGCGTATTGAGCACTGCTGCGGCAACGGTGCTCCACGCCAACACGCTACTCTTGCCCTGGGCGGTGGGAACCAGCCCCACAATCGTAAGTGCACCGCTACACAGGGGCACCAACAGCAACGGCCACACCAGCGGTGCCGCTGCACGGGCCGCAGCACCACCAAGCAGCCACAACAGTTCGGGAGCCCACACCCCTGTCAACAGCGCCACAGCACTCGCCCCTGCCACGTAGACTCGCAGAGTGGTGGGAATAATCATGGCCGTGGACGGGGCAGCCAAGGCAACCGGTTGCCACGCCAGTTTGAACGGGTCAATCAGCAACGCCAACACGGTAACCAATGTAGCCGCCAAGGCATATTGCCCGAGGACGACTGCATCAACTCGCCCCGCCAAAAACCACCGGTCTTGGTAGAGGAGGAGCCACATCGCCACATTCGCAGGCACCAACGGCATACCACGGCGCCATAATACCTGCATCAACGAGATGTCAATGCGCCCCCACCACAGCGCCCGCGTCCAATATATGACCACCAGCGCGTTGATGATGTGCGTGGCAGCAGCAGCGATTACCATGCCCGTCACCCCCCACGACCACCACAACACCAAGATGATACGCGTCAGTGCTGTGACAACCACGGCCAGCACCGCATATAGTGCCACGAGTCGCACTGCCTCACGCAGGCGCACCACGGCCAACAGCGTGCCATGTATTACCCCACACGGCACGGCGATGAGCTGGATATACATCAGTGGCACAGTATCGGGTCGTTGAATGACATGGGCCAACCAAGGCACACACAGCATCAACAGCCCCGTAACTAAGAGCGCCCAACCTGCCACCGTCGCGAGGGCTGTGGCAACAGTGGTAGGGGGCATTGGTGTGTGGTGCGCATCCACACGATACACGCTCGCCAACACCGTGGGCATCCCCAACATGGCGAGTGTATATGCGATATGTGCTAGTGTCTGCACCAGATCGGTGGTGCCGTAGTCGGCAACACCCAAGGCACGAATATAGAGTGGCGTCAGCACCAGTGCGACTGCTGGGCCAATGAATCCAACCACGGTATACACGGCCGTTGTCGTCATTATTCGTCTGAACAGTGTACGTGCAGACATCATTCTCCTCGGACTACGTCTTGTCACATCATACGGGAAAAGTAGGCACCGGTCATCCCTCACAGTGCTATGGTACTATGAGGGGGAAATATACGATACACGGGAGTTTACTGTGCGCTATCGCTTGCTCGCACTCGACCTGGACGGTACCATTGTCAATCACGATTTGGGCATTGACCAGCGTGTACGCACGGCCATTGCCAAGGCACAAGCAGCAGGAGTCATTGTGACACTTGCCACGGGGCGCATGTTTGGTGCGGCCATGCCATTTGCGACCACACTCAATATTCACCAGCCACTCATCTGTTATCAAGGGGCCGTCATCCAGGACGCCCCTGATGGCCATATCCGGTATGCGGCCACAATGCCGGGGGCGGTGACGGCACAGGCGGTGCGCTTGATTCTCGAACGGGATATTTTTGTGGTGGCCTATATTAACGAAGTCTTGCATATCGCAGCGCGCCGCCCCGAACTCGACCTCTATCTGAGCTATCATCCCGAAGGGGCAGAAGTTCGCCTCTGTGATGATTTGGCGGCAGTCGTCACCCACCATCCTGCCACCAAACTCTTGTTTGTGGCCCAACCCGACATCGTAGGGCCGACGCTGGCATACCTCAAAGCGCAGGTCGGTGACCAACTCGTAACCACCCGTTCACACCAACTCTTTGGTGAACTCACCGCCATGGGGGTCAGCAAAGGCCGTGCCCTGGCAGAATTAGCCCAACAGCTCGGCATCGCCCAACACGAGGTGGTCGCCATTGGTGACCAAGAAAACGACATCGAAATGGTCACCTGGGCTGGGCTTGGACTCGCCATGGGCAACGCAATCGCTCCCCTCAAAGCGGTTGCATCACAGGTCATTCCCAGCATTGATGATGCCGGCGTCGCCTGGGCCATCGAACACCTCATCCTCACCGAAACAACCACACCCCCTAGGAAGGATTCCTAAGGGGTGTGGTTGCGGTAGCCCGGGCAATCTTCTATAATAAGAAGGCTAGCGGGAGCGGTACATGGTGCGCAAGCACTTGGTGCACACGTTAACTTGAAACTTGTGACCGGATTCTGTGATTGTGGTCCGTTGCACATTTGCCTTGAACGTGCGGCTGGTGCGTGGGGCACGTCGGAACCAACCACCGGTCGCTTGGTGGCGGATGTTGCGACCGAAGGTAACACCTTTATCGCAGAAAACGCATTTCGCCATGATGAATCCTCCTAGGAACGATACGACATCTATTTGTCGCCACGTTATGGTGTGACACACTAATGCTGAATAATACCATACCAGACCAGGGTTGGCAACTCGAATCCCAGATATATGGACGGTGCACGATTACCACGCACGCACTCGCACACATGCTCCTCTATTGTCTGCGGTCTGTCACCGCGATTCAAGGCATTGGCGTGCACGCCTTGCCAATGTCCCATCCCGATGCCTGGCGTGCCCTGATTATCACGCGCATAGATGCGTACACGGTACCCGTTGCCATGGCAGCGGCCGACATACGCACCGATGTCATCGAACACATCCAAACCCTGAGCAGCCAACACATGACCCGCTGGGTCGGCATCCCCGTAACCGTAACGGTCGCGGTGGTGAATGCGACTCCGCTACAACAGCGTAAAGGATAAGAGCAGTGGCGCGTATCAAAATCGTCTCAGATAGCACGGCCGACATTTCTGCTGAGCTCGCCCATGAACTCGACATCGAGATTATTCCCACCCAAATCCAGTTTGGCGACCAGGCGTTTCGCGCGGGTGTCGAGCTGGGCAACGACCAGTACTATCAGCTCATCGGTGATGGACGCCTACGGCCACGCTTTCTCCCACCGAGTATCGCCGACATCGAACAAGTACTACGCAAAGTCACTTCCCGCTACGATCATATCTTTGCGATTCACATGGCCGCACATCTCAGCCCCGTGTATCGGCTTGCCCAACAGGTGCTTGGACGCATCCCGGCAACTGCGGCCAAAGTGCGTATCATTGACAGCAAATCGTTCTCCGCAGGACTAGGGACGATTGTGGTGAATGCGGCACGAGCCGTGCAAGATGGAGCCTCTCCGAGTGAAGTCGAACGCCTCATCGTTGATACGATTGCACATACGCACTACGTGTTCTTCGTGGATACGATTGATTCACTCGAGCAAGCTGGCTGTTTGGAATATACCAACAACAATATTTCTTCGTTCCAACGCATCAAACCACTCCTGCTCCTCGATGACGGAGAAATCGTGCTCTACGAACGCACGCGCACCCGCACCAAAGCCATCGAAGGCCTCGCCACATTTGTTGAGGATTTCCCCAAAGTACAGGCAGTGACCGTGCTCTACTCCACATCACCCGAGGACGTAGACAAATTCCTCGAACGCCTCGAAACCGTCTTCCCGCGGGAACACGTCATCAGTATGCAAATGAATGCGAGCAGTGCGGTCATGCTTGGCCCGGGAGCCATGGGAGTGGCAGTCTATGAAGGACTCCTCTGAGATTACCCAGCTCAAAAACGGCGTCAAAACACTGGGTGCCGCACTTCGTACCGAACAGAAAGATGCCTGCCAAAATCGCGTGCATGATGGTGGGCTCGATGTCTATTTGTTTGATTGGGGTAACGCTAATCCACTCGCCGCATCACAAAGCGAAGTTGCCAGTGTGCTCGCCATGCTCCGAGGATATGGTGCGGCATCTATGCCCCAGCGTGCCGAACGCATCAACATGGCTATTAATCGTCTGCTCACGCTCTACAAAGCCCTCGATACTACACCATCTCCACCAGTGACGAGTGCGGCCACACCAGCCACACCCCAAAAAAAGAGCACCACGCACAAAAACACTGCGAGCACCAAAGGCGATGCGCCCATCACCGTGGACTCGCCCCTTGATGCCCTCCCAGGCATCGGCAAAGCCAACGCACAGGCCTTCCGGCGCCTCGGCGTCAAGAGCATTCGCGATCTGCTCCACCACTATCCGTTCCGCTACGACGATTTTTCCAAACGCACCACTATCGCTGATCTGCGCCCCGGTCAGCTCGAAACCGTGGTAGCCAGCGTCTTTGATACACGCACGTTTAGCATGCGTAGTGGTGGCAATGCCCTCGAAGTCAAGCTCGAAGACGACACCGGCATCCTCAAAGCCGTCTTTTATCGGCAGCCGTGGCTCGCCAAACAACTCGTACCCGGCATGCAAATTATGGTAAGTGGAAAAGTCGAACTCTTTGCGGGACAAAAGCAGATGAGTAGCCCCGACTGGCAACCTTTCCAGGCTCTCAGCCCCGACGAACTGTTGCACGTGGGGCGCATGGTGCCCGTGCATCCACTCACCAAGGGCTTGGCCGAACGCAGTGCCCGTAGTCTCATCAAACAGGTGGTTGACCGCTATGCCGATGCCCTTGCTGACCCGCTGCCTGCAGTAGTACGCCAACGTGCAGGGCTTGTCGATCTGCCAACGGCCATCAAATACATCCACTTCCCTGGTACGAGCGAAGATGTCGTGGCCGCACGTACCCGCCTCGGCTTCGACGAATTTTTGGCAATCCAACTGGGTGTCCTACAGCGCAAAATTGACTGGCAACGTGAAGAAGGCTACCCCATCGCGTACAACGACGAGGTGCATCAGGCATTTTTACAGACGCTCCCGTTTGCACTGACCAACGCCCAGACACGCGCCCTCGGCGAGATCTTCACCGACATGCGCGCCCCTGTGCCGATGGCGCGGCTACTCCAAGGTGACGTCGGCAGTGGCAAGACTGCCGTGGCAGCCGCAACGGCCCTCCAAGCCGTTGCCGCAGGATTCCAGGCTGCCATCATGGCTCCCACCGAAATCCTCGCCGAACAGCACTACCGCGGTCTGCGCAACTTGCTCGGCGCCATTGCCGTACGCCGCAGTAGCGAATGGCAAACCCAAATTGACGAGCAACAACGTGCTCGGCTTGCCGAAATCCAACTCATCCTCGGTATGGATCCCCAACGCAACGACGGTGTACGCGTCGCCCTACTCACTGGGAGCCTCGGTGCCAAAGAGCGCCGGCGTGTCCTCGAAGGAATCGCCAACGGCGAAGTTGATCTCGTCGTGGGCACCCACGCCCTCATCACCGATGCCGTGCAGTACCATCGCCTCGGCGTCGCCATCGTGGATGAACAGCACCGCTTTGGCGTGGAACAACGCCAGCGCCTCAAAGACAAAGGCCATAATCCGCACCTGCTCGTGATGACGGCCACCCCCATCCCGCGTACGCTGACGATGACCATCTACGGTGACCTCGACACGTCAGTGCTCGATGAGCTCCCACCTGGGCGCCAACAAATCTTGACCAAACGCATCCGCCAGTACGAACGCGAGCGCGCCTACAAGCACATCCGCAAAGAGATAGCTGCGGGGCGGCAAGCCTTCGTGATTTGTCCATTGGTCGAAGAAAGTGACAAGTCGGATTTGCCGTCGGCTGAGGAAATGTACCAAAAACTCCAGACGGACATCTTTCCCGATTTACGGGTCAGCCTCATTCACGGCAAAATGCACGCCAAAGACAAAGACGAAGTCATGGTCGCTTTTCGCAACCGCGACCACGATATTTTGGTGGCCACCGCCGTCATCGAAGTAGGCATTGACATCCCCAACGCCACTACCATCATGATCGAGGGCGCAGATCGCTTCGGGCTGGCGCAACTCCACCAGTTCCGCGGGCGTGTCGGCCGTGGTGCCCACAAGAGCTATTGCATTCTCGTCAGCGACCGCGACAACGAGGTCACCACCAAGCGCCTCGCTGCCATGGAAGAAACCCGCGACGGCTTCCGTCTCGCCGAAATTGACCTCGAGTTGCGTGGTCCAGGGGAATTCTTTGGCACACGCCAGAGTGGCACCCCCGACCTCAAGGTGGCACAGCTCACCGATACGCGCCTACTGCATGCTGCCCAGCTCGAAGCCAAGGCCATTCTCCGCGACGATCCCGGTCTCAACCACATCGAGCACGCCCTGCTCCGCAGTCAGGTCGAGGCGTTTTGGGCCAAAGCCGTCGAAGCAAACTAAGACACTACCTTGGGAGACGTTATACAGCCCCCGACCGCCCATGGCGGCACGGGGGCGTGGAGCCATGGCGCATTACATCATCCAGCCACTGCGCTGGTTAAGCACAAAGACCATCACCACCACGGCTATCACCAAGATGGCAACGGTCGCATAGAGCAAAATACGCTCGACATCGTAGAGTGACCAGTCACCACGCACCACGTTGTTGAAGCCCACGATGCTCAACGTGTGTTGCCGTTTGTTGAGCTCGTAATCAACTTCCGTGACGGGAGTCGCTTTGATGATGAGATCAGCAGCAATTGCCCGTACCTGGGTATTTTCTTCGCGGATGGTGTCCTCGACCAGTTCACGCAACGCAAACACTTGCATCCACTGCGGATCGTGGATGTCTACGCTTTGGTGATAGACGACCTGCGATTGTGCATTGAGCGTCGGTTTGTGTAGCCCTGTATCGTCGTCTTCATTGAAAAACTGCTTGCCGTAGCGTGCCCACTGAAAGGTCTGCTCTTCGAGGATGTTGCCGAGTCCTTCACACGCATGACATTGGACTTTGCCATAACCGCGACAAGTGCGACATTCCGCATTCTGGACGACTTCTTCGACGCTCCCGTCAGCATTTTGCGTCTTGTTCTTTTTGTCCACGGATCCCCGGCCACTACAAGTGCCACAGATGTGCTTCCCCGAACCACTACATTCTTCGCATTGGACGACCTGCTGGGAACCAGGGACTTTCATGGTTACCGTGGGCACATCAATGAAGCGTTCAGGGGCGGCGACTTCAACATCCCAGACATCTGCAACCGCTACCTGCGGTACAACATGACCTGCACGATGGATTTGTTGCACTACCTTGGGTTCCGTTCGTTTTTCGTAGTGGACGCGCATTTCGTACAGGTAAAAATTGGAGCTGAGAATTTGTCGCGGCACCATGAACTGGCTGAACATGACCCGCCGGAACCACCCCTGCCGCGCCCATCGCTCCAACAAACGGCGTACTGCGTCCACACGGTGTAACGCATCGGCCCGTGTCTGGCTACGCCGGAGATAGTCGGCATCCAGCTCGTCAGCCATCAGGGTTTCGAGGGGATTCTCCAACCACTCCGCCATTGCGTCCCATTGTTCGCCAGCGGGCATAGGAGCCACTGGCTGACGCTCACCCGTCACCGATACCACCGCACCAGGTACCACCTGGCGCAACGCCTGTACGGCTTGTGCTGCACTACTATAGCGCACACTTTCCGTGGTGCTCATCAGGCGCTTAATCACACGCTCAATCGCATCGTGCACCGGGTTGGCCGGGGCCAGTGCCGGCAAGGGGAGCTCAGGCGTCACACCCCCCATAATCATGTGATGGAGCAATACACCCATGGCAAATAAATCATCACTCGGCTTGGCATCAGTCCCCCCGAGCCGGAGTGCGGGTGGGTAATAGGCCGAAGCAAGATCGCGGTCGTCGAAATCCACCAAATCACGACTCGCATCACAGGCAGCAAAGCCCAGATTCGTCACCTGCACACTCAAGTCGTCACCAACCAGAATCGCCGCAGGTTGAATGTCGCGATGGATGATTTGCTGATCGTGGAGCGCATCAATGACGAGTGCAACCTGGCTGAAAATACGCACCACCGTCACCGCATCAAGTGCCCCACCTGCAAGCAGTTCGTCGAGGGGGCGCCCACCCGTGTCGGGGGTGACCATGTAGTCACCATACGTGGTATCACGTCCAGCCACAATTACCGGCAAAATACCCGGGTGGCTCACTTTGTGCCCCAACTGCGCAGCCAGACGAAACCGCGCTAGCGACAACGGGTCGCCACGCCGGAGCAACGACACCAGCAATGGCCGATCAGTGCCACTGTGGGTCGCCCGGTAGCAGACCGCTAAATCATCAACACGCACCGCATTGCCTAGCTGAAAACTAGTGAGCCCGGTGTGTGTATCTATTGGACGTCGTGTGCTTGTGTCGCTTCGTGCAGTCATACCACTACCCATATACCCTAGCACAACTATCATACAACAGTGCATGGTGTATGCGGTAATAATAACACAAATGTTCTACTATTTGCAATAGTTTGATTGGAGCACCATACAATGACGGTCGGTGCACCAGATAATGACGCCTCCACTACTGATCCCGCTTAAACGCACATACGCGTACCTTTTCGTAGGGGTGCAGCGGTATGCGAACACAACATCCTCCACCAGTCAATCGAGGTGACCATGGTATACTTAGCAACATCACCCACCTATACGGTACTCACACACGGCATGACCGCACGTTTATCAGCCAAACACATGCAGTGGCAATTCGCAGCTCCTGTGCACACCGAACTTGTCACGTCTATTGCGCATCAATGTCATCTATCACCGTGGCTCGCACGCATCATCGTGGGGCGTGGATACACCACTGCCCCCATGGTCAACGACTTTTTGGCACGCAGTGATCCACACCATGATCCCCTGCTGATGCACGACATGGCCAAGGCCGCCCAGCGTATCATCCAAGCCATCACCGCCCACGAACCGATGGCCGTCTACGGTGATTTCGATGCGGATGGCATTACTGCGACTAGTCTGATTTGTGATGCATTCCGCCAACTCGGTGCCAACATTGCCCCTTATATCCCACATCGCACGGGCGAAGGCTACGGGCTCAACACGAGTGCCATCGCACGCCTCGCCGCCAGTGGTGTACGCCTGCTCCTGACCGTGGATTGTGGCATCAGCAACAAAGCTGAAGTCGCATACGCCCGGAGCATTGGGCTCGACGTGATCGTCACCGACCACCACACGCCCCCCGATGATCTGCCCGAAACAACGGCCGTGGTCAATCCACGCCTCGCCTTTTGCCCCTATCCCGACAAGGGGCTCGTCGGCGTCGGTGTAGCCTACAAACTCGTGCAGGCCATCGGGCAACTAGGCATGCCACTGCCGAGCCACGCCATGTACGAGCTCCTCGATCTGGTGGCACTTGGCACCATTGCCGACCTCGGGCCACTCACCGGCGAAAATCGCGCCTTTGTGGCCGATGGGCTGGTCTGCATGGCCCAAAGCATGCGCCCTGGCATCATCGCCCTGCGCCAAGTCGCTGGGCTCGATGGCATGCGTATCAACGCCGACGATGTGGCCTTCAAGCTGGCGCCCCGCATCAACGCAGCAGGCCGCCTCGACGATGCCGCCCCCGCCTACGAATTACTCCTTGCCAGTGACATCGCCACTGCCACGCAATATGCGACTACGCTCAACGACATCAACACACAACGCCAACAATTCACCAAAGCCCTACAAGAACGCATCGCCACCGATATCGTGCACATCGGCCGCCAACACGACACCATCATCGTGCATGCCGACCCCGAAGCCCACGCCGGGCTGGTCGGGTTGGTGGCAGCCCGTATCGCCGACCAGTTTGCCCGCCCCACCATCATCATCGAGCAGGGCATCCCCACCTCACGTGGATCCGCACGGTCAGCCGGCATGATCAACATGGTCGAAGCGTTGCGCCACTGTGGCGTTGAATTCGTCAAAATGGGTGGACATGCCGCTGCAGCCGGTTTTACCATTGAAACACGCGCCATTGACGACCTGCGCAACGCCCTACAACACTATGCTGAGGCCAACCAGATTACCACCGGTATCCGCACCCTGACCATTGACTGCGAACTCGACGCCACCGCGCTCGACATGACCATTCTGACGGATATCACGGCCCTCGAACCGTGTGGGCAACACAACAGCACACCCAATTTCCTCACCCGCAATTGCCGGGTCATCAGTGCCCGTACCATCGGCGGTGATGGTAAACACCTGCAACTCAAGCTCGACATGGCTGGTCATAGCGTGACCGCCATTGCCTGGGGCGAGGGGCATCAGGTTGCACATTTTGACCGCATCAAAGCAATAGACGTTGTCTACCAACCCCAACTCAACGAATGGAACGGCAAACGTGAACTGCGTCTCGACATCCGCGATTTCCGCTCGGCACGCGGTCCCGACGCACCACCGTACGCCCAATAGCAACACGACCGCCCATGAGTCAAAGGAGACGTTATGCGCAAAGTTCGTATCGGGTTTGTGGGAGTGGGCAACATGGGGCAGGCCGCCCACCTGCGTAATTTTGTGATGGTGCCCAACTGCGAAGTGGTGGCCGTCTGTGACGTCAAACCCGATCACGCCGCACAGGTCGCCCAAAAATGGGGCATCTCCCACGCCTACACCACCCACCACGACCTGCTGGCACGCCACGAACTCGATGCCCTCGTCGCCATCCAGCCCTTTACGCGCCACGGCAGTATCATCCCCGAGCTCCTGACCTACGGCAAACCCATCCTCACCGAAAAACCGATCGCCGCATCTATCACCCAAGGCCAACGCATCGTAGCTGCTGCCCGCGCACACAATACCTGGGTGATGGTGGGCTACCACAAACGTTCTGACCCGGCTGTCATGCACGCCAAAGCCGAAATCACACGCCTGCTGGCCAGTGGCGAGCTGGGCAAAATGACCTATATTCGCATCCTGATGCCCGCCGGCGACTGGATTGCCAACGGCTTCAACCAAAACATATTCAGCCCCGACATCAGCGACACGCTCCCCCACGATCCGCCCCCCAGCGACATGGATGCGGCCGCATATGACGCCTACGTGACCTTCGTCAACTACTACATCCATCAGGTCAATTTGATGCGCCACCTGCTCGGCGAGGATTGGCAGGTCACCCACGCCGCACCGTCAGGGCATCTGCTGGTGGGGCAGAGTACGCGCGGTGTCACCTGTAGCATCGAGATGAGTCCCTACCAGACCAGCATTGACTGGCAAGAAAGTGCGCTCGTCTGCTTCGAACGGGGGTGGATTCACGTCGAGCTCCCCGCTCCACTCGCCTTTACCCGCCCAGGACGGGTGACCATCATGCGTGACCCGTTGCCTGCAGGTGGCACGCCGCCCAGTACCACCAGCCCGCACCTGCCGTGGGTACACGCCATGTGGCAACAGGCACACCATTTTGTCAATGCGGTGGCGGGCGACATCCCTCCCATCTGTACCGCCGAAGAAGCCCTCCAAGACATCATGCTGGCACGTGACTACCTGCGCCTGCATCGGGGCGTCTAGCCGAGAAAGGATGCATCTATGCCGATTCACTGGCAGAAACACTGGGTGAGTGATGAATCGTTCGAGTCTGCGGGTGTTTGGGATGTGGATTGCGACGGTATTCTCGACATCGTCAGTGGTAGTTTTTGGTACAAAGGGCCCGACTTCCGGCGCAAATACTTCATTGGTGCCACGGCACGCTACGACGAGTATTACGACGATTTTTCCACCATCGCCATGGATATTGACGGCGATGGGCGCCTCGACATCGTCACCGGCGGCTGGTGGGGCGACAATCTGCGCTGGTGGCAATGCCCACCCGACCCCACCCAGCCCTGGCAATCACACATCCTGGCCGCCCATACCAGCAACGTGGAAACCACCCGTGCCTGGGATATTGACGGTGACGGGGTGCGTGAAATCATCGCCAATACACCCAATCATCCGACGGTGACGTACTACAAAATCTCCCCCGTGGCACCCCATGCCACGGCCGTACCCGTCTATACCTTTGCCGAGGGGACACAGGGGCACGGCCTGGGGTGTGGAGATATCGCCGGCCATGGGCGCATGGACATCGTGCTGTGCCACGGCTGGCTCGAAGCCCCCGCCAACCCCGCCACAGACGCGTGGCAGTGGCACCCCGAATTCACGCATGCGCCGTGGGGAAATATGGCTAGCATCCCCATGCTGGTGGTGGACGTGGATGGCGACGGGCGCAATGAGCTCATCACTGGCCACGCGCACGGCTACGGGCTGTGGTGGAGCAAACGCCAGCCCGATGGCACCTGGCAACACCACGTGATTGACCCCGACAACGCCCAGTACCACGACCTGCACTGGGCCGATATTGACGGCGATGGCGT
>JBEANH010000021.1:0-35101 GCA_041165505.1 Chloroflexota bacterium | reverse complement strand
GATATCCCCATCTGGCGCATGATTGCCACACCAGTCGCACATCTCGCCATGCGCGCAACCACGATTGTGGCACATTTGCCTGCACCCTGGCAGGTACAAGAAACACAGAGTACCATCGGCGGTGGCGCACTTCCCGGTGAAACACTCCCATCATGGGCATTGGTTTGTCCGCATGCCACACCCGATCTCCTCGCGACCCGCTTTCGGCACTACCAAGTCCCCATCATTGGACGTGTGCAATCAGACGCATTCTGGTTGGACATGCGCACCATCGCACCAAGCGACGATATGCTGGTACGCGATGCGATAACACAGATATGCGCCCAACCACCGTCATAGGCGCCATGGACAGCGTGCATCCATGCACATCCTGAGGCGTACCATTGCTTTCGCTGGCACGGGTATGCGCTACGGTAATTCCGGCATCACTTGCTTCGTGCGCATCGCGCACAGGCCACAAACGCACCACGTACCAGCCCTAGCCAGGCGCACACCAGTACCGTCATTAGTTGCTGGTCAATTTGAGGACGCGTCGCACGACGTGCAAGAGCTCGTCTATGTTGGTGGGCAATGGTGGCACAGACTGACCGTCAGCCAGCATCTCTGCGTGGATGAGATGTCGTTTCACGATATTGTCAAACGCGGCACCACGCGGGAGCTTATGGTTTTCACGCATCATGCTCCCCGCCTGTGAAAGTTGGAGTGTGCCCACACCATCACCTTCAGCGAGCATGATGCCAGAACAAATGTCAATGGCGTAGAGCAGGTCGTTGATGCCACCGGTGCGTTCAAGCTGGCGAAATGCACGTGTCAGGTAGTAGCGCGCATCTGCGACCACGTTGCTCAACGATGCGATTGCTGCGATGCGCAGATGCACGGCAGCCAAGCTGTTGGGTGCATTGAGTTTCTGAAACATCCACTCGGCACGACTCAACACCTGCCGCGCCATCATGTAATCGCCCATCACCATGAAAATCAGACCCCGGTTTGAATATGCATCCGCTAACCCGTAGGAGATGTCGGTGTTGCCGAGCATGCGCAGTGCTTCATCACTTTCATGGAGACTCTTGACCATGTCACCATTGAGCATATAGAGATGCGACAAAATGTCGTGACAACGGGCCACCCACGACGTCAAGTTTAGTGGCACAAGCAATGTCAACGCACGCCACAACAGGCGCTCAGATTCACTGACACCGATTTGCTGGACTCCATGTAACGCACATTCCACCGCTGCAAAAGCCAGCACCATGCGTTGATTACGCTGCTCCGCTTTGAGCATGGCTTGTGTCAAAAATCGTACCGTGCTTTCCACGATGCCCCGATGCCCATAATAACTCCCAATAGTGAAGAGCAGTTCGCAGATCATGGGGTGGTTGTCACCAATGCGGTAAAGGCAGGCTTCGCTCACGGCACACAACTCTGCCCCCATACCCGAACGAATCCACTGCATGCGCCAGTTGACGCAGAGCAACACCACCACATCATCGAGCTGATGCTGTTCCATCTTTTGGACGAGCTGGAGCACCGCCACCATATCTGATGGAGTCAATAGCGCAAACTGTTCGTCGTTGTCGCTGTGTTGGAGATCAACACGCGCCGCCAGCTGTCGGCCAATGTGCGCAAGGAGCGTCTGGCGCTTGGCGGTATCGAGGGCGCCTAGCACGGCATGGCGTAGCTCGTCGTGGATGACGTAGCCATCGCTCCGTTGTCGGGTAATCAACTGACGCCGTTCGAGCATGTGCAAATACGTCTGTGGGTGTTTGTCCGCAGGTATGTGCAACAGCTGACGATTGATTTCCCAGAAATGAATGCTTATTGGATAGGAGACCAACGACATCACCTGTAACATTACTTCGGGGATGGCACCAAGCCCGATGACCACTTGTCCATAGACATCGTTGGGGAAACCGATATGCCCACTCGCCGCACTATTCGCTGCAGCAATCAAGAGCATGGGAATACCGTTTGTCTGCTGGATGGTCTGAGCCACATCGTCGTATTCTAGCCCACGTCCATCCGCTTGCTGATACACGCGCCAAAAGAGCGCCTGTGCATCACTCGTTGCAAGCCCGGCAATGCTGAACTCATGGGAATTGGGTATCATTTTGGCCAAGCCAGGCACCTGTGTGGTGATGATGTACTGTGTCGCAGGAAACATGATGACCAGATTTTTGAGAATGGTTTCTGCGGGCAAAATATCATTCCCCAAAACGTTGTCGAGTACCATCATACCCTGATGAAAAAATTCCACATCTTTGAGGCGCAAGTACCATGGCTCGTTGTTCCGCTGTTTGAGATTGAGCGATACCCCTATGGCATACAGCACTTGTTCCATGCTTGTCATCGTGTTGCCGATGGTTACGAGTGGAATGCGACTCTTGTGCATCATCAGTAGTCGGCGTACCGCGGCATGTGCGATGGTACTTTTCCCGACCCCAGATGCACCACTGATAATGACGTGTCCACGCCACGCCCGACCTTCACTACGGTTCTGCCAGACGTATGTCACAATTTGATCTACGAGCTCATCACGCCCGAGTATCGCATGCTCTTCTGTCACATTTGCCGGAATCAGCTGGTAGAGCTGTAGTGCGGTACGCCAATCTTCGCTCGGGAAGTATTTGGCGAACTGGTGAATCAGTGACATCGGGAAGCGCATCAAGTCACACAGTTCGAGGAACTCGTGTGCCGTCAGCAGGCGTGCGTCTATTTCAAGAATCGTCTCGAATGTGATGACAAACTCGTCTATGGAAGGCACAACGAGGCGTTTGGGACGGGACATGTAGATGTCAGCAAAACGGTTTCCTGCCAGTTTACACCCACGGTCACGAATCCGGTCAACGAGCGTTGGCGTTTTGGGTGAGTTGATTTCAGTCATAATTTCTTCGCGACCCGACCCAAGTTTGATGTTGTGGAGCTTGAGCCGATTTTTCACTGCCGACATGATCGCAATAATGCGTGCTTTTGTTTTTGCTTCGTTGAGTCGATCCACCATGACCAGCCACCTTTTTGTATCAATCTTTTATGATGAATCAACCATATCACGTCTGTTCTATGAAATTTATGTAATTTTTACCATATTTTCACCGTAATACCCACATCTCCATCCACACAGTGTGCTAGCGATACCCTTGTGCTTGCATTTCAAAGAGCTCCGCATAGCGTTGCTTGTTGGCGAGAAGTTGTGCATGCGTACCCAGCTCTACGATACAACCATCGGCAAGCACGGCAATGCGATCGGCCATACGCACCGTACTAAAGCGGTGTGAAATGAGAATCGCGGTGCGCCCGTGTGTCAACTCGCGGAAGCGTTGGAAAATTTCAAATTCGTGCTGTGCATCAAGTGCGGCAGTCGGTTCATCGAGAATCAAGATGCCACCTTCACGCATGAATGAGCGACTCAGTGCGATTTTTTGCCACTGCCCACCCGACAGTTCTCGGCCTTCGGTGAACTGGCGCCCCAACGTGGTGTCGTAGCCGTGCGCCAGGTGCGTTGCAATCTCTGCGGCTCCACCTTGGCCTGCGGCACGTGTGATTCGCGTCATATCGTCTTGGTGTGCAATATCACCAAAGCCGATGTTGTCTTTGAGCGTCATCTGGTAGCGCACAAAATCCTGGAAGATGACACCGATATGTGCATGCAAATCTGCGGGTGCAATGTCACGAATATCAATGCCATCCACGGTAATGTGGCCCTCGGTGGGATCGTACAGCCGAGTGAGGAGTTTGACCAGCGTTGTTTTGCCCGCACCATTCAAACCGACCAACGCTAGCGTCTCGCCGGCTCCAATTTGGATATCCACGTGGCGGAGTGTCCATTCATCGCGGTCGGGATATTTAAACGACACATCGTGAAGCCGAATACCCTCACGCAGTGGTGCCGGAAAGGGCACGGGATTGGCGCTCACTGGCATTTTGGGTTGCATGGCCATGAAATCGAGCAACTGCGTCATAAACAGCCCGTTTTCGACCAGCCAATTCACGCTATTGAAGAGCCCTTGGAAGGTGTTTTGGCTTTGACGCAAGATGGTGGTATAAAACGTCAAACCACCGAGCGTCAATACGCCGGTGAGGGTCATCCAGATTACCCAGGCATACGACAAGTAAAAACTACACGTGGAGACAAACCCCCAGAATGTGCCCAGCAGTGATTGGCGCCGTGCTATGGCCACATCCTCGTTGAAGTAGCGCATGAACGTGCTACTATAGCGCGCAATAATCGCAGGACCCAGCTCGAAGAGGCGCACCTCTTTGATGGATTTATCACTGGTTACCAGCTCTTCGAGATAGCGCAACTGACGGAATTCGGGGGCACGCCGGGTCAACAGGCGGAAAAAGAGCCGACTATAGCGCCCCTGCGCCACAAAGGCAGGAATGGTGGCACCAAAAAGAATCAACGCCACCCACGGCTGGAAATTGACAATGAGGACGACAAACGACACCAGCGTGACAAATTGCTGGGCGATAGCGAAAACGCCGGTAACCAGCGCCATTGCGCGAAACTCGGCCTGCCGTCGTGCATTTTGCAGACTATCGTAAAAAGTAGGGTCTTCGAAGTAGTGCATGTCCAGTTCGATGGACTTGCGCATCATCTGGGTAGCAATGTAGTGCGATAATTGCGCATTGATGGTGTGCTCGGCAAAACTGCGCAGTTGCCCGACCACGAATGTCAGCGTAATCAGGCCAAACTCGAGCAGAATCCACGGCAGACTGGCATACATGGCGGCTTGGGCATCGCGGAGCTGCATGCCCTGCGCAATGCTATCAATGATTTGCCCGGCCGCATACGCCTGTAGTGCAGGAATTGCCGCATTGAACGTCGCACTGACGATAAGCAGCACGGTACCAATCCGATCAGCAGCCACCACAATGCCAAAGGCGGCGGGAATGGTACGGAGCGCATCGTTGCTCTGCGTCCACCATTGGCGCCAGCGTTGCTGCCATGTTTCTGATGCATTCATACGACGACTCACCACTCTCCTACGATGGCGCTAGCCACTTCCAGGCGCCGCTCGAGCAACAACCCGGCTATCATAGCACAATCACGTATTGGTACGCATCCAACGACGAGTGCATTAGACACACATCCCCCGCGCCAGGGCAGTGGCGCGGGGGAACGATTACGCGGGAGGTGCGGCAATGGCGGGGGACATCACCGCGGGCAGGGGACCCGCGTCGGAAAAAGCAGGTTAGTTGAGGGAGACCGAGACGCGCTCGTCTGGGTTCATCAGCCCGAGGTGGTCACCACGATTCAGGTAGATGAGTGCCTCGTTTTTGACATTCACAATCATGTCTTGCATGCCATCTGCGTTGACGTCGTTGAAGGTCAGTAGCACGGGAGTGCGATCTTCGTTGCTTCCGAAGAGGTACGGTCCATTGATAATGCGTGTTTTGCTAGTGTCACCACCCGGGATTTGCATCACCACCACTTGACGGTTGATGTTCATGGCGACGAAATGGGTCGGATTGGTGGCCGAATCATCAATGCCGATGACTGCATCGGTGTGGAATGTACGCGTGGTGCCGTAGCGCATGTCGTCGTATTTGCTGATACCCCATCCCACAACGGCACTCAGGGCCATGTAGAGCACAACGGCTGCCACAATGGCGGCGGAAATATATCCTACTGAGAGGGTTGGCATGCCCCAGCGTCGCAACAGCAACCCCATGTTTTTGGGGCGGGCAAGACGCATGGTGGGATTGCGCATTTCTTGTGAGCGAACAGCCATTGTATCCTCCTCTGTCTCATCAGACTCGATGTTAAAACATTTGTTCGAAACATCTGTTCTGATTATATGCGAACATTTGTTTCATGTCAAGTGGTTTTTGATGAAGTGCGCATCGTGATTGATGCAGTGATACAATGCGTAGACATTCTGGTTTGAAGAGGGGTCCATGCAACGTCAGCCCGAACGCCAACGCCGCGTTTTTTCACTCGCCATGCCTGCGGTTAGTGAGCAGGTACTCAACACACTGGTTGGTCTGATGGATGTGGTCTTGGTGGGGCAGCTCCCTGCCACCGCAGCCGTCATCTTGGGGTACGGAAGTGCGACAGCCCTGGCTGGAGTCGGGCTAGCGACAGAAATGTTTTGGACACTTACCATCCTCTTTATGGCGATCGGCACCGGTTGTACGGCGCTCACGGCACGGGCTCGGGGCGCCCAAGACAGTGCCATGGGCAACAACGCACTCCGACAGTCACTCTTGATGGGGCTCGTTGCGGCGATTGTGACTACGATTTTTTGCGAACTCTTTGCCACGCAACTCATCAGTGTCTACCGGGCAGACGCCACCGTAACCACCCTTGGTGGCGAATTTTTGCGCATCATGGGGTATGCGGCTGTCCCCACCGCCATCAGCATGATCGGCACCGCCGCCCTACGTGGTGCAGGTGATACACGCACCCCGCTCTACATCATGATTGGCGTCAACATCATCAATGTGGTGGTGTCGTTTTTGTTCATCGGTGGACAATTCGGCTTACCCGTGATGGGGATTCAAGGGGCGGTCATGGGGGCAGCCATTGCACGCACGATGGGCTGTGTGGCCGTGATTATCGTGTTGGTGCGCGGGCGTGCCACGTTGATTCTCAATCAACCACTATGGCCCGATCTGAGCATGATGAAACGCGTCGCACGGGTCGGCTTGCCCTTTGCCGGTGAACAGGCCGTCTTTCAGGGCGCCCTCATCGTCTTTTTGGGCATGGTGACACAGCTGGGGACTGCCGCCTATGCAGCCCACAACCTGGTTATCCGCATCGAATCACTCTCCTTTTTGCCGGGGTGGGGCTACGGCATTGCCGCATCAGCACTCGTTGGACAAGGACTGGGCGCCAACGACCCCGACGAAGCACAGGCAGCCACATACGAAGCATTCCGACAAAACTCGATTATCATGCTGGTACTCGGTGCGCTGATGGTCGCCTTTCCCTCCGTGTTACTACGCCTCTTTATCAACGATACGGCGGTAATTAGTGCGGGGACAGTTCCGTTGCAAATTGCGGGGGCGTTTCAAATTTTCATGGGTTCGAACTTCGTCTTTTCGGGGGCGCTCCGCGGTGCCGGTGATACGCGCTGGCCACTCTACACCAAAATCATCAGCACTTGGATGCTCCGTCTCCCCATCTCCTACGTCTTTTTGCGTGGCGGTGGTGGCTTGACTGGCGTCTGGATAGCCATGGGAATTGACTTTTTTTCACAGTCCGTCCTGGCCTACTTGCGCTTTCGCCAAGGCAAATGGCGCACCTCCAAAGTATAAGCGTTCGCAGGGAGCTACAGCAATGCACACCCTTACCTCTCAGCGCCACATCCACATTTCTGTGGCAGGCAACATTGGTGTCGGTAAAAGTACGCTGGTCAGCATTTTGGCCGAAGAATTGCGTTGGCAACCGTACTACGAGCTCGTTGCCGACCACCCCTACCTCGACGATTACTACCGTGACCGGGAACGTTGGGGATTCCATTCACAGATTTGGTTTCTCACCCAGCGCTACGAACAACATCTCGAAATCAGTGACACGCCGGGCTCTGTCATCGAGGATCGGAGCATGTACGAAGATTACGAAATCTTTGTCAAAGGGCTCTTCGAAGAAGGCATTTTGTCACAGCGCGATTTCCGCACCTACCGCCGGCTCTACAGCACGCTGGTACAACGGATTCAGCCACCCACACTCGTTATATACTTGCAAGCATCCGTGGAAACACTACAAAAGCGCATTCGTGAACGGGCACGACCCAGTGAAATGAACATCCCCGAGGCCTATTTACGTCGGCTCAACGAGCGCTACGACGACTGGATGCGCCGTTTCGAACGCTGCCCGGTGTTGCATGTACCCACCGATACACTCGATTTTGCACATACGCTTGCAGGACGCAAAGAAATCGTGGATATGACGATGCGCGCAGTCGGAATTCGTGGGATTACCCAGGAACGCCTGCTCACCTAGACGCCACCACCTCCCACACGTATGTGGGAGGTGGTCGAGCCGGCTATTTCATGTCGTAGATGGTGATTTCACCCGCTTGGAAGGCCACTTTCCCAATCGCATCAAACAGACCAAGCCCCGCATCACCGTACACGGTACGTTCGGTTGGCCCCACGTAGATGTAGCGAATCTTGTACTTGGCAATGAGGTCGCGCACGAGTGCTTCATCACCACTACTATAGATGGCACGTACATCCTGTTCACGCGTCCCGATTTGTTCACGGGCCTCGGCATGCCCACCGCGCCACTGATCCTCGTGGCCGGGCCAGCCCAGCACTGCCGGCAGACCAGTGGATGCAGACACCCCACCGAATCCCCGCCCTTCAATGTCGTACTGCCCACCGATGGCTTCGATGATGACCGAGCCGTTTGGTGCATTCTCACGGAGCCATGCAATGGATTCGGGGCCGCCATCCACGTTATCACGTGGGGTACGCCCTGCCAAATTCAGGTCACGCGCATTGAATAGTTGCTTGCCGAGGGTGGCAGCCGGGTAGACCAATGCGGCGGCCAAGAGTGGCACTATGACCACGGCCATACCGATACGGAGTGCCCGTGTCCCCGTATGCCAGATATACCACCCCGCCAACACCGCAGCAATACTCCACAACACCCACACCTGGTAATAGAACTTGAAGACGGTGTTCATGCGCGAACTAAAGACGTCCCGGATGTAGACCACATCCACGGCCAAGCACAACAGCGCAGCAATTGTCGCAATGGCCAACCACATGGCGACTGGTGCGGACAAGTCGGTCCGTGTACTGACGATGTAGAGCACGAGGGCGAGCCACGGGATGGCGGCCAACGTAGTAAACCCGGTGAATGCACCTACCAGTGCAACCACCATGGTGGCCGCATACAACAACTGCTCGTTGCGCGTTTGCATCAGGCGCCACAACGCAACCACGATTGGCACGATGAATAGCCCGAACATGATAAACAGCCCGTGGAACTCTGTGCGGGCAGGTGCAATACCGAAAAATTGTGACAACGTGCTCACGAGCGGGATGTCAACGAGTGGATCAGCACCACCCACCAACGAATAGAAGGTGAGGTGGAACGGGAGATACCACACATATGAGGCCACAACGACACTAGCCAGCTCGATGGCAATCTCTCGCCAGGCTCGCCCGACACGCACACTCTGCCACACGAGTGCGGCTCCGTACAACAGCATGTAGGTCGGGTAATCCCAACTATTAAGCGGGTAGAGCAGGCCCAACAGCAATCCGGGGATAAGCACATCGGGCATTGGTGCCAGTGCACGCCGCATGATGAGCGCCAACAGGAGCAAGACAAAGGGCAACGACATCACGTGTGGATGCATGTCGCCAAGCCAATACGAAAAGAAGGGGAATTCGGTGATGGCGTAACGCCGCTCACTACTGCCGTCAGGAGCCGGATTACTATCCCAGATGGCACGTGACGGATTCCACCAGTTGAAGTCTTGCCAGGTATCACGCGGGACTACCTGACTAGTACCGTCGTATTCCCACCCTTTAAAAGTGTGCCGCAGTGGCACGGGTTCCCGCGCACCGAGACCGTTTTTGACCGCATTCACGATGTCACCCGACTCGAGTGCGAGGATTTCTGGGACACCCGAGACGACCTGCAAAAATCCCCCCATGTTGCCCACCACCAGTAGTGCCACAAATGCGAGTGTGGCCACAACTGGGATTTCACCACGTGCCAGTGGGCGTTCACTCGGACGCCACAGCTGCACCATGCCGACCACAACGGTGACAACCGCTGCGGCACTCATTCCAGCAGTTGTTGCCAACGCCAGGTTGTACGACACCACGGGATCATTGGCCGTGAGCACTGCGGGAATGGCCGCAAGTACGTAGCCAGCATAGTAGTAATTGATGGTAAAGCCCGACATCCACGGATCGAGTGGTGGGAAACTCGGGCTGTTCATGATGCTGTTAAAAAAGGCGTAGTCCATGGGACGTTCGGTACCCCACGGATCAGGATTATGACCGCGGATAAAGACGACCATCATCAACGCAATCAGGAAAAAGAGCTCACTCAAGGCCCAGCTGCGCCACTGCGCCAACACCCACGCTTTGTCAATGCTCCCACTGAGCCGATAGCCCACATACGCCATGATTGCGGCAGTCACCAACACCCCGCCCCCATTAAAGGGGACGAGACCAATCATGGCCGTTGTCCAGAGCGTGACACCCACAATCACAAATCCGAGTGGACGCGCCATGCCCACCATGGACTGTGGCATAGACGCAAAGAGATACTTGGCCCAGGGGACACCCACCACCACACACACCAACGTGGCCAAATAATGCAGGAGCACCTCTCCCATAGTGTTCACTCCTTCAATTCCACCAATCAACTACCCCATAGGAATGCACGGTGTGGCGACGCACACCGTGCATGGTCGGTTACTGCGAGAGTTGATCAATGGCTTGCTGTGCATCCTTGCGGAAAATCGCATCAGCAGGTGCTTTGTCGAGATACGTCTGATAGTCTTGCTTGGCGGCGTCGTCTTCACCCAACAACGCATTAATCCGGCCACGCGACATATAGAAGTCGAGGAAATCAGGGTACTTGACGATGGCATCATCTGCCACCTTGAGCGCATCAATCAGCCGATCCGCATTAATCATGCCTGAAATCAACTTGTTGACGTTACCCGGTGACTCGTTGGCACTGACCGCATCACGGTAGGCCTGAATTGCATCATCGAACAAGCGCCCTTCCATGGCAACATCACCCAACATGTGCAGAATCATCACGTCGTTGGGGTGCGCATCACGGGTTTGGCTCGCCACCGCAACCGCTTCTTCGAAGCGTTGCTGCCGACGATACCCATCCACCAACTGGATCATCACGTCAATGTTGCTCGGATCTTCACTGAACTGACTCTCGAGTCCACTCAAATCCTCGAGGACCGGTTCTGGTGCCGAAGGGAAGCCCACCGCTGGTGTTTGAGCATCACCGTTTTTGCTGGGCAACGGCGGAATCTGTGCAATGTTCGGTGATACCTGGTAAATGGACGTTTCCCCCGCCTTGAAGACTTCACGCAGTGAGCCCACCGTTGCAATGGCATCGGTTCCTTCTTTACCGTATGCGGCACGTTCGATGGGACCAACGACCACATACCCAACCCGGTAGCGGGACAATATCTGCAACTTGACTGCCGGATCAGTGGTGCGGTAGAACTCGATGACATCTGCATCACGCTTGCCGACCAAATCACCGTTCCGTTGTTCGCTTTCGTGGAGTGGGCTGACCACCGTGGGGAAGCCCGTATTCGCTGCGATACGCACCCCGTAATCGCGGTAGAACTCAATGCTCGACTGCATGACCACTGGCACACCATCAACTTTGTCATTCAGCCACTGCATGGCGCGATAGTCATTCGTAAAGGAAATTGTGCGGTCGTACGCGGTATAGCTGGCCTTTTCCATGAACGTGAGGCCATTCAGTGTCCATGCTTGGTCTGCATCCATACGGTATGCCATGCGATTGGGCACCGCAAAGAGCGGGAAGGCCGCCCCAAGCACCACAGGCACCACCAATACAACCAGCACCACGGGTTTGATGTATGACTGCCAGACTGGTGATGATGGCAGTACGGGGCTAGGCACGACAACTGACGCATCAGCGAGATCGGCAGAGTCAGCCGATTCAACGGGGACAACCGGCGCTGGTGCCGCATCCACCGCTGGTGGTTGGAGCTGTTGCCAGATGAACGGCAACAGCAGACTGATGCCCACACTCAGGAGCAACCAACTCTGTACGCCAAACTTGAAGACGGTGTTCATGCGGTACCAATCGCCGCCATCCATGTGATCACGGACATAGACGACTTCGACACCGAGGGCGATGGCCCAGGCAATCCAGATTGCCCACACCCCCAGCCACAGCTGATGGTCGGGCTGACGGCGGAGCAAGAAGGGGATCAGTGCAATGAGCACCACCGCCAACCAGATGCGTGGGTTGCCAATGTAGGGGACAACCAGCGCAACTGCTTCACCGGCCATGGGGACAAACAATCCGACGAGTGCCACAACCAGCAATAGGATGAGCCATACCGCACGCATGATGCGATGCCGCCACGCAACGAGGGCCACAACGAGCAGCGTTGGTACCACGAACAAGCCCCACATCGCCAACCATGCATCCCATGGGGAGGGTGTGGTGATGGTGGTAATGCCACCGATTTGGGGCACGTACTGCTGGAAGAAGGGCAAATACCCGACATAGGCGCTTGCTGCAATCACCGCCGCTTGGATGACAGCCCATACCGCCAGCCACCAGCGGTCGCCCACCCATATACGGCGGATCAACACGCCAGTCAACAAGAGCACGGCAGTTGGCGCATCCCACGAATTTGTGATTGCCATGGCACCCAAAACGATGGGAGTCAACAGCCACCATGCCCCAGCGATGCGTTTTTCTGTCAGTGCATGCCACAGAAGTGCCAGCATGAAGATGGCGAGTGGCAATGCGATGACGTGCGCATGCAGATCCCCAAACAGGAAGCTCCACGCCGGGTACTCGTTGATGGTATTGGGAATCACACGACTTGAGCCGATAAACCAGTCACCAATTGGCGCACCAATCCCGGCCAACCCATCGGTGCGCAACGCATCGAGCACGGGTTGCACGCCACGTGACCAACCGATTTGCAACGATACCGCCGGATTACCCCAGACACCCATGGCCAACGCCCCAATCAGCGCAACCCAGCGGCGTTGGGCAATCTGCCACAACACGGCAGCCACACCGGTGACCACCAGCGCATACAAGGACGCAAGCACGAGGTTGTAGCCGATTTCAGGCAAGACGCCAGTTAGACGGATGGGTAACGACAAGAGCACATAGCCGTAGTAGTAATAATTAATGGTGCCGCCACTAAAGAATGGTGAGTAGGGGGGCATGACGGGGCTACGCAAGACGGCATTGAGTAGACCGAATTCGAACGGCTTTTCGCCACCCCATGCTGGATGCCACAAATCGGGATTGACCATGCGAATCAGCACCATCACCACAAAACTTGCCAGGAAGATGCCTTCGAACGCCACCACCGTGCGCCACTGCGCCCGCAGTGATGCCACAATGGATAGCCCACCACGCCGGATGGCACTTGGCACATCACGCCACGCGAACCACTGCATAACCGCAGTTTCGGCGGGTGGAAGTTGGCGCAATCCGATACGCGCAAGCGCCCACACACTGACGAGGATGGTCAACGCCATTGCAATGAGCAACCCGGTGGTGGAGTTGTACATGATACGCGCACTGACCGGCATCCACAAGAGATAACCAAAGAGCAATAGACCGATAATCCGTGACCACACCCACTGCGTCGGCCCCAGCCACATGGCAGGTGCCAACCCCAACAGAGCAATAGCGTACCACGCCAACAACCACAACACGACGAGGACGATTTGATTCTCGATGGGATTCCAACCAGGGCTCGTCACTTCGGCGAGCCGCTCATTTGCGATGGGCAGGAGAGCCTCTTGTGGCAACGGTGCAGGGGGCAATTTGGCCAGCGTTCCCGTCTTGAGCACGCCAGGTGCGTGTGCACCAGGTGGCACCTGGTAAATCACGGTTTCCCCTTGGCGGAAGACTTCGGTTATTTGGCCCGTCGCTGCCAAATCCGCAAAGGCGACACCTGTTTGCTCGCCATAAAGTGCACGTTCCATGCGCCCCACATAGACGAACTCGACACCATATGCCTGTAATTCTTCGAAGGTCTTGGCACTGTCGAGCTCACTATACCAACGGCGCACCGCGTTTTGGCGTGCGTTGAGCACATTGCCCACGTCGGTCACACTGCGTTGTTGGGTTTCGTGCCACGGCCACCCCAACAGGGTGGGTAATCCGGTATATGTCGCAATACGCGCGTCCCAGCGGTACGCTTCGGCATGCGCTTCGAGCAGGATGGGCAGTCCGGTCACGTTCTGGCGAATCCAGTTGATTCCTGCCACATCTTCGCTGAAGTCAAAGTTCTGTCCGTTTTCGCTCCATGTCGCATTTGGTGACGACATGAATGCTTCACCGTTGAGTGTCGCAGGAATGGTCGTATCGTACCGATCCGCCAGACGCGAGGGGGTAGCAGTCACCGGGTATGCAAATGATGCAGCCACCAAGATGACGGTGAGCACCTGCCAGAAACGCTGCATGCTCGGGAAGAGGCGCCGGAGTTGCTGCCACACCCAGGCGATGATGACACCACTACTAATCGCGCCAAAGACCCATACCTGCATGCCGAATTTGAAGACACTATTCATGCGGCCGATGTCACCCTTGGCCACCAGTACTTCGGTTAACGCTGAGATGCCCAACACCGCCATCACCATCACCGTGAGGAAAATCGTTTCTAGTGCGATGGTGGGAACCCGTGGTGGCGCACGTCGTTCAATATCTTCGAACACGGGCAGTTCGAGTTGTATCACCCGTTGACGCCCAAACGACCATTGTGGCAGTGCCCACTGGCCAGTGCGCCACATCAGCGCCATCAGCAGGATGGCACCAATGCCCATGGCAATGGCTTCGATATAGAGGGCAGGAATATCACGCCGCATGCCGAGCAAAATCGTGAAGAGCAGCGTACCGGCAAGCCCAAGCGTCACTGCAGTGGGGAGCCACCGTAGCCGGATAAGCAGTATCACCACACCACTCAGTGCGGCATAGAGCCACATCCCAGACAGCTCGATGAATTGTGCGGTGGGGGTTTGGGCCCCATTCCAACGTTCAAGCCCCGTGTAATCACTGGCAAACCACTGGCTGAATGGCCAGTTTGCCACACGCGACGCCACCACGAGCACCACCACACCTGCAATCACGCCGATGATGTGTTGGGGCAAATCTGGGCGAATTTGTTCGTCACGCCATGCCACCAGTAGCAAAGTAACCACCGACATGCCGAGAATGGTGGGGTAGTCCCACGTGTTGGTGGCATAGGCGACACCGCTAATCAGCCCGAGCAACACAATCGCCAGCCAACGTTCTCGCCAACGCGACCACAAGGCACGCACATGCACACGCTGACGAATCATGGCCAGCATGACTCCGAGTGCGGCAATCAACAACGGCAAGCCGATCATGTGTGCATGTAGGTCAGCAAACAGGAACGTAAAGAAGGGGAATTCGTTGATAACGCCATCGCCTGTTTTGATGGCGACTACACGCGTTGCATCCCAGAACGCCCACTCCTCACGCCCACCACAAATCTGTTGCGCAGCATAGGAAGAGCCCTTGTCGCACGATTCAACCGGGTTGACACCCGTACCCGGCAAGAGCCAGTAGGCCTGTGACCAGTTACCAGCCACCACCGTAAAGAGTGCGGCCAACAGAGCACCAACCAATTTGCGGCGTTCGGCGTACGGCAATGCGCGCAACCACCAACGCCACGCATGTGAATGAATGGTGCGGAATGATCCTTGCACGGCGAGCGCCACACCCCAGGCCCCCACAGCAGTTAATGCGAATATGGTGGGAACGGCCAAGTTGTATGCGGTGGATGGCACAATCCCAGTCATGTGGACCAAGACGCCGACCATCACAAAACCAAAGTAGTAGTAATTGAGCATCCCACCCGCAAACCACGGGTCATACGGGGGGAAGGTGGGGCTGCGGATCACGGCCGTTAAAAAGGCCAGGTCCATCGGCTTTTCACCACCACGCCCAGGATGCCAAAGATCGGGATTCTGTGAGCGGACCCAGACAAAGCCGAGATAGGCCACCATGAAGACGACTTGTGTGGTAATCACCAAGAAACGGCGCTGGAGCCACCATTCGTGCCAGCGCGTGCGCTCACGCACCCACACAATCACCGCGGCCACAGTGGCAATGGCAACGACGATCCACACCCCGACACGACTGAAGGGGAGCACGTTGATTGTCCCAGCCAACCAGATGAACCACGCTACCAGCAACAGACCGAGCGTTTTGGCGACTGCAAAGCCACCATCGGGCAAGCCGGCTAACGCCCGTCGCAACAGGATGAAGGCGGCGAGACTCATGATTTCGAGTGCCAACCACCACCACAACCAGGGCACAGTGGTGGTAGTGAAATCGCTGAACAACTCGTTCCACGACGCCGCATTGCGATAGGTGGGCCACTGCAAATCGGTGAAATGGAGCGCCGTCATCGCTTTGCTGGCGCGGATAGTGGTCATCTTGTAGACTTCGTCGAAGACTACTCCACGGAAGATGAGCGCTTTGGCATTTTCACTGGTGTAGCGCTCTGTTTTCTTGAAAATCAGCACCCGTGGATGATCGTAGACGCTAAACGCTTCTTCGGCCCAGACTGCGGTGGGGAATTCGATGCCGAGCAGACGCGGTGACGAACGGAATTCGGCGACTAATTCGAAACCGAGTGAACCGTCGAACAGCGACTTGTAGTAGTTGATGAGTGCCGGATAGCGCATCACCAAGCGGCCAGCCGTATCGTAGACACGATTGCTACTCAGAATGATGTAATCAACGTTGTCAATCTGCTTGAGGAGCCCTTCGTTTTCCGCAGAGCCATCGCCAAAATACTTGGACAATTCGTCTTCGGCATACACGGGGAAGGCTTCACCCGGGAATTGGTCGGCACTGCGACCATCCAACCCGAGCGGCAAACCGTCGTCCCATGATTCAGAGCTAATCACCGAGCCCGGGGGAATATTGGCATAAATCCAGCGCGATGCGGCCACACGGGTGTGGTCTTCGGTGTAGAGGCGCGTAAACGCATAGCCCCACGCCAACGCACCAAGCACCACCACCAACATGGGGACCACGACCATATAGGACAGGCCACGTGCAATTGCCAGCGCCCGTGGAAAATGGAGCTGCGCATCACCGGGCTGCCACATCCAGTGCATGAGTTTGTTGAACACGGTCAAACGATGGCTGGCGAGATGCACCACCAACCACGCAGCAAAAATGGTGAGCATGCCGTAGATGGGCAGGTAATAACGCATGGTCATCAAAAAGAGCCCACCCTGCCAACCAAAGAAGAACAAGACCCACGTCCAGGGAATCAAGTGCTCCATCATGCGCCGGCGCAACAGGTAATAGCCTGCCACGAGGAAGCCGAGCCAAGCAGCCACACCCAACGGCGCCCCCATCCCGGCAAAGACCATGTTGGAGAGGGCAAAGATGTAGCGGGGGCGCGCCGCCCATTGCTGTGTCGGCGGCCAGTCCACTTCGCCCGATGCAAAACGACTAATGTCCGACATACTCTGTAAGAAGCGATCATCGGGACGAATGTCGAAGTAGCCTTTCCCGTGGAAGAAGTCATCGAGGAACATCACATCAGGTCCCAGCGCATTCCCCAAAATCATGCGGGGCTCGCTGTCTGCCATGGTGCCTGCAAACATGTCCGGACCAAATGTGCGCGCGGCAAAGAGGGTCAACACGCCCCACATGATGGCCAGTGACACATCACGCAGCATGGCGCGACGTTGTTCGTTGACATAGGCACGCTGTAAACGAGCAATCACGGCCACAATGACGGCAACTGCAACGGTGGCCAACGTGATACGACAGGCGATGGCGCCACCAACACCGATGGCTGCCCCCACATAATCAAATACACCACCACGCTGGACGATGCGAACCGCATAGTAGAGGGTGAGCAAGATGAAAAACGTGCTGGTAGCATCCACGGTGAAGAAATGTGACTGCTGAATTAACGTGGCCGTACCAGCGGACATCAGGGCAGCCAAGTAAGCCACCTTTTCGCCGTATAGACGCCGTGCAATCAAAAACACCATCAGTAGCGACAACAGGTCGAAAAATGCAGAAACCGACCGCCCGATGCGGTGAATCTCCATGGTGAAGTCTTTGCCGTCAGGATTAATCAGGGCACGAATTGACTGCGGGAACGCCTTGGAAAGGCGATATTCGGGATTCGCTCCCTCGTTGTTGGGGGTAGTCGCTTGTGGTGGTAGCCGGTCTGGGGGAGTGAGCAACACGGCCACCGTACGTGTAATTTCGTGGGGCAACATGCCATACACGAAAAATTTATAGTTGCCATTACGCGGGTTGAGTGGCGTACGCCCACTATCAATGAAGCGTTCAAATGAATCAGGTAACCGGATCTGACTCGCGACCTCGGTGAGGAAGCGCTCATCGGGATGGAGCCGGAAGGATGGTTCATCCCAAGCAAACAATCCGTTCAGGCGAAAATATGCGCCAATCAGCACGATGATGAGCAGCAGCATCCAGCGCAGAATATACCGACGAAATAGTGCGAGCGTATTATTCATCGAGTTCCTCATACAGTGCACACACGACCACAACACACCTCATCTCGATTGGGATGTGGCGAATCTAGAATTGTCTCGTATGTACAACAATCTCCTCACTTTTATTACCCACATTATAGCCCATATTTCATGGGCACTTTCCTGCGTAAAGATTAAAAAACCATGCCATTTCCTATGTATTGTCGTAATGTTCTTTCAAATGAACAAAATGATGCCTCCGTACATCGTATTGAGAGACGATATTGACATGATAATGTCATATTGTCAGTATTGTATGCGTCATCATTTCATAGCGCTATGGTATGATATACGCAAACGCATCTTTGTGTATTACTATCGGTCGTACACAGCGATACACACGCCATCATCGCCTACATGTGAGAGGTCGCATGCACATTCTGATTACCGGTGGAGCTGGGTTTATCGGCGCCAATCTCGCCGCAGCGCTCCTGCGCGACGGGTATCGCGTCACCCTCTACGATAACCTGTCACGCCCGGGTGCCGCACACAATTTAACCTGGCTCACCCGCACCTTTGGTGCGGACAACGTCGTGTTGCGCAAAGGCGACATCCGCGATGCCCGGAGTACCACTGATGCACTTGCCGATGCCGATGCCATCATTCACTTGGCTGGGCAGGTTGCGGTCACCACATCAGTCGTCAACCCGCGCGAAGATTTCGACATCAACGCTCTCGGTACATTCAACGTCCTCGAGGCGGCACGTGCCTCGGGGCGAAACCCGATTCTGCTCTACTCGTCCACCAACAAAGTGTATGGTGGCATGGACGACATTGTGGTAGTCGAAGACGAAACACGCTACCGCTACCGAGATCTCCCACGGGGCGTCACCGAGGCCCAGCCCCTCGATTTCCATTCACCATACGGGTGCTCCAAAGGCACCGGCGACCAGTATGTACGAGACTACCATCGCATCTACGACCTGCGCACCGTCGTCTTCCGCCAATCGGCCATCTACGGACCACGCCAATTCGGCGTCGAAGACCAGGGCTGGGCGGCACACTTTATCATTGCCACTCAGCTAGGACGACCGCTGAGTATCTACGGTGACGGCAAACAGGTACGTGATTTGTTGTACGTGGACGACCTGGTTGATGCCTACCGCAGTGCCATTAGTCGCATCAATGATGTGGCCGGCGAAATTTTCAATATCGGTGGTGGCCCCGACAACACCATCTCCATCTGGCGTGAATTCCACCCCCATCTCGATGCCCTCAATGGACGCCCTGTAGCCACACCCCGCTTCGCGGATTGGCGCCCCGGTGACCAGCGCGTCTGCATCCTCAACGTTGACAAGGCCCAACAGGCATTGCAGTGGACACCACGGGTTTCTGTGACCCAAGGCATCGAACGCTTGTGGCAATGGGTGGCCGAGAGCCGTGCTGAAATCGAGGGACGGTAATTGTCATGCGTGTGTTGCTTGCACTGACCTACTATCGCCCCTACACGAGTGGGCTCACCATTTATGCGGAGCGCTTGGCGATTGGGCTGGCCGCACGTGGCCACCACGTCACCGTGCTGACATCCCAGTACGACCCGAGCCTGCCGCGCACCGAATCACTCAACGGCGTGCACGTCATCCGAGTGCCAGTGGCGGCACGCGTCAGCAAAGGGGTCATCATGCCCACGTTCGGTATCGAGGCAACCAAACTCGCCTTGAGCCACGACGTGATGAGTCTCCACCTGCCGCAGTTCGATGCCCCCGGGCTGGCCACCCGTGGCTGGCTGATGGGCAAACCGGTGGTGCTGACCTATCACTGCGACCTGCAACTGCCCCCGGGGTGGTTTAACCGGGTAGTTGACCGCGTAGTCCAATTCCAGAATGAAATGGCGGGACGCCTGGCCACGCGCATCGTGGCATACACCGAAGATTTCGCCACGCATTCGCCCTACTTGTCGCGCTTCAAATCCAAAGTGACCGTCATCCCCCCACCCGTCGAAGTCATGCCCAGTAGTGACGACGATGTGCGCTCGTTCAAACAGCGCTACAACTTGACGGGACCAGTGATTGGCATGGCGGCACGCTTGGCCGCCGAAAAGGGGGTCGAAGTGTTGCTCGGTGCCATGCCAGCCATCATCGCACAGCATCCCGATGCCCGTGTCCTCTTTGCGGGCCCCTTTGAACAGGTGCTCGGCGAAGAAGCCTATGCACGGCGCTTGGCACCACTTTTTGCGCAGTACAAAGAGCACTGGACGTTTTTGGGGACGCTCAACCAGCGCGAGTTGGCCACTTTTTTCCGTGCCTGCGACGTTATCACCGTCCCCAGCCTCAATTCCACGGAATCGTTTGGCCTCGTGCAAGTCGAAGCCATGCTCCTGGGCACGCCATCGGTTGCGAGTAACCTGCCCGGTGTACGCCAACCAGTCACACAGACGGGGATGGGGCTAGTGGTACCGATTGGGGATGCCCCCGCCCTCGGCGACGCATTGCTCCGCATCTTGGCGGATCCCGCCCACTATCACCGCACACGTGCCGAAGTCGAGGCGCGCTTTAGCACGCCCCTTACCATTGATGCATACGAACGCCTGTTTAGCGAACTTTCAGCAAGGAACTAACGAGTATGACGACCCAAACCCGCGACTTTCTCACTCCACACTTGATGACACTGCCGCCACATCGCGTCATGATTCGCATGATCGAAGCCCGCTTGTTTGCGGAAACAGCCCCCGAGCTTCCTGAACCCATCCTCGATGTGGGGAGTGGTGATGGTACCTTCGCCGAAATCGCCTTCCCTGGTAAAGCCATCTACGGCATTGACCCCATTATCAGCGACACCTACGAAGCCTATGGACGCAACGTCTACAAAGGGCTGAGTGTGGCCGACGGCAAGGATTTGCCCTTCCCCAACGAAACCTTTTCTGCGGCGTTCAGCAACTGTGTACTCGAACACGTAGTGCCGTTGCGTGAAACACTGTCAGAAACGTTCCGCACCCTCAAACCAGGTGCACCGTTTGTGGCTTCAGTGGTTGGTGGCCGCTTTCCGTCACAACTGCTTGGTACCAAAATCCTCAATGCACTCGGCTTTGATGGTATGCGCTATGGGCGTTGGTTCAACAAGGTGTCGGTCCATGTCAACATGCTTAGTCGTGACGAGTGGAGCAAACTCTTCAATGATGTCGGCTTTGAAGTCGAATCATGTCGCCCGTACTTTAGCGACAAGGCATTGGAATTGTTTGACTTGAGCCACTACTTGGCGGCACCGTCACTGATTACACGCAAATTGCTCGGACGCTGGATAATTGCAGCCCCCTTCACCATCAACTGGTTGTGGGAGCCAATTTTGCGCCCCATTTACAATGCGCCGACACCCGCCGATGCCCCCTACTACTTCTTCATTTTGCGTAAACCGGCCAAATAAGCCGTCTTGCCGCACCCCCATGAAGCCACACACTGGCTTCGTGGGGGTGTCGTGCTATCACGAGGAGCAATCATGTCAACACCACGAATTGCGATAGTCACAGGGGCGAGCCGAGGCATTGGACAGGCAAGTGCGCGTGCACTGGTTGCTGCCGGATGGCATGTCGCCCTGCTTGGGCGCACGTTGGCCGATCTACAGGCCACACAAGCCGCCTGTGCGATGCCCGAGCACACCCTCGTCATCACCTGTGATGTGACGGATGCAACTGCCGTAGAAGATGCCTTTGCACAGGTGGTTGCCCACTACGGGCGCCTCGATTTCTTGTTCAACAATGCGGGAATCGGCGCCCCTGCGGTCCCCATTGATGAATTGCCACTCGCCACCTGGCAGGCCGTGGTCAATACCAATCTCAACGGCATGTTTTACTGTTTACAGCAGGCGTTTCGTATAATGAAAACACAGCAGCCACAGGGTGGGCGCATCGTCAACAATGGCTCAATATCGGCACATGTACCACGCCCGCACTCCATCGCCTATACGGCCACCAAGCATGCAGTGACAGGGCTGACCAAAGCTGCCGCCCTCGATGGCCGCCCACACCACATCGCCGTCGGACAAATTGATATCGGCAATGCGGCCACCGACATGGCTGAACGCATGGCACAGGGTATCATGCAGGCACATGGAGCAGTAGCCGTCGAGCCGCTGATGGATGTGACCCATGTGGCAGATGCACTTGTGGCAATGGCCAATCTGCCACTATCGGCCAACGTGCTCTTTCAAACCATCATGGCCACCAACATGCCCTATGTGGGACGTGGCTAGCAGCTGTCACGTATTGACATTTTTCGTGTAGGATGTACACGAAACCCGTTTATCACACAAGGAGACGATGATGTCACAAGCCCGTACAGTCATGATCGGATGCGGTGGTATGGCACGCCACCATATCCGCAACATGATCAAAATGCAAGATACCACCACGATTAGTGTGGTCTGCGAGCCTTCCTCACAGGCCTACGAAGACACCGCAGCCATGTTTGAGGCAGCCAAGCTGCCTGTACCCGCCAATCAGCCCGATCTCGACAAATTGCTCAGCGACTACAAAGGGAAGCTTGACGCAGCCTTTATTATTACGCCACACAAGTATCATCACGACCAGACGGCGGCCTGTCTCAATGCGGGCATTGATGTGCTCCTCGAAAAGCCGATGGTGATGAATGGCGCCGAAGCTGAGAGCCTGATTGCCACGCGCAACCGCACAGGCAAGCTCCTAGTGGTGGCATTCCCCGGCAGTTTGTCACCCAATGTGCGCACCGCCGTCAACATGCTCCGTAGTGGGACAATCGGCACCATCAAGACGATTAGCGGCGTGGTGTGGCAAAACTGGGGGGTCAACACGGTCAACACGTGGCGCCAGATTCCCGACATCGCGGGTGGTGGCTTTTTGTTTGACACGGGTGCCCACCTGCTCAACACCACTGTAGATTTGGCCGGTGAGGATGTGGCCGAAGTAGCAGCCTACCTCGACAACCAGGGCCGCCCCGTAGAGACGCTCGGCGTGGTCATTGCCCGCCTCAAGTCGGGGGTGCTGGTGTCGTTGCATGGCTGTGGTGAAGCAATGCCGTCGTGCCACTCCGACATTCGTGTCTTTGGTGACAAGGGGATTCTCTACACCGGCGTCTGGGGGGAAAAGTTGCAGGTGCAGTACAACGGTGACACTCCACCCGAAACGGTGGAAACTGCCGCATCACTCGGTGTCTGGGAGCAATTTCTCGGCGTACGCAAGGGGGCGACCAACCCCTGTCCACCGGAAGTCGGTTTGCGCATGGCCAAGCTGTGGGATGCCATCCAAGAATCCGCCCGCAAGGGTGGGTCATCCATCGCAGTTTGCTAAAGCAACGGTGGCGGCAGGAGTACGATGTACTCCTGCCGCCGTCATTTTTTTCATGAACACCTCGACGACCGCATGCGGAGTATAATACGATTATGGTCACCGCACTGATGGACGTATCGTGAACACACCACAAGTCATTACCATTGATGGTCCTGCAGGATCCGGCAAGAGCACGCTAGGCGCACATCTCGCGCATACGCTCGGCTACATTTATTTCGATACAGGTGTCATGTATCGGGCACTAGCGTTGGCCGTACTCGATGCCGCCCAAGACCCGCACGATAGCATGGCAGTGACCGCGCTCGCCGAGACCAGCGATATTGCGGTACTGGCACCAACGCAGGACGATGGTCGCCAGTACACGATTCTGCTCAATGGACGCGACGTCACGTGGGCGATTCGCGATCAGCGCGTCGAAAAAATTGTCTCACTTGCAGCTGCTCACCCCACAGTACGTGCCATTTTGCGGGCACGTCAACGAGCCATCGGCATGCAAGGGCACGTGGTCATGGTAGGTCGTGATATCGGTGCCATTGTGCTTCCCGAAGCGCCCCTCAAAATCTACCTCGACGTCTCGATTGCCGAACGTGCCAAACGGCGTATGGCCGAACTCGTGGCACGTGGTGAAACCGTGGATGCTGGCGCATTAATTGAATCCATCCGTATCCGCGATGAACGTGACCGTCACGTCATGTTCCCCGCCCCCGATGCAGTCATCATCAACGGCGATAATCAGACCCCGTCGCAAACACTCACCCACGTGCTCGCATTAGTGAACGCCTGTGCGGCACTGGCCAAGGAGTAGTCGCCCATGAAGCGCTTGTCTGTGATATTGCTCGGCTGCATCATGTGGAGCATGATGCCGTGGTATCAGCATGTTGCCGCACAAACTGGTAACAGCGTGGATATCAGTGCCCAGGTTGGATTCGCCAACAGCTATGCGGTGGCTCGCCTGACACCAGTGGTGTTGACGGTGACCGGCGACAGCGTTGACCGCGATGTGCGCCTCGAATGGGCGGTAACTGCGGATCGTGGCACGGTGGTCACCTGGTACCACGATGTGACACTCCCCGCACGGAGCCAGAAACGCATCGAATTCACGACCATCATGCCGGGCTACGCACGCAACATTGTGGCGCGGGTCCGTGATACGCAGGGCATTCTACGCAGTACCATCATCAATGCCGAACCGATTTCCGACCAACTCACCGTGGTAATTGCCACGGACACCAATCTCCTCGCCGAACTCAATACGGCACCCCTGCCCAATGGCGCCATACCTCCGGTGGTTCGTACCGTTTCGCCACAAGACTTCCCGAGTAGCGTGGACGCCCTGCATGGCATTTACACGCTGTTCATTGCCGAGCCACAACAGCTCACACAAGCGCAACAGCAGGCCATCCGCGCCTGGCTCCACGTGGGCGGACGCATCGTAGTTGCAGGCACACTCGCAGACGACTGGCGCGACCTTGGTGCAATTGAAATAGATGCCAGCCAGTCGGTGGCAGCCACCGCCCTACCCGCAGAATGGCCGACAACCATCACTGTTCCCGTGGCACGTGGCATCAACGACGCAGTTGCCCTGCGCGACCATGAAGCACTCCTGTGGCAACGCAGTGTGGGTCGCGGCGAAGTCTTTCATGCAGTGTTGCCGTTGGATGCAACACGCGGGTGGTCGGCACAAACGTGGTATTGGCAACCCGTCATCGAACCCACGTATCCGTTGTTGCTCAGTACGGCGGTGTATCCTGCCAGTGGGATTTACAACGAGCTCCTCGCCAACGGCATCATGATTCCGGCACTGACACAACTCTCACCGTTACTGATTTTTCTGATTATCGTGGCATACATCGTTATCATTGCACCACTCACCTACATCATTCTCAAACGACGGGGTACGCTGGATCTGGCCTGGGTGACCATTCCGGTTACCGCACTGATTGTGACGGTGGTGCTCATTGCGAGTAATTGGGTTATTCGTGGCGATAGCACGCTTGCATACGAGCTGGTGGTAGTTCATCAGGACGGGCAAAGCGCCGATGCCATCAGCACCAGTAGTACGGCCATTTACACACCACAACGCCAGCGCATCACACTAGGGAATCCGGCGGCCGCCACCCTCATCGAGCTCAACGAAGCACCAATGCTATCGGTGGCCCAAATAGATGCCACCACGCATCAGGCAGACTATACGAGTGATATCGGCGATATCAACTACTTCATGGCCATTCGTCTGACTCCACGCCCACTCGCAGTGCAACATACCCTACAACAACGCGACAACACGCTCACCGGGAGTGTCACACTGACCGGGTTGGATTTGACTGATGTGGTCGTGGTCTACGAAACAATCAGTCAGCATGTTGGTACTGTGGCGAGTGGACAACCAGTGGAAGTACGCATTGACCCGCAGAATGGCACACAGTTTCCCTGTGACGAAGCCAACGACCCCAATGCGACCTTTAACATCCAACGCATCTACACCCATATCGCTGGGCCGTGTGGGGCGGTCAGTGCATTGCCGTCGAATCGCGTCACCATTTATGGCTGGAGTGATGTGCAACAGGACCAGACACGGGTGGTGGATACGCCATATACGCAACAACGGCAACTGACCATTGTGACACTTGTTGTGCCTACGCAACCATGAGTACGCCACATCCACTCATCCAGCACGTGACGCGACATCCCCTTTGGCAATCACACCAGCGCATCGTGGTGGCAGTCTCTGGTGGTCCCGATTCACTGGCTCTCCTCCATGCATTATGTCATGTACATACACGAACGTTACTCGCAGTCTTCCATCTCGACCACGGCTTGCGTGGGGCACAATCGGCAGCAGACGCCCAATTCGTTGCTGAATGTGCCACGACGCTCGGTGTGACCGTCCACTGTGAGCGTGCCGACATTGCGCACGAGGCTGCCGATTATCACAATGTGAGCGAAGCGGCACGTGTGGTGCGGTATCGGCGCATGGCGGCCTATGCAGCAGCCGTGGACGCAGACGTGGTGGTGGTTGCACACACCCAAGATGACCAAGCAGAAACGGTGGTGATGCGCCTGTTGCGGGGGAGTGGCACCCACGGTTTGGCCGCCATGCGCCCACACATCCCGTGGGCGGACTGGGCTCCTGCCCATGTACAGGGACGTGCGGCACTGGTGCGCCCACTGCTAGCCGTGAGCCGGGCCACCATCCTCGATTATTGTGCGACACATGCACTTGCACCATGCCACGACCCGAGCAACCACAATCAGGCATCGTTGCGCGTCCGCATTCGTAGTCACCTGTTGCCCCAACTCCGCCACGAACAACCAGCAATCAACGCACTACTGGCACATAGTGCGCTGATTGCCAGTGATGACAGTGATTTCATTGATGCGATGGCGACACACCACTGGGCAATGGTTACCACTACCGCACCAGGGTGGGTGACCGTGCAACACACCCATTTCGCTCCGCTCCATGTCAGCCTGCAACGAGCCATTATCCGCCGTGCCATTGTTCACGTGTATGCGACCCTCCGCGAAGTAACCTGGGCACACATCGAAGCTATCCGCCACGCCATCCTCAGCCAGACCCCACCAGCACTGTCGCTCCCACAGCCGATGCAGGTGCGGCTCCACCACGGCACAGTGGGTATCGGCACACCACCTGCACTCGCAAAATCCCCCGTCTACACGGCACCAACACAGCGCCTCACCCCACCCCAGCAGATTGCGTGTGGTGCATTTCAGTTACACGTGAACCTGCATCAATCCGACACATCGCCTGCAGATTACTGGCACGTTGCATTACAACCCCACCATGACTACATGGTACGCACACGGCAACGCGGAGATCGTATTGGAATCGGACACGGGCGACATCGCCGGGTACAAGATGTACTCGTGGATGCACGGATTCCAGCACTGCAACGGGATATGTGGCCATTGGTGTGTTGTGGTGATACCGTGGTATGGGTCGTCGGGGTGCGGGTTGACCCGGCGTTTTGTGCCATAGTGGGGAGTGAAAGTCTGCATATTTCGTGCCTCATGGTGCCTGATTCTACGGTATGATGAAATAGAGCAGTGTAACAGGGAGCAGTCATGCATCACGCCATCAAACAGGTGCTCTTGAGCGAGCAACAAATTGCAACGCGCATCCAAGAGCTTGGGCAGATTATTTCGCGCGATTACCGAGACACATCGGATTTCGTCATGATTGGGGTGCTCAAAGGATGCACCATGTTCATGATGGATTTGTGTCGCGCCATAGACATCCCCGTCGCCATAGACTTTATTGCCACATCAAGCTATGGGCATGGCACGCATTCGAGTGGCGTGGTGCGCTTACTCAAAGACCTAGACATGGACATTGCGGGACGCCATGTGCTAATCGTGGAAGACATTATTGACAGCGGGTTGACGTTGGCCTACCTGCATGCACAACTGCTCAAACGTGACCCGGCCAGTATGCGCATTTGCACGCTCCTCAACAAACCAGCGCGCCGTGACCCCAGCGTCACTCTCAGCGTGGACTATCTCGGCTTTGATATTCCCAACGAATTTGTGGTCGGATATGGGCTCGACTATGCCGAGCTTTACCGCAACCTGCCATATATCGGTGTCCTTAAACCTGAAATATACACGCACTAGCACGTACCGTGACACTGGGAGGGGTGCCTTCCAGTGTCACCACCACCGCCCTCACACAACTGTCAATTATAAGATTTCAATAAGAGTTCGTGATTTTGGCAGGAAAATCCTTGCCCCGATGAAAACGACAATGATATAATCACAACACCAAACACGTAGTGTGTTTTCCTCTGGTTGTATCAGAGCCCCACCTACCACGGAGTGTACCTCCTAGATAGAGACGTATTATGGGCGAAAATCGCTGGCTCAAAAACAGCTTTGTCTACCTCGTGATTCTCGTGGCCGCCCTTGCACTCTTTTTCAATTACTTTAGCAGTGCACAGACAGTCACCGATGAGCGTGGTATCTATTCAGTGCTCGCAGACGCCAAAGAAGGACGTATCGACCGGTTCGAAGTCCAATCGGGCAGCAACGAAATCATCGTCGTCTATCGTGACGCCAAACAAGTACGGACGCGCGTCGAGAATGGTGATAGCATTACCACGTTGCTCGTACAAGCAGACGTCCCCCTTGATACCGTGGACGTCAAGATTAGTGCGGCACCTGCATGGGGCGGACTCTTCAATCTGCTCTCCGTCTTCTTGCCTGTCATCTTGATGATCGGGTTTTTCGTCTTCTTCATGCGCCAAGCACAGGGCTCCAACAACCAGGCCATGTCATTCGGCAAGAGCCGAGCCCGCATGTTCTCGGGTGACAAGCCGAGCGTGACCTTTGCCGATGTGGCGGGTCAAGAAGAAGCCAAGCAGGATTTAACGGAAATCGTCGAATTCCTCAAGTTCCCCGACAAGTTCTCCGCACTCGGTGCCCGCATTCCACGCGGTGTGCTGATGGTTGGTCCGCCGGGAACAGGGAAAACACTGCTGTCACGGGCGGTCGCCGGTGAAGCAGGTGTGCCGTTCTTCTCGATTTCCGGCTCGGAATTCGTAGAAATGTTTGTCGGTGTGGGTGCCTCACGTGTGCGTGACTTGTTCGATCAAGCCAAGCGCAACGCCCCCTGTATCATCTTCATTGATGAAATTGACGCAGTTGGACGTCAGCGCGGTGCCGGACTCGGTGGTTCACACGACGAGCGTGAACAAACCCTCAACCAAATCCTGGTCGAGATGGACGGCTTTGATTCCAACACCAACATCATCGTGATTGCGGCCACCAACCGCCCCGATGTGCTCGACCCCGCATTGGTGCGCCCTGGTCGTTTCGACCGTCAGGTCGTGCTCGATGCCCCCGACATGAAGGGGCGTGTGGCCGTACTGACCGTCCATACCAAGGGCAAGCCCCTCGCCGACGATGTAGACCTGAGCGTGGTTGCCAAGTTGACCCCCGGATTTTCGGGTGCCGATCTGGCCAACGCCATCAACGAAGCAGCCATTTTGGCGGCACGTCGCTCCAAAAAGCAGATTGGTCAGCTCGAATTGACCGATGCCGTTGAACGGGTTGCCTTGGGTGGTCCCGAGCGCCGCAGCCGGGTCATGTCCGAGCGCGAAAAGCTCCTAGTCTCGTACCACGAAGCTGGTCACGCCATTGCGGCAGCAGGAATGGCCAAGTCGCACATGGTGCAAAAGGTGACCATCATTCCCCGTGGTCGTGCGGGTGGCTATACCCTCTTCCTCCCCGAGGAAGACAGCCTGCGCTACACGACGGCGTCACAGTTTACGGCACAGTTGGTAGCCGCACTCGGTGGGCGTGTTGCCGAAGAGTTAGTCTTTGGCATCGAAGAAGTCAGCACTGGGGCCTCAGGTGATATCACCCAGGTCACGCGGATTGCACGCTCCATGGTAACCCGCTTTGGTATGAGCGCCAAGCTGGGTCCGATCGCCTTCGGCGAAAAAGAAGAGATGATCTTCCTCGGACGCGAAATCAGCGAACAGCGCAACTACGGCGAAGACGTGGCTCGCAAAATTGACGAGGAAGTGCATCGCATCGTAGCCGAAGCGTACGAGCAGACACGTGCCATTCTCACCGCCAATCGGGAAGTGCTCAACGACATGGCCGAGGCCCTGATCGAATACGAATCACTCGATGGCGAGCGCCTCAAGAGTTTGGTCACACGCGTGCAGCAAACGACGAGCAACCAGGCCATCAACAACTAGCATTCATCCGCGGTAACCACCACGAGGTCGCCCTCGTGGTGGTTTTTTATGTGACGTGGACAGGCTTACTGCGCAATTTCCCACTTTAAGCCACTAGCCTCGCTGTGCTATAATGCGATGAGCATTTGTATACATTGAGGTATGTGCTATGTCCGGTCACTCCAAATGGGCCACGATTCGCCGTTCCAAGGGGGTTCTCGATCAGCGCCGTGGTCAATTATTTACCAAATTCGCGCGTGACATCGCCATCGCTGCCCGTGATGGTGGGTCGGGCGATCCAGATGCCAATTTTCGCCTGCGCATTGCCGTGGACCGTGCCCGAGGTAGCAACATGCCTACCGACAGCATCCAACGGGCCATTGACCGCGGATTGGGCAAGGGTGGCGAAGCACAGCTCGAAGAAATCACCTACGAAGGGTATGCACCGGGTGGTGTGGCGCTGATTATTGAATCAGCCACCGACAACCGCAACCGCACCGCATCCGAAGTCCGTGCCGCCTTCACCAAAATCGGTGGCGAACTCGGGCTGCCTGGCTCAGTCGGCTGGATGTTTGACATGAAGGGGCTGATTGTGGTTGACCTGAGTGGCAGCAAAATACCCAGTGATGATGCACAGATGCTGGCCATTGATGCCGGTGCCGACGATGTGGTGGAGAGTGGTGAAATCCTCGAAATCTACACCGAATACAGACAACTGGTAGCCATTCGCAATACGTTGGTGGCTGCTGGGTTAACCGTCACTACCGCTGAAAAGGTGATGCGCCCCAAAACCATCGTCCAGGCAGATGCCGCCGAAGCACTCAAAACGCTCAAGCTGATTGACCGCCTCGAAGACCTCGACGACGTGCAAAAAGTCTACAGCAATCTCGACATTACTGACGAGCTTGCTGAGCAATTTGCAGGCGAATAATGAGATGCGTACCATTGGCATTGACCCTGGCACTGCGATTATGGGGTGGGGAGTCGTCGAACATCACGCCAGTACCGTTTCGTTGATTGCGTGTGGAGTCCTGACGACACCTGCAGGCATGCCGCAGGCCGAACGCCTCGTCATCTTGTATCGCGGTCTCTGTGAATGCATTGAAACACACCGACCCGATAGTGGCGCAGTCGAAGAGCTCTTCTTTTCGAAGAATGTCACTACCGCACTCACCGTCGGTCAAGCCCGTGGGGTGGCGCTCCTCGCAGTCGCACAGGCTGGGTTGAGTGTCCACGAATACAAGCCGATTGTCGTCAAACAGACGGTTGCCGGGTATGGTGGTGCCGACAAAAAGCAGATGCAAGAAATGGTCCGCCTGACCTTGCGCATGCCGAGTATCATCAAACCAGACGATGCCGCAGATGCTGTTGCCGTGGCTATCTGCCACGCCTATACCATGCCTATGACTCAGCGTATCCGTAACGCTGGTTCTGTCTAAAGGAGCACCGCCATGAAGTTACTCGTATTTGTGACCGAAGATGCTGTCGCAGATGCCGCAGTAGATGCACTCGTCGAACAGGGGTTCCGTGTGACCCGGTTGGCATCGAGTGGTGGATTTTTGCGCCGTGGCAACACCACCCTGCTGGTGGGCGTTGAGGACACATCCGTCGTAAAAGCACAGCAGACGGTCGGCACCGCTGCCGAAGGTGCCCTGTGTATCGTGCTCGATCTTGAACGCTACGAACGCATGTAGTCTATTGTGCTGTCATGAAGATTCTGTATATTGCGAGTGGCATCCCCGTTCCCGGTAATCTTGGTGGCTCGACTCATGCCCTCGAAGTTGCCCGCGGGTTGCACCAGCGTGGTCACGACGTGCACATGGTCGCAGTGAGTGCCGAGGGTCGGCACAATCCGATGCACCTGGTGCGCCCTGCGGTGCAACAGGTACACGGGGTTACCATTTCACACATTGACATCCCCAAACCCCTCTCCCTGCTCGCTACCGCCACCATCGTGGCATTGGCGCGCCGCTTCCAACCCGATATCATCATGGAGCGCTACTACAACTTTGCGGGTGCGGGGATGATCGCTGCGCGCCTGCTGCGCCGCCCCACGTTGCTAGAAGTCAACGCACTAATTGTTGACCCACCCAGCATCCGCAAACGCCAAATTGACGACCGACTCGGCGGCCCAATGCGACGCTGGGCCACCCAACAGTGCCGCTGGGCTGATGCCATTGTGACGCCACTGCACACCACTGTCCCCGCCGAGATAGACCGTGCCCGCATCCACGAAACGCCGTGGGGCGCCGACGTCGAACGCTTTCTCCCACGTACCACGCCACGCCCTGCGGGACACGTGCCTACAATCATCTTCATCGGCTCGTTTCGAGCCTGGCATGGAGTCGCCCATGGGGTGCAGGCGGCACGCATCGTCCTCGAACGGGGTATCAATGCACGCTTCATCTTTGTGGGACATGGTCCCGAATATGCCCGGGTGACGGCACTGGCAGGCGATCACCCCAACATCGTCTTTATGGGGGCGCAACCCTACGCCGACATGCCACGCATCTTGGCCGACGCCGATATCGGCATTGCACCGTTTGATACGAGTGCACATCCCGCGTTACAAGCAGCAGGATTCTTTTGGTCGCCCCTCAAAGTGCACGAATACATGGCAACCGCATTGCCTGTCATCACCAGCGATATCACACCCCTCAACCAGATTGTGCGCCACAACCACGAAGGTGTGCTCGTGGCCGAGGGGGATGTCGGTGCCCTCGCCGACGCCATCGTGCACCTTGTGCGCAATCCGGCAGACGCCCAGCGCCTCGGCGCCGCTGGACGGGTGCGTGTGGTTTCGCAGTATTCGTGGCAACAACACTGTGTCGCACTCGAGCAAATCATGACGTCATTGATGGTCGCACATCGGTGATTTTCTTGACATTCCTCACTTAAACCGCTACAATGACGGCAATGGGCGGGAGTGGCGCAATGGTAGCGCATCTGCTTCCCAAGCAGAGGGTTGCGAGTTCGAATCTCGTCTCCCGCTCCATTTCGAGACCCGGCCGATGGCCGGGTCTTTTGTATAGGAGGCACGCATGATTGCCATGGTATCTGGTCTGATTGCGGCCAGTGGCAGCGATTATGTGATTGTGGACGCCCACGGCGTCGGCTACATGGTCTATCTCCCCAAACCATTGTTGGCGCGCCTCAACGACGGCGACCACGTCACCCTCTACACCAATCTCGTGGTGCGCGAAGATTCCATGACACTCTACGGCTTTGAGTCGTGGGGGCAACGCCTGCTCTTCGACCAGCTCCTGGCCGTTAGCGGTATCGGCCCCAAAGTCGCCATGAATTTACTCTCCAGCCTCAGTCCCGACGATTTACGCACTGCGCTGGCAAGTGGCGATGTGGTACGCCTCAGCAAGGTCCCCGGTATTGGACGCAAAACGGCCGAACGCATGGTGCTCGAACTCAAAGGCAAAATTGACCCACGTGGCGTCATGGCAGGGAGTACGGGTGCTGCCACGAGTCGCGATAGCGAACTCATTGATATTTTGACGGGATTAGGCTACAGCGCTGCCGAAGCCAATGCTGCGGTGGCGAGTATTCCTGCGGGTGCCCCCGATTCCATTGACGATCGTATCCGCCTGGCACTGCGCTATTTCGGCGGGCTATAAAAAGGGACACCTATGCGCTTGATTTTGTGGGACATTGACGGCACGCTCCTCTATAGTGGTGGTGTGGCCGGCGAAGCCATGCGTGCCGCCATGAGTCAGGTGTATGGGCGCCCCAATAGCAACGACCGCCGCGAATATGCGGGCAAAACCGATCAACAAATTATCCGCGAAACATTCCCGGAGCGTGACCCTGCCGACATCACCGCACTGCTCCCCACCTTTGCAGCGACCTACATGCACGAGCTGACCACACGCCGCGCCGAAATGGCCGCCCGTGGGCGTGTGCTCCCCGGTGTTCCAGCAGCCCTGCATCACTTCCAACACGCACCAGATTTCCACCAATCTGTCCTGACAGGTAACATGCAGGCGGTGGCCGATCTGAAGCTGACGCTCACCAACCTGCGCGACTTCATTGATATGCGCACCGGAGCCTATGGGAGCGATCATCACCAACGCATCGAACTACCCCGCTATGCACTCGCACGCGCCCACCAACATGTGAGCACGACGATGACGGGGCGCGACCTGGTGATTGTGGGTGACACCCCCAACGACATCGCCTGCGGCAAAGCCCACGGCGCGCGCACCGTGGCCGTCGCCACGGGACCCTTTAGCGTGGCCGACCTCGCCGCCCACCACCCCGATGCCGTCCTCGCCGATCTGAGTGATTTGGCGGCGACCATACAGGCGATTGGTGGCTAGTTTTTCACCATATACTGATGCAACAACTGCCCCAACGCAGTCACCCCACGCACAATCAACGCCTCGGGCTGTGACGAATAGTTCATGCGCGCATAGTTGTGCTGTGGCGTCACCGGAAAGAACGTGGCACCGGGCACGTAGGCCACTGCGGCTTTGGGCAACATTTCGTCGCGCATAAAAGCCGTCGCATCAAATCCCTGCGGGAACGTCACCCACGTAAACAACCCACCCTGTGGCAGCGTCCACGTGATGCGGTCAGGGAAGGTGTCATGCATCATGCGCAACATCACGTCACGCTTGTGGCGGTAGTGGCTACGCAAACGTTGAATATGCACATCGAGGTCATAATTGGCGATAAACAGCGACGTAATTGCCATGTTGAGTGTACTGCACTGCGTATCTGCGGCAATTTTGAGCAACCCCAACTTGCGCATGATGTCGGGGGCGGCCACCGCCCAGCCCAGTCGTAATCCGGGGGCCAATATTTTGGAAAAACTGCCCAAATAAATGACACGGCCCTGGGTATCGAGGCTTTTGAGCGTGGGTAAATCATCCCCCTCAAAGCGAATGCT